>DAOTXA010000040.1:0-9060 GCA_034435595.1 Anaerolineae bacterium | reverse complement strand
TATCGCCGCCGAGGATGTCGGGACCAAACCGGATGATATGGTAGCGATCCGCAAGCATACTGAGCATGTCGTCGGGATGCCGCGTGAGCGTGGCGGCAGTGGCGATCCGTCCCCGGTGACGGCCTACGGCTGCTTCATGGGCATTCGCGCCGCCGTCGAAGAGGTGATGGGAACAGAAGACCTGACCGGAATCCGCGTGAGTATGCAGGGATTAGGCAAGGTTGGTTTCTCATTGGCGGAGCAGTTGATTGAGGCCGGGGCCATCGTCACCGGAACCGATGTGAACCCGGATTCGCTGCGCAAGGCCGCATCCATCGGCGTCAACATCGTCGGCACAGACGAAATCTACGACGTACCGTGTGACATCTTCAGTCCGGCGGCACTGGGCGCGACCATTAACGACGCAACGATTCCGCGCCTGTCTAGCTGCAAAATCATCGCCGGACCCGCCAACAATCAGCTTGCAGAACTGCGTCATGGCGACGTGCTGAACGAACTTGGTATTGTCTACATAGTCGATTATGTCATTAACGCAGGCGGACTTATCAACGTCTCGTTCGAGCGCACCGGCTACGACATGATGGCGGCTCGCGCTAAAACCGCAGACATCTACCACACGATCAAGCGCTTGCTGCGCATGGCCCGTGAGGAAAACATCTGCACCGAGCGTGCCGCCCGCCAAATCGCGCAGGACGCGTTGCATCCAGTGCTGGCGTAGATTTCCTGTAGATGAGCCAAATCAAATAGGCCGCCGTCCATGCGACGGCGGCCTGTGTTTTTGTATCATGGTGGCGCGATGTTGCTACGCGGTCGCCAGCGCGGTTTCGCCTTCATACAGGTTACGCAGCGCCGATTCCACGTCGGGGAACGCGAACTCGAACCCGGCGTCCACCAATTTCTGCGACGAAACGTTTTGACCGTCCAACACCACCGTCGCCACTTCACCAAACGCCATGTTAAACGCGAATTCCGGCGCGGGTATAAACGAAGGGCGGTTCAAAACCTTGCCCAGTATGCGACTGAATTCAGCATTGTCCACGACACCGGGCGCGACGAGGTTAAATGGTCCCTCGGCCTTGTCATTGTCGATGAGGAAGCGAATCGCCCGCACTTCGTCGTAGATGTGAATCCATGAGACGGGCTGTTTGCCACTGCCCAGCGGTCCTCCGGCGAACAGCTTAAAGGGTAAGGCCATGCGCGGCAATGCGCCGCCTTCAGTGCTCAGGACGATACCGGTATGGATGACGGGGCGACGAACACCCATATCGACCAGCGCGGCGGTGGATGCTTCCCACTGGACAAGCACATCGCCCATGAAGTCGTTGGCAGCGGGCGATTCTTCCGTTTTGACGTTCTCCATCGTATCTGGGCCATAGTAGCCAATCGCGGACATCTGAATGAAAATCTGCGGCTTGACGGTCACGCCTTTAATTGCCTCGACCAATGCAGTGCTGCTGTTCAGGCGGCTGTTGAGGATGTTACGCTTACGCTGGACCGTCCAGCGATCCGGCAAGAAACCTTCCCCGGCGATGCTGGCTCCCGCCATATTGACAACTGCATCGGCTCCATTAAGTTCTTCGGCCCATTCGCTATCGACCGTTTTGGCGTCCCATCTGGCAAAGCGAACGCTTTCTGGCAATGGCCCCGTTTGTTTGGGATGACGGCTGAGGATGACGACCTCATGACCATCGGCAGCGAGACTATGAGTAAGGGCGGACCCGATCAGGCCGGTTCCACCGGAGATAACGACGCGCATATATGCTCCCTCCTGCGTGGTGAATGGTGATGAAAGAAAAAAGCGTGGAGGTTATCCTACCGCGTATAGCAGCAGAATGCCCAACGTTTACGAGTTATTGAATCCTGTGAAGACAGTCTAGCGAGGGTGCATGAATCAGTGATGAGTGCAGGCGGGGGAAAACATAAAGGTAGAACGGTTTAGCGGCTGCGTGATACACAAAACCGGGCGGACCGAATTCGGCCTGCCCGATTGTTTACTGTAGCCTTGTTGCTGCATCAAAAAACTAGCTTGCCGGCTCTTCAGTTGCTTCTGGCGCAGCGACGCCGATTGGTTGTGCCCAGTATGCATTGCCCGTACCTTCGGTGATGAAGCCCTGCGTACCCGTTTGCGTGTGGCGCACCAGATACCAGTTATAAGCGCGGTGGCAGAACGGACCGTCCAGCACCTCGTAGGTATCGGCAAAGGCATCGTGGCTGTACATTAGCAGATGCACGGCTGTGCTATACGGGTTCACCCACAATGTCTGGTAAACATCTGCGGGTGTGCCGATGCTGCCAACACTCAGGCGGAACGCAGGCGCACCGGGGCAGTTCTGCGCACCAGCAACCGGGCGCGGCGGCAACTGCGGACCTGCGGGCGGAACCGGAGTCACCGGATCGGGAACTGGAGTCACCGTGACCGGGGGTGCCGGATAGTCACCGGGCATTACCCAGTAGGCGCTGCCGGTGCCTTCGGTGATCCACGCGTTATAGGTTATGCCAGTCACAGAATCAGTATGCGTGACGGTATACCAGTTGTAGGGGCCGCCCGCGCAGAATGGACCATCCACAACGGTGAAGATGTCGCCGTTGGCGCTCAACATACGCTTATAGGATGCGGCGCTCGACGGGTCCACCCAGAGTGTACTGTAAGTCTGGGCGACATAACCTGTACCGCCGATGACAAGCTGCGGAACCGGCGCGCCGGGGCAACCAACCGGTTGAACTGCCGGACTGAGCGCCGGACTGTCATCTTGAGCCAGCATCGGGGTTACGCCCAGTGCCAGAAGTGTGAGTAAAATAAAACTGAGAATTAAGGCTTTGCGCATCAAAAATTCCTCCCTTTTGCTGCGCGTGAGTCGCGCACTTTACTAACCATGATGACATATTTTCCGTTTTCTTGCATCTTTCCCGCAAGGAATATCTTAGCCGGACGCTAGAATTTACAAACTTCCGCGCTTGGCAAGCCGGAAAATCATCGTTAACCCATAATCACCTATGCGCGAACACCCCGATTTCTTGCGTTACCCGTCGCCTTCTTCTCCATCCGGCGCGTCTTGCCGCAGATCACTACCCCGCAAGATCATATCGTCGCCAAACTGCGAGCGGATGTCATCCAGCGCCGACTGCAATTTTCGCTGCTGGCGATCCTGCTCGGTATCAAACAAGGATAACTGCCGTACCGCTTGCTCGAATCCGCTGACGCCGACGCCGATCAGCCGCACTTTGCGTCCGTAGGGCCACGCGGCGGTGAAGATTTTCGCGGCGTGCTGGTAAATTTCGGCGTCTTGATCGACCGGTTGGGAAAGCGTCGTCTGCCGGGTGAGCGTGGTAAAATCTGACCAGCGCAATTTGACCGTCACTGTCCGTCCGGCGAGTCCCTGCCGCCGCAGGCGCAGCCCGACGCCGTCGGACAGTCGTCGTAGTGTGTGCAGCAAATGCTCGCGGTCGTTGACATCGCGGGCGAAGGTAATCTCGCGGCTGATGGACTTGGCGTCTCGTTCTGGCGTCACCGGGCGTGTGTCGATGCCCTGGGCGCGTGTGTGCAGGTCCGCACCATGCTTGCCGAGCACGAATACCAGATCGCGCTCCGGTTTGGCGGCGAGATCGCCAATCGTGCGCACGCCCAAACGCGCCAGCTTATCTTCGGTTTGCGGGCCGATACCCCACAACTCGCGCACCGACATCGGTGCGAGAAAGGCGGCTTCCGTCCCCGGCGGCACGACCTTAATCGCATTCGGCGGATTCGGCCCCTTGCCTGCCTCTGCCTTACCAACCGTGTTGGCGATTTTGGCGACCAATTTGTTCGTCGCCACGCCAAACGAACACGGCAGCTTGAACTCGTCACGGATGGCTTTCTGCAACTTACGCGCCAGTGCCTCGCCAGATTCAGGCCGTCCGGTCACATCCAGAAAAGCTTCGTCAATGCTCAATTGCTCGATCACGGGTGTGGTTTCGTGCAGCAAATCCATGACCGCCTTCGAATAGCGCGAGTATTCGCCGCGTCGATGCGAGACAATCACCAGGTCCGGGCACAAACGCACCGCCTGTGACATCGGCATGGCAGAGTGGATGCCGAATTGTCGCGCCGCATACGAACACGCCGCCACCACGCCGCGCTGGTCGGGCGATCCACCAACGGCGAAGGGAATACCCGCTAAATCGGGATTGTGTTGTTCCTCTACCGCACAGAAGAACGCATCAAGGTCAAGGTGTAGAATCGTGCGTGGCATGGTGTGATCCGAATACAGATTGCGTTTCTTCTATGGTGCATCTTCGCGGTGAATCGCACAAGAGTTCTTTCTTCTCATACAAAACTCATCTTTACCCGCTTGACTTTGACGTTACGTCAAACCATAGGCTTTAGTTATTGAGGCAGCAAGGAGCGACACATAATGTTCCGCATTGGAGAATTTTCAAAAATCGCACAGGTATCGGGGCGCTTGCTACGCTATTACGACTCGATTGGTCTGCTCACCCCCGAACACACCGACCCCGCTACCGGCTATCGCTACTACAGCGCACACCAGCTTCCCCGCCTGAACCGAATTCTGGCGCTCAAGGATTTAGGGCTATCGCTAGACCAGATCACGCGGCTGATGGACGACAACATCACGCCGGATACGCTACGAGGCATGTTGACGATGAAAAAGGCCCAACTCGAACAGACGCTATCCGAAGAACTGGCACGCCTGCGCAGTGTTGAAGCGCGGCTGCTACAAATCGACGATAACGACGATCTGGGCGCAGCCGATGTAATCGTCAAGGAAGTGCCCGGGCAAAAGTTCCTTTCGATGCGCAAGGTACTGACCGGGTTCCCTGCCGCCCGTGAGATTTTGTTCGAGATGCAGAAGTTGCTCCCGGCAAAAGTAGGGACGCAGGCACTCGGCAATTTCCTCGCCATCGCCCACAACGAGGACTTTGAACTGGACGATATCGACCTCGAAATGGGCTTCTTACTAAGCGCCCCTGTCAAATCTGACATCGCCCTGCCCGACGGAACAGTCATGACAATACGCGAGCTTCCGGCGGCGACAATGGCGACAGCGATCCGCATCGGCAACATCGAGAAAGGCCACCTCAGCTATGGGGCAATTGGCGCGTGGGTTGAGGCGAATAACTACGAGTTCGCCGGAACAGTGCGCGAGATGTTCATCCAGCTTCCCTCGCCGACCGTCGAAGAACCGATTGCCGAAATCCAGTATCCGGTGCGCAGAAAATCTGAGTCCACCCTGTTACCTTGATGATATATCCCAACTTATCCCAACTTATCCCAAATCAAGGAGAAATGACCATGACCAGCATCACCAAGACCATCCATATCAACGCCACGCCAGAAGTCGTCTGGCCCGCACTCGCCGATTTCGCTAACATTCAGGTGTTCAACCCCAGCGTCACCGAATCCTACAACACATCGACCGCAGCGCAGGGACCCGGTGCGACCCGTCACTGTACGCTGACCTTCGGCGCAATCGAAGAACGCATCATCGACTGGAAAGAGGGCGAAAGCTACACCGTCGAAATCTACGATAGCAAGGGCATTCCGCCCATCGTCAAGAATATGCGTGCCACTCTTGCCATCAAAGAGGCGGCAAACGGCGGGACAAATGCCAGCTTCACCTTCAACTATGACATGGCCTTCGGTCCGGTGGGCGCACTGATGAACGCCGCGATGGTCAAGAACCAGTACGGCAAGGCCTCTGCCGGGATTCTCGCCGGGTTAAAGCACTATATCGAAACCGGCGAAGAGGTCACCGACTTCGGTGTACTCAAGGCAGCCAACGCTCTCGTGCCTGCATAAGGCGAGTATTCAACGCAATCCACCCGCGCTGTATCGTTGCGCGTCAACACACCAAACCCGCAGGAGCAATAGACATCCGGCGGGTTTTTATATGCATCTCACAAGACAATGGTGACGGGTTGCACTTGTTACAAAACCGCCCTTGCGTTACGGTATATTACGATGCAGGTGTGAATGATGCCGCGCATTTTTCATTTCTCTCGTAGATTCGGCATTGTTCTTGGTACACCATAGTAGGGGGGCGCATAATACGTATGACATTACAAATCATCCCGGAGCAGCAAGATCAACGGCTGATTACCATGCTGAGTTGCATCGCTGACCGTGTGGAAGCCGAAGGTGCGTGTGTGATTACCCGCGATTTCAGGGGCAATATAGAGATTCTGGCCTCGTGGGGGGCGCATCTGCCGGATAGCGACCAACTCGCCAGCGCGGAGTCATGGTTATCGGGCTGGCTGCGTGTAGATATCCCCGGCGGGCGCAAAGCTCGCGTCGTTCACGGAACGCCCATTGATGATGATGCAATCGCGGTCGTGTACCCCTTCGAGACTGTAGGGGACGAACCCGGCTGCGTCATTTTGACCGCGCCAACAGGGGCCTATGATGACGCAACGCTGGATGCGCTGGCTCCGCTTGTCGATATCGTGCAGGCAATGATGGAGAATCGCTATCTGGCGCAGGCCAGTGTGACCGCCGCCGCGCTCGCCGCCACGACACAGGCGGTTTCGCGAGATCCATCCCCGCAGAACATCGTGGCCGTAATGCGCGACAACATTTTCAATAGTGATGTCTGCGCCTGTGCAATCGGTCAGTATGTTGATCGCAGCGGCGGTGATGACCCCGGCGACTTCAAGACGCTGGAAATTATGGGGACGTGGTCGCGGCAGTTTGGCAGCGGGTTCGGTGTCGGGATGCGCTACGAGTTTGATGATCGCTATCCAGTAGGCGCAGACATCCCCGACGACGGCCTATATTTCGATGGCGATAAACTGGATGAACTGCTCGACAGTTTGGATAGCTTCAGCCGTGAAAGCTTTCAAGCGATGGACGCGAAGGCGCTCATGATCGTGCCACTGCGCACCGAAATGCAGGAAATCGGCGTGCTGACAATCGTCAACGCGATTGCCAACGAACCCGGCCCGGCACATGTGCGAACCTACCAGATCGTCAGCGAATTTCTGGCGTTGGGCACGACCGCGGGGCAACTCGCAGAACAGCGCGAAATCGAAGCCCGTGGGCGTGCTGCCCTTCTCGATTCTGTGACTGACGGCGTCATCATGATTTTGCCAGACACACAGTCCACTGTGTTGACCGTCAACACCCAGTTTATCGAGATGTTTCACCTCAATCCGAACGATTCGCACCGCGTCCCCCTGGCAGAACTCATCCAGCGGATGCGTATCAGCGAGAGCGCACGCCGCGAATTAAGCGCTACGTGGGGCACATTAGGTGGTAGTTCGATTGAAACCCGTGACGGCGAATTCAAGATGCGCGTATCTGGTGGCGTGCTCGGCGAAATCGCCTGGTACAGCGCCCCGGTCTATCAGGATGCTCGCGTCTCCGGGCGTATCTTCACATTTCAGGATATTTCTGCCGATCGTGCCGCCGAGGAAATGCGCGACGAGCTATTACGCCGTATCTCGCACGAACTGCGCACCCCGCTGACCTCGATTCAAGGCTTCGCGCAGGTGATGCTGGACGACAACAGCCTGCCCGACGATCACTACATGAACGCGCAGATGATCTTCAACAGCGCCGACCATCTGAAGTTGATTGTCGGCGATATCGTGCAGATCACGCACGCGATTAGTGGCAAGCTGACGCTGGACCTGACGAGCGCCAATCTAAACGACATCGTGATCGCGGTTGTAGCTTTGCTGAAGGTGCAGTCACAGGCGCGGAATCAGACCGTATTCATGGAAATCGACGACGAGACACTGCCAGCGGTGACGGTCGATGTCAACCGCATGACGCAGGTGTTGACCAATCTGGTCGCCAATGCCATCAAGTTCGGGCCACCAGACAGCACGATCCGTGTCATTACGCAGCACATCACCAGCGCCGGAAAACTCCCCGCTGGCGCACCGGTAGACGACATCATTATGCCGTGTGTGCTGGTGAGCGTCCTCGACGAGGGCGAGGGTCTGCGTCGTGCCGATCTGGAACGCATTTTTGACCCCTTCTATCGCAGCGAGCGCGTGCAGGGCGAACAGATCGAAGGCGCGGGGCTGGGGCTGGCAGTCGCTCACAGCCTGCTAGAACGTCACCGGGGCAGCCTGTGGGCACAGCCCGCAACCCGCCGCAAACCGGGCGGGCGATTCTTCTTCACGCTGCCCGCAGGCCACGAGTGAGGGTGGTTGAAGGTTGGTTGAGTTAAATTGAATAGAGACGGCTACCCGTTCGCGGCGACCTGCGGGCGGGCTTCCCACGGCGATACGGTGCCAATGATGTAGCGCTCGTGCGAAGAATCCACCGCACGCAGCACACCGCCAACGATCTCATCTTCGGTCAGCCAGCGCCGCGACCCGGATTCTTCGTCAGCAAAGTACCCCAGAATCGCTTCCTGATAGTCCACCTGTGGGAGTTTGGCGAAGAAGCTTTCACGCGCTGCGTTCGGGCGGGAAGGGTCGTGTTCGCGATTGGCGAGAATATGTGTATAGCGCCCCTGTACATGGCGGGCGATAGTCGCCGAAGCCCGTGGTGCGCCCCCACTGATGCAAACAATCGCCAGTTGAATCGGCCCGCGCTGCTCAATGGCGATGCGCAATCCGTCAACGAGTGCGTCTGTATCGGCATAATCCAGTGCCAGCGGGTAGATGTGCCCGCTCAACATGGTCGAGGATGCGCGTTCCAGTATAGTCAGCTTGTTCGTATTACGGGCGATCCCGGTAACGGCGAGGCCGCGCTCTGCCAGCGCCAAGGTAACGCCGCGCAGCATACCCGTCGCGCCGACCACCAGCGCATGTGCCGGACTACTCATGCTCAACTGCTTTCCGTGCGTTTCGTCATTGTACTCCTAACGCAATTATAACCAAACACGCCGCGCTGCCAAACCGGTCACAGCAACATCGTCAGGGTACACGCAGACTCGCGACGGTGGATTCATAGAGCACCCGCAAAGACTCAGCTTCGGTGTCCGGTCCGCGTAGCCCTGTGTAGACGGTCACATCACCGACCTCGACTGTAGCGGTCCACACGAATTCCGCGCCGTCTTGCGGTGGATTTGGCAGCGGCGGCACACCGGTTTGCTCGACGCTGAACAC
>DAOTXA010000039.1:0-3533 GCA_034435595.1 Anaerolineae bacterium | reverse complement strand
TCCTCAGTGACGAGAATGCGCGGGGCGATATCGAGCAGCGTCACCTTCGCGCCGAAGTCCTCGAACACCGAGGCCAACTGACAGCCCGTTGCGCCGCCGCCGATAATGGCAACTGCGGATGGCGCTGCCGTCATATCCCACACCTGGCTGCTGGTGATGGCGAATTCGCCGCCGGGGAACGGGGCCTTCCGTGGGTGTCCGCCTACGCACAGCACGAAGCGGTCGCCGCGTATCTCTTCGCCAGATTCAAGCCGCAGCGTATGCGGATCAATGAAACGGGTGTCCCCGGCTTGATCAATCACATCAACGCCGACCTGCTTGAGATGATAGACAAGCTGCTTTTTGGCGTGTACCTCTTCGATGACCGCCTTCGTCCGCCGGACCACCGCGCCAAAATCGACCTGCGGCGGGGCATCCAGCAATAGACCGTATTCGCCAAATTGCGCACTATCACGCATCAGACGCGCCGCTTTCGCCAGCACACGGGTGGGCACGCAACCGTCATTGGTGCATGTTCCACCCAGACGCCCGCGCTCTACCAGCGCGACATGTGCGCCGAGTTCGGCAGCACGCAGGGCAGCGGTCACACCAGCCGGTCCGCCGCCGACGACGACAAGTTCATAACGGGTATCGATCATGTGAGTCCTCGTTGTTTGTTGATGTTTATGACTTTACATTACGATGCTCACATGAGTCTCAGGGGAGTATTTGAGAAATATTTCACGAATAGCCGTACCTGCCACACAATCTGTAATCCTGCGTTATAATGGTCAAACTGTTGATTACTCAGGAAACCTCATGCGAAATCGTGTTGCTGTCGCTTTGCTGGTCGGGATATTGGTTACTGCTTTTTCGTTTGCCGTCGCCGCGCAGGATGATGATCCGATCAAGTTGCCGGAAGGCGTTGGTCTGGAACTGGAAAGCGGGCTGCTGGCGTTGAGCTATCCCGAAGATTGGTTCGCGCAGACCACAGATGGCGTGCTGCTGCTGCAAGGTCTAAATGGCACAGGCGCGATTGTGACGGTCGCCCCTCGCGCCGGTCTGGATGATCCTGAAATCAGTGCGGGCGATTATCACATGGCCCAAATTGCAGCCGAAACCGAAGAGGCAGGCAGTGATCCACGATATGCCGGGTTGGACGAATTCGAGGCGGTCGAACTCAACGGGCGCGAGGCCGCAATTTCCACCCGTTCCGGCGGATTAGGCGCACTTGAGGTAGATGTGACCGTCATTACTGTGGACGCGGGCGGCGCACTGGTGACGTTCGTATTCAGCGCAGTTGAAGACGCGGATGCCGATGGTATCACGCGGGCCATCGCCGGGAGCGTGGACTTCGCCGCGCCGTCGCAGTCTGTCGCGCTGACACAGCGCATCGACACCACCGATGGCAATTTCAGTGTGCGCTATCCGACGGATTGGGCCGCTTACGAGAATGCCGGGGCGCTGTATATCGCTTCGACTGAAGCATTGTTGAACAGTGATACTGGAACCCCCGAATCGGGCGAGTTCACGGGATCGTTTCAGTTCTTCGGGCGTGACCTTGCGGCGGCATTGACCGATGATGTGACCACTGGTGGTTTGTTGAGCGCATTTGCAGGCGAGATCGAACGTATTGACAGCGCGATCCGGCTGGAAATCGACAGTGTGTTTCTGTTCGAGCGTGATACGGTGGCGGTCATCTTCGGGAACGTCTCTGATGACGAAACGACGCTGGACATCGCGCTTTCTGCCACACAAATCGAGTCATCCGGCGACTATGTGATCGGCGTATTTGCCACTGCACTCGATGAAATCGGCAGCTTCGAATCGCTATTGGTGGCGATCATGGCGAGCATCGAACAGGGCACTGCCACGCCATCCGGTACAATCTAGCACACGACAGCAAAAAGGGCGTGCCCATCATGTGTGACAGACGCGCCCTGTATCGTTGCCTTATGGTTCGATTATGGTGTCGGTGTTGGTACGGGTGTGAGTGTAGCAGTTGGTGGAAGTGTCGGCGGTGGAACAGCCGTAATCACCATCATGGTCGGCACCGGACCGGACGATCCGTCAAGTTCGGTCGTAATTTCAGAGAAGACGTTGCCCACCGCCGGACCAAGTAACCCCAGAATAATTATGGTCACCAGAAAGACCAGCAACCCCTGTAACAAACATCCACTGGAACGCATCGTATGATCCCCCTCAGCATCAATCTATTCAGCAGTCAATTCAAATGAACTTCGCGGCTATTATACAGCGATGTCGTTATCCGTGCGTCACGGCGCTAGCGTCCCTCCCACTCTGGGGCTTGTCGCATCATGGCGGCGCGTACCCCATTCTCGAAGTCCTGCGAGCGCATGAGGACACTTTGCGCCCATGCCTCCAGCGTCAGCCCGCGCTGTAAATCAGCGATGCCGTTGATCACCTTTTTACCATAGCTGACCGCCAGCGGAGCGGCAGCGGCGAGTTCCCCGGCAAGCTGACTTACCCGCTCGTCGAGGTCGGGGTGCGGCACGCAGACATTCAGCAATCCCCACTGTTCAGCGGCGGCGAGATCGATGTCCTTACCCGTTAGAATGCACTCTTTCGCCCGTGCTGGACCGATAAGCCAGGTCAGGCGGGTGGTTCCACCCACATCGGGGATGATGCCGAGCAGTGTCTCTGGCAATGCCATCCGCGTACCTTCTGCGGCAATGCGAAAATCACAGGCCAGCGCCAACTCCATGCCCAGACCGATGCAGGTTCCGTGCAGCGCCGCGATCACCGGATATGTGCAGCGCTCGATGCGGTTAAGCACATGTTGAAAGGCTTCGGTCAACGGAAACAGGTTCTCTCTATAATGCTCGCCGAAAGCATCGACCAGTTCGGGAATACCCGTCAAATCCAATCCACTGGAAAACGATTTGCCCTCCCCGCGCACAACGATCACGCGCACACCGTCCATTTGCTCTATCTTGCCGATGGCATCGCTCAGGGCGTCGAGCATAGGCCAGTGGATGGCGTTGCGTTTTTCCGGGCGATTAAGGGTAAGTGTAACGGTATAGTCGTGCTGTTCGATGCGGACGAACTCGGTCATGCGGGCGTCTCCATGGATGTAAAGTCTATTCGCTCAACTATGATCTATTGTAGCGCAGTGAAATGACGAAAGGCGCAGAACAGAAAAGGCGCACATGGATTTGTGCGCCGGTGGTTGTTTATGTGGTGGAGATACCCGCTTAATAGACGGCGAGCGCCTTCTGCAATTCATCGCGGATGACACGATAGCTCTTGTAGCGCGTCAGGGCGATCTGGCGTTTTTTGACGGCGGCGTGGACGGCGCAACCCGGTTCATTGATGTGATGGCAGTCTTTAAAGCGACAATCCGCCACATGGTCGGCGATGTCGATGAAATAACCGTCCAATTCTTCCGGCTCGATGTCATAGACGCTGAGATTTCTCATACCGGGAGTGTCGGCGAGGTAGGCCCCAATGCCGAAGATTTGCGGGTCCAACTTAATGAGGGCGCTATCGCGGGTGGTATGCTGGCCTTCTTGATGGTAGTCGCTGACCGTTTT
>DAOTXA010000038.1:0-3898 GCA_034435595.1 Anaerolineae bacterium | reverse complement strand
TCCGGCGGCGGCGTGAACTCATTGTTGAACGTGCATACTTCGTCTTCACCCGCTTCGAGGACGATGTTCAAGCCATCGGTGGCACCAGTATTGTTGTTTGGACCGCAGTCGATGCTGGTCAGGTCCCAGTTTTCCGGTACCGTTTCGAGAACCGTATAGGTCCCGGCGGGCAGACCGGTGACAACGTAGGGCTGGCCGTTCTCGCTGAGGGAGAAGGGCGAACCCTCGAAGGTGAAATCGAACATCATGTCTGCAAAGTCGTCATCATCCACGTCTTTGAGGATGGTGATACTGCCGGTTTGCGGCGGTGTGTTGGTGAACGTGCAGACCACGTCCTCACCGTCAAGTGTAACGCTCACACCATCGGTGATCGGTGATGTAGTGCCCTCACAGGCGATTTCTGGCGTTCCCCAATCCTGCGGCACGATTTCAACGATGTTGTAGGTGCCGGGGAGCAGGTCTGCGTAGAATTCTGGATCACCGTCCTGCGTCAGCGAAAACTGATCGGAAAGCAGATTGTCGGTGGTTTCATCAATGGTGAAATCGAACGGCATATCACCAAAGCCCTGCTCTTCAATCGCCTTGCGGATCGTGATGCTGCCCAGCGGTGTATCGTCGTAGAAGCCGCCGTCGACTGTCGGATTGTCTGAACCGGCAATCGTACCAGGTGCTGTACCATTGACGAAATCGCTGTCAATCGCGTCGTTGCTGCCCACATTGGACGGAGACGGCACAAAACCTGCCGGGATGCCGCCGACGATCCGCACTTCGTAGTTGCCGTCCAGCAAACCGGTGAACGCATAAAAGCCGTTGGCGTCGGTTGTGGCTTCCTGCACCAGGAAGGTCTCGCCCTCGACGTACAGTTCAAGCTGCACGCCGGGGATGCCGGGTTCGCCAGCGTCCTGGATGCCGTTCTGGTTCAGGTCGTTCCAGATGAAGTTACCCAGATTGTAGCGGGGGGGCGGGGGCGTGCAGCTAATGCCCGCGACTGCGCCGCTGCCGGGCAGATTGACGACCAGTTTGCTGACGCCGCTCTGGTCAACCGGGACAATCTGGTAGGCGTTGTCGCCCAGCGCTGTGATGCTGGCGGTCTTCAGCAGATTATCGCTGGCGTCGAAGACCTGAATCGTACCCGCGACTTCGACGTTATCGACATCAAGGATGGCGACACCTTCAATGGTGAAGGGGACATCGAAATCAAAAATCAACTGACCACCGCCGCTGTTATCGTCGGGGTTGCCGCTGTTGCCGTCTTCGGAGATGATGAGGAGGTTGCCCAGCAAACTACTGTTTTCACCGGGGTTGCCCTGCTCACCGCCGGCGCCTTCGCCGGGGCCGCCGAAGTCTTCATGCGGAGCGCCGAGGTCGAAGTCACCGCCGGTTGGGTTGGCGCTGTCGAAGATCATGGCATCGCCTGAACCGCCGACAGCACTGATCGTCACGAAGGAAAATTGGTTGGTGACGATTGTTCCGGCAGCCAGACTGTTAAAGTCGATCGTGGGGCAGACCGGGGGCGGTGGGGGCTGCGGGTCTTCCGCACAGAACTTGATGTTCGAGATTGCGGGAGTGTTGCCGCCGCCGTTGTTCGGGATCGTCGTGTTAGAGAACGTCCCACTCTTGGCTGCCGGGTCTACATCGGCAATACCAGCATTGGGGCCGCCTTTGATGACGATGGCGCCGATGAAAACATCTGCCGTCCAGTCGCCGCCGATGGCACTATCGTCCAGATTGACATTACCGTCATTATCGCCGTCAGGCGTGTAGGAACTGCCGTTCCATTCGAACTTGGCGACTTCAATTGTGCCAGCAGGACAGTCTTCGTTGCCCCCCTGACCCTGTGCCGCGACGGGAGTCGCAGACGCAGCAAATCCCAGTACCAGCGCGATTGCCAGAACCGGGATGAGCCACTTAAACTTACGGAGTGTATTTGGCATTGCTGTGTTTTTCCTCTGCTTAAATAAATACGTGCGTTCTGTCTTTCTGAACATGATGCTTGTGCGTACTTGATGAAATTTGCCGTCTTGTGTGAAGATTAGACGATCACGCTCTCCTCAATGGCTGTATGTTTGCCACTCTTACCTATGCACGGATATATCCTATGACATGTATGGGCTAACACAAAGCAAAAATCACGCCCTTCGTTCCCTTTTTACAAGTTTAAGAATTCATCGGGAATTTCTTGATATTACGGGGTGTTAGTGCAACTTTTTGCTAACTTTATGAAAAACGTAAAAATTTTGGCTGCGAAGATCGTAAACATAAAACCCCGCCAATTGCTCAAATTAGCGGGGTTCTATGAATCGCGTAAAAGAATCGTGGATAATTGACGTAAAATGTGTCGGAATTATCGTTTTGACAACGTTTTTATCGTAATGTTTTCCGTCGCAATCATCACGTTCGTAGATAACTCGCGCCGTTGACATCTACAATCGCACCCGTGATAAAGGGCGCGTCGCCACTGGCGAGGAATAAGACCGTCTGCGCGATTTCGTCCGGCGTGGCGATGCGCTGCAACGGACTCTGATTGCGGATACCCTCGCCGCCGTCACGCTCGAACTGGTGACCCGCCATGTCCGTTGCCACCCAACCGGGCGCGACCGTCGTCACGATGATGTTATGCGGACCCAGCGCCACCGCCAGCGATTGGCTCATCGCGTTCATGCCCGCTTTGCTCGCGCCATACGCCGGGGCGGTCGGTTCGCCGCGAAACGCCCCGCGTGACGACACATTGACGATGCTGCCGCCCCCCTGCGAAATCATGATCTGTGCCGCACAATACGCCGCATTCGCCGCCCCGATCAGATTTGCGCCCAGGGTTCGCGCCCAGTGCGCCTGCCATGCCGCATAATCGTCCGTATCAATCCGGCACTCCTCGAAGATGCCCGCGTTGTTGACCAGAATATCCAGCCGACCCAGTTGTGCCGCGCTCTCGTCCACCATCCGCCGGACCGCGTCCGCGTCGTTGAGATCGGCCTGCACGATCATATGCCCGTCACCATCTAGCGAATCGAGCGTGGCCCGTGCGCCGTCTGCGCCGCGATGATAATGCACGCCGACCCGCGCCCCCTGTGCGGCGAATTGCTGCGCCACTGCCCGACCGATCCCCCGCGATGCACCCGTCACGAGTGCGGTTTTGCTTTTGAAGTCCATGTCTCTTCCTTTTATGTGATGCCATTACGATAGTTGGGCGATTGCGTGTAGGGCGATCCCATGTGCTCGCCTGTAGAACAGCCAGCAGCTTTGCCTCTCAATACGGCGATGTGCCGTCCCCGCGCAGGAACAGCACCAGCAGCACCATCAACCCCACCATCAGCGGCGCGACGATCAATTGCCGCTCGCTAGGCGGGAAAACGGTCACAATGCAGCAACTTAAGATCGCCATCACGCCCAACATCAGGCCCAGGCGAACATCACGATTGTTGTTATCATCCATGCGGGGGATTGTAGCACAATGTCGCGCCCGCTTACTCTACGTGAACAAGTGCGCTCATCTCTCCGAATTCGACGAAGTTCGACGCGATGTCAGCGGGCAAGGCGGCATTGACCATGAGGAGAATGACAATCAGCGAAAGCGCAAAAAACAAGGCGATGGTTTGCAAACTCATGAGAGGTCCTGTCTGGTTGTTTGATAACATACAAACAGCCTAGACCTCGACCGCTGACTTTATGCCTACAGATCGCCTATAACAAAGAAAGGAAAGTCCTCGAAGGAAAGAACGTCGTTTTTGTATCTTTTTTGGCTCACAAATCCTGTGCTTTGCGCCTGCTTTGCAGATACGCGAAGGGTCCTGTCAACAGGCCGCGCAATTCCAGCAAACGCAGTTCCAGCGGATGGGGGGTGCCCGGTCTTCTACGGCGCGGCAGAATAGCGGCGGCTAAAACGCGCAGCGCCGTCCCC
>DAOTXA010000037.1:0-4517 GCA_034435595.1 Anaerolineae bacterium | reverse complement strand
CTGCAAGCCGACCAGTGTCCGCGCATCTCGAATCGTGCCATCGGCGATACGGTCCGCGATCTTGCCTGCTGGCATTGCCACGCGCCGGATGTCCTCGCCTTCGTCGTCCAGACCGCCACCGTCCCCGGTTCGCTGCCCGCCGGATACAGTTGCATAGTACAGGTGCATGACCTCGGTGCTGCCGCCCGGACTCACATAGAACGTGCTGATGAATTCGAGTTCATCCACTGCATAGCCGATTTCTTCGACGATCTCGCGGCGCAGCGTATCCGCCGGGTTTTCACCCGCTTCCACGATGCCCGCCGGGATTTCCAGCAGCCAGCCCGATCCGCCTGCCGCGTAAGTCGGGTAACGAAACTGTTCTGCCAGCAGAATCGTATCTGCGTCGGTATCGTGGACCACCGCGCCAACGCCCGTCCCACGCTCCAGCGACAGGCGTACCACCGGCTTCGACATCCCTCCGTCAAAGCGCTCGTGACGCAGTTCGACTTCATCAATGCGAAAGATGAGTTTCTTGAAAATTGTCGCTTGTCGCAGGATGTTCACACGTTCTGGCATGGAATTTCCCTCGATTTGATCGGTGTGCCCTGGGCGAGATCGTACCCGGTGAAAGTCGATTTCGCCATAAAAGTGACCAGCATCATCTATGCCAATCTGGCTCGCTTGCGCTACACTTCCTGATGAATGCTCTAATGGCTGAAATTCAATGATCTAAGGACCAACACACATGAACAAACCCGAACTTTTACAATCGATCCGCGAAGAATTGTTTACTGCCGTCGTCGGTGACGTGATGGACACCGCCGGGATGCGCCTGCAATTTTTGCCGCCGCAGATCAAGCCGCTGCGCGATGATATGATCGTCATCGGCTGGGCGATGCCGGTGCTAGAGGCGGATTGCTATTCCGTCGATTACAGCTTCGAGAACAAGCAACAGCCCTTCGGCATCATGTTCGAGGCGCTGGACGATCTCAAGCAGGATGAAGTGTACATCTGCACCGGATCGTCGCCCAATTATGCGCTGTGGGGCGAGTTGATGAGTGTGCGTGCCAGCAAACTAGGCGCGGCGGGCGCGGTCGTTGATGGCTACAATCGGGACACGAACGGCATTCTGAGTCTCGGTTTCCCGACTTTCTCGTATGGCAGGTATGCACAGGATCAGGGCGTGCGCGGGCGCGTGATCGACTTCCGCTGTGATATTGCCTTCCCCAACGGCGTGCGTGTCTCGACAGGTGATCTTATCTTCGGCGATATTGATGGTGTGCTGGTCGTCCCTGCCGAACACGTTGAGGACATCGTCAACAAGGCGCTGGAAAAAGTGCGCGGCGAGCAACTGGTCCGCAAAGCGCTGGAATCTGGCATGAGTGCCCGCGCCGCCTTCGACAAATACGGGATCATGTGACGTACAGCAGTGTCACAGCAGTAAACAGAGTCCCCTGAAACTTTACATTGAGACGTAGAAACGCTTTTGCTCTATGGAACGGATCAGGGGCAGGTATGGTTGAACTCTCCTTAAAACGCTTGTTTTGAAAAGATGTCTGGGTTCAACCTGTGGTAGCGTGGTATGCCAGTTAGATGCGGACGGCAGTAAGGTGCGAGTCTGATGGGCCTGATGGTGGTAGACTATAGTGACCTTGCGACTTTGACGACAATCGATCTAACTGAAGAGAGGTGTACGGTGACATTCCCCAATGTATTGCAAAACCCGACGCTGAGCGGCTTCACGCTGGCAAAAACCGTTACAGATAAGGCGGGCAACGTCAAATACATCGAATATCCCGACCACTGGGAATGTGTGGCCTGGCCTCAAAACCCCGACGACCCGAACGAGATTCCCGCCAGCTTTCACCGTGACGAGGGCTTCGGCCTTGCCGCCGGGTACATGAAGTGGTTCGGCGGATACGTGCAGCGCGGCGTTGCGCTGCGCAAGGGCCAGCGCTATCTGGCAAAGGCGACCTTCCACGTCAATATGGGCCTTGTTGATCCGTCAAATCCCCCGGACTGGCAGCAGCATATCGAGTGGATGTTTATCTTCAATGATCGCGGTCATCAGGTGGATTCGCAAAAGATGAAGGCGAGTGTTCCCTTTGGGCAGTTGGATACGGCGCTGTTTGTGGTGGAAGCCCTCGATAATGTTCGCATCGACTTCGGCCTCGTCTTTAACAGCCTGTGGCCTTCGACAGCCGGCGAAATTCACATCAAGTCCATCGAATTGCTGGAAGTCCCCGGCGACTACGGGACTCCGGTTATGGTTGGCAACCCGGACGCAGCCCCGGCCCCTACGCCTGATCCGACCCCGGACCCTTCAACGGAAACCGCCAAGCCCGCTCCCACCCAACCTACCGCTAAAGTTAGCTCGGCCTCATTGATCGCCGCCCTGCAAGGGGATGATGCCGCCGTCATCGCTGCCGGGTTGCGGGCCGCCGCCAACAGTGGGCAATTCGACGCAACCGCTGCCGCCGGGTTCAACCGCCTCGCGGACGTATTCGAGCGGTTGTAGCGGGCTGCAACACGTTTTCTACAACTCAGCGCCTGCCCCTTCTGTATCTATTCACGTACCCACGATTTTTGCGGGCGGACGCGCTGTAGCGCGTCCCTGCGCACGGGATTTCATTGTAGGGACGCCCAATTGGGCGTCCGCCGTAGATCAATCTCACCGCAAGATGAATAGATACCCCCTCTTCGCTAGCCTAGAGGGGGACATTTACGCGGCCTGCATGGTTCAGTCCGCCATGTGGCGCGATCTGCGATTTTGTGTTCCGATAGACGGCATCGCGCACATAAAACGAAGGTCGCCGCATGACGAACCTACTCTTTATCTTCACCGACGAACAGCATCACGACACTATTAACGATCCCGCGCTGCACATGCCAAACCTGAACCGCCTCGCCGCGCAAAGCACGGTGTTCGAGCGGACCTATTGCACGCAGCCGGTGTGTACGCCGTCGCGGTCGAGCCTGATGAGCGGTTTGTATCCACATGCAACCGGATGCACCGGGAACAACATCGCGCTGGCAGAGGACATCCCCACTATCGCCGAAATGCTGCCCCCGGAAGTCTCCACCGCTTATCATGGCAAATGGCACCTGGGTGACGAGATTTTCGCACAGCACGGCTTCCGCGAGTGGATCAGCATTGAGGACGACTATATCCGCCACTACAGCGAAGGCCACGACCGCGATGCCCGGTCTGACTATCACCACTATTTGCGGAGCGAGGGTTTTCAACCCGATCACTACAAGGACGGGCGCGTGTTCTCGCGGGAATTTGCCTGTCGCATCCCTGAGCGCTACAGCAAACCGGCGTTTCAGGCGCGGGAGGCGTCACGATTTATTCGCAAGCACAAGCACGAACCCTGGGTGCTGTACGTCAGCATATTAGAGCCGCATATGCCTTTCTTCAGTGCGCGGGACGATCAATACGACCCGGCAACCATTCCCATGCCAGAAAACTTCGACCATATCCCCGGCGCAGATCATCACCCGCGTGCCCGCTTCAACTATGCAGGACATCAGGCAGAAGGCTATGAAGGGCACGATCTGACGACAGATGGCGGATGGCGCGACATGGCGGCAAAGTATCGCGGACTCAACAGCCTGGTTGATACGCATGTCGGCGTGATTCTTGACACGCTGGAAGCCGAAGGACTCACCGATGATACGATTGTCGTGTTCACGTCCGATCACGGCGAACTGATGGGCAGTCACCGCCTGCTGGGGAAGGGGCAAATCTACGAAGAAGCATCCCGCGTGCCGATGATGATCCGTTTGCCGGGACAGCGAACCGGGCGCGTCGTGCGCAACCCGTTCAGCCAGATTGACCTTGTGCCGACGCTGCTTGATCTGCTGGACGAACACGTCCCCGCCGGATTGCATGGCATAAGTCGCCGCGATGTCCTTGAAGGTGGGCCAGAACCCGTGAACGATGTGTTCTTCGAGATGCAGGGCAGCCCGCCCAACCCCAATAACCCGCGTTTAGACCTGTTTTCGCCAGAAGAACAGGCCGCCCTCGTTGAACCGCGCCGCGCTGTCGTCACGCCGGACGGCTGGAAATTTGGCTATAGTCCCAACGGCTTTAACGAGTTATACGACCTGAATAACGATCCCGGCGAGCGCGTCAATATGGCTGATAAAAATCCTGCTCGTGTCGATGAGATGATGGGCAAACTCCGTGATTGGCAGCAGCAAGTAGGCGATGAGGCGTAAAATAGTCGCCTTTTTAAGGGGGCTAGCGCCCCCACTCAATTACCAGCTTCAGACAGTTAGCTTCGTTCATGGCGGTGTCATAAGCTCCGGCGATCTCATTCACGGGCAGGCGATGCGTCAGCAGCGGTGATACATCCAGGTCGCCGCTTGCGATCATGTCGCGGCTACGCGCCAGATCGTTTGGCCCCCATTCCTTCGCCGTCAGCAGCCGCGCCTCTTTAAGAAACAGCGGCATATACGGGATCGTGAGCGTCTGGTAATAGCCAAGCAGCAGCACCGTCCCGCCGTTTGCCAGTAGGGGCAGCGCAGAC
>DAOTXA010000036.1:0-2736 GCA_034435595.1 Anaerolineae bacterium | reverse complement strand
CGCGATGCGCTGGCGGGGTTGAGGGCATCGCAATCAATGCTATAGCGATCAATGATGGTGAGGCGAATTATATAGTTGGGGCGGCAAGAATGCCGCCATTGATGCGTAACCTAAAACCGCCCGGTCATCTCCTGCACATATCCGGTGAGTTCGGCATAGCCATAACCCGACACATCGCCGTCAATGCGGACTGCGCCTTCCCAATAGGCGATATCGCCGCTGTTCAACTCCTGATCTGCCATGAGGGGTGTCGCGGTAAAGACCATATCGGCGTCGGCGTCAATGGTCCCGGCGTTGATCGTGACCGTCCACCCGGCGGGATATGTTGCCCCGGTGTGCGGGCTGGTCCATGTTTCGCCGCTATCAACGATGGTAAACGCGGTGGAGTCGAGATAGGTCGTGCTGCCGTCCACATCGATCAACAGACCACCGAATGCCGGTTCCTTGCTACCATCTGTCAGCCGGATGCGCCCGACCATCAAATCGCGCCCATCGTCAAAGTGCAGGCCGAACCAATCCCAACCCTGTGCATCTGCACCTAATGCGCTGGTGCTAAACTCGTGGTCCATCCACGATAGGCCGCTGACTGTGAATGTCTCTTCACCGATGCTGATGGTCCCTTCCGTCACCAGCCGCGATAGCGAATAGTAGTAGCTGGCATTGCCGATTTCTCCGCTTTTAGGACTCAGGCCACTATCCCCCTGAAAAGCAGGCGGCTTGATTTGTTCCAACGTCAGATCAACGGCGGCCTCGTCTGTCGCGGCGATAATGGCGTATTGTGTATGTTCATCGTTGAGGGCACGTACTTCCCAGTTTTCCAGCCATACGCGATAGTTCTCATCCGGCTGCGCGGGATCGGGTAACGCGCCCGCGAGTCCGGCTCCGCCACGACTATAGCGCTCGTCATGGTAGAATGTCCCGCCGTCTAGGTCACTGACGGTGAAATGTGCCATATAGATTTGCCCGGTCCGCCACTCGGAATCGGTGTTGACCAACTGCGGTGCGACCGCCCGCCGGAAAACAGTAAACTGAAATCCGAAGCGATGCCCGTCCTCACCTGTGAGATTGCCGGTGTAATACCACCATTCCGTCTGGAAATCGGGGTGCGCCCCATGGTCGAGGGGGAACTGCCAGTCGCGCACCTCAATCGCCCGCGCATAGTCGTCAAGGTCGTCCTCTGGCGGGATCACAATCGCGCTGCCGCTCACTGTGCCGCTGCCCACATCAATCAAACTAAAGCCGAATACCACGATAGCCAGCATGGTCAACCCGGCTGCGATAAATCGCCACATCTGTTAAATCCCTGTCGGAACTCGGTTTGCACAATTTATCACATTTTAAACGTAATGGATTAGACAGGCATAAAGGGCAAAGGTGAAAGCGGAAAGGCGACCCCGTGGGATCGCCCCTACCTGGCATGTGAGAGAGGGTAATCTATAGTTCCTCTGCTACACTCTTCGCCTGCGTGAACAGCAGCAGATAGTCGGGGCCGCCGGCTTTGCTATCGGTGCCGCTCATGTTGAATCCTCCGAAGGGATGCACGCCGACCAGCGCTCCGGTGCATTTGCGGTTGAAATAGAGGTTGCCGACGTGATATTCGCGGCGGGCTTTTTCCAGACGGGTGCGGTCTTTGCTGTAGACGGCCCCGGTCAGCCCATACTCGGTATTGTTAGCGATGGCGAGGGCGTCGTCATAATCACTGGCGCGGATCAACGTCAGCACCGGGCCAAAGATTTCTTCTGTTGCGATACGGGCGTCGGGGGATACCTCGCCGTACACTGTCGGCGCGAAGAAATAGCCCTGTTCCGGCGGGTTCAGCATCTTGCCGCCAGCGAGAAGTTCGCCTTCTTCGATGCCGACATCGATATATTGCTTGATCTTGTTGACCGCGTCCATATCCACCACTGGACCCATATAAACTTCCGGCCCGGTATCGGTTGCGCCGATGGTGAGGTCTTTCACACGCTTAAGCACGCGTTCCTGAATCTCGTCGTAGACTTCGTCTACGATGATAGCACGACTGCCCGCGCTGCACTTTTGGCCCTGAAAGCCGAACGCGCTGGCGACGATGCCTGCCGCCGCCTCGTCCAGATCAGCCGTTTCATCAACGACGACGGCGTCCTTGCCGCCCATTTCGAGGATGGCGCGTTTCAGCCACTTCTGACCGGGATGAATCTTGGCGGCTTTCTCGTATATTTGCGTGCCGACCTCGCGTGATCCGGTGAAGGCGATAAAGCGCGTTTGCGGGTGTTCGACCATGCGTGCCCCGACGACCTCGCCGGGTCCGGTCAAATAATTGAGGACGCCATCGGGCAGGCCCGCATCCCAGAGCAGGGTGCAGATTTTCCACCCGATCCAGGGCGATTGTTCGGCAGGTTTAAAGACCGCCGTGTTGCCACTGACGATGCTCGCGCTCATCATCCCCGTAGCGATAGCGTTGGCGAAGTTCCACGGCGGAATGACCGCGCCGACACCCAGCGGAATGTATTCCAGCGTCAATTGTTCCGGTGTGTATTCGGTCAACTGGCGGCTGCTATCAGCGATGCGGACGATCTGGCGGGCATAATATTCGAGGAAGTCGATAGCCTCGGCGGTGTCTGCGTCGGCTTCCACCCAACTCTTGCCGATTTCCAACACCATCGTCGCGCTGAACTCGTGCTTGCGCCGCCGCATTTCTGCCGCGGCACGCAGCAGATAGCGGGCGCGTTCTTCGACAGGTGTGAACTTCCACTTCTG
>DAOTXA010000035.1:0-4852 GCA_034435595.1 Anaerolineae bacterium | reverse complement strand
AGGGGCTACCGGTCTGCCAACCGATTGCTTCCGCAACAACATCCGAGTAGAAGATATGACCAAACGCACCACCTAAGCCATTGGCTCCCACGCTGTTGCCAGCAGGTAAATGATGAACAACTCAATTTGTTGCGTGCGGGTACGAGTATTTTTGTCGAACAGCATATGAGCAGTTGCCAGCAAAAGCGGCAGAATTGAGTATGTGAAGATACGTACGAGGAATAGTTCGTTCATGATATTTTGCCTTTGTTTTTGGTGTTGATTATGTGCGCCTGTGACGGGGCTACCATCACAGGCGATAGTCGTTATTGAGGTGTTTAGTCCAGTGCCAGACGAATGAACATCGGCACGCTGATGACATATGAGAGGACGTGCATCAGACAAAGTGTGATGACGGTAACGGCACCCGGCGTTGCTATTTCTGGCGGGCCATATCCCATACCTACAGAGATCGGCATGAACATGGACAATGCCAGCCCAACAGTCGCCGCAATGATGTAGTTCCGCGCTGGGTGTGCGGAGGTACGTCCAATGATGGCGAATACCACAGCACCGATAAGCAGATAGACCATGTTGGCACCGATAATCTGCCCGATACTTGCTCCAGTCCAGTCAGTTACTTCGGGAAACAGGCTGCCAGCAGCAGCGTAAAAGCCCAGATTGGCTACAGTCGATACCAGCATGGCGGCGGGTGCTATCCACAAGAGTCGACTATAGGCGATGCTTTGCGTTTCGGTTGTTTGGGTCAGTGTTGCTTGTGCAGTCATTTTGAAAACTCCGTGAAATGGTTGTCCGAATACTTATCTACAGACTATCGTCTTAGACGTGATCCGTAATCCATCTGCCGGTTGTTCTCTCGCTGCTAATCGGTTGAAAGGTGTATCAACCATTCGGTTGATGTACGCTGGTTGACCGGTTAAATCGCTCCATCGTTTTCAACAGGCCTCACGTCTGTATTGCCGCATCACGTCAAGCACCACACAGATGTCGACAACAAAGAGCGTGCCACAAAATGATGTTTACCAGCACATGCAAGCGTTTCTGGTTATGTAATAGCTACAATGTGTCGCCTTCACACCTTGTCCGTCATTTCTGATGCAAGCCATCGCGTATTATCAGCAAAAAGAGGGATAATGACCGAACCTCATAACGAAACTGGAAGCGCACAGCATGATAACGAATTTGATCGGTTCGACGAAACCCAGCCGTTCCTCCAATTGCTCGCTGATATGCTTACCCGGATAAGCGGTGAACCAGAGACGGATGACGCGGAAGAGGAAGTGAACCAACAGGAGCAGGCTGCGGGATAGTTGCTGTATCCCGTAGCAAAACCTCATAATTGAGATGTCGAGGCAAAACCTCATGTAATTGGAGCGGTGGTCGCACAAAACAGAAGGCGATGCAATCCCCCACCCTACCAACCAGTTTGGTGTTCTGCGTGCGTTCGAGATATACAGTCTTGGGAATGTATCGGATCGTGAAGTTGCTCATTTTCTCAATGAAGAAGGTTATCGCACAACAGGCAACTGGGGTATGCGCCCCTTTGAGAACGACACCGTTCGCCCCATGTTGCAGAACCACTTATATCTCGGAAAAACACAGTACAAGGGTGAATGGTTTCCAGGCAGGCATGAAGCTCTGGTCGGCGAAGAACTTTTCCAGAAGTGCCAGGAGGTTCGCGCTCGTCGGCGGAGTCAAACACCGCGATAAAAATCTCGGCAATCTTCTCGAGACAGCCAGCTTGCGCGATCTGGATACGATGCCCCACTCAATGCCGACAACGGTCTATTTGCATCACGATTATCCCGGATATGTCGTGGGGATAGAGCCGAAGCCCTTTCTCAAAGACCTCATGGAAATCTCTATGTTGCTGACCTGGTCCCCACCACATACGGATAACTCAGCGTCGGAAGTTGAAGATGATGAACCGGAACCCGATCCTGATGGTAATGGTGGTCAGAACGGGCACAAAAACGATGGGCAGCTTATCCCGACCGGAAATCACGAACTAGCACATTCGGCACTTTAACACTGCTTTAACGGAGTTTTCCTTGTTATAGTCACTATTTCCGCTATACTTGTCACTCTAAGCAACAAATTGCCGCAAGGCAACACATAGCTTTGTCAGCACCTCTTTTCGTGTGGAACGGGGTAAAACAATCGCCACACGATGTTATTTTGTAATTCCCCGGCGTAAGCCGTAAAGTGTTTGCGTATATTTCGAACTAAGGATCGTTTCTCTGTTGGGAATGACACCTTGTTTTCGTGTTGGATGTCATCGGCATAACCGGTCACAAAGATCGATTATGCTGTAAGTAACATCAAATTTTGTTAAACGAGTACTGGAGTACAACATGCGTAAAGCATTATCACTTTTGTTTGTCGTCGCGTTGGTAATGGGTGCATTTGGTGCAACTGTTTCTGCACAGGATGATGATCCTATTCGTGTAGGTTCTAAGCAGTTTACAGAGCAAATTGTTTTAGGAAACATCATTCTCGCGGCGCTGGAAGATGCGGGATATGCCGTTGAAGATCGTACCAACCTGGGTAGTACGCAGGTAAATCGCGATGCCCTCGTCAACGGCGAAATCGACGTGTATGCTGAGTACACTGGCACTGCCCTATATAACTACTTCACTAATGTTGAGTGGACCGACATTCCCGACGATGCTTACGGTAATCGAGAATTAGGTTACGCACTGGTCAGCTCTTATGATGCGGTTATCAACGACTTGGTCTGGCTGGAGCCGACCCCCGCGAATAACACCTATGCATTCGCAGTCACACGTGAATTTGCTGAAGAAAACAACATGTATAGCGCGTTGGACCTTGCAGATTACGTTAACTCTGGTGGTGAAGTTTACATGGCTACGGGAGATGAATTTGCACAGCGTCCTGATGGCATCCCCGCTTTTGAACAGGCATATGGCTTTGATCTGACCGAAGATCAATTGCTCATCATCGCTGGTGGTACACCGGCACAGACTGAACAGGCCCTAAACGAAGGTGCTAACAACGTCAATATGGCAATGGCCTATGCAACTGATGGCGCTCTGATGGCTTATGACTTTGTCGTGCTTGAAGATCCCTTCGGCGCACAGCCAGTTTATGCCCCAACCCCCGTGTTCCGTGGTGAAGTCATCCGTGCAAACCCGGAAATCGCTGGTATCTTGAATCCGATCTTCCGTGCGCTTGACAATGTTACACTCCAAACCTTGAACGCCCGCGTTGAGGTTGATGGTGAAAACCCAGCTGACGTCGCTACTTCCTGGCTCGCGGAAATGGGTTTCATCGAGGGCTAGACATATACTATAACTATCCTGGAGAGTGTCCTATAGCTTCATCGGACATAAACAACGGATAACTTCAAAATGCAGAAGGTCAGATTGTTTCTGACCTTCTGCAAGTGTGTGAAGGCAAATTGACCTGCGTTTAATTGCATAGGAGGTGGTGACATTAGCAACCGCATCTCTGTTTTGGGCAGTCTGATAGCTGCTTTTGGATTTTTCTTCCTGCCCTTGCTAGAAATCAAACCAAATCGTTTAGCTTCGGGCATTACGGTCAACTTGTTTGAGATTCAAGGTGACTTGCGCTACATTGCCCTCTTTGTATTGGCACTTGTACCCCTCATCATTGCATTTCAGCCTGATCGAGTAAGGCGTGCCTGGTCGCTTATCATCATCGGAAACCTACTAATTTTTTTGACGCTCTTGCTACCCGCAAATGCGGCGATAAGCCTACTTGATGGTGCAGAAGCACTTTTTGAAGAAGGCACTCAAATCAGTAATCCTCGCATTTTCACTTCGAGTGCTATAGCTGTCGGTTTGCTAGGAGGTTACGTTGTACTCTTCGGTGGTCTGCGCGATTTAGTTGCTGAAGGTGCAGGCGCATGGCAGCGTATCTTTGCCAGTATTGCGGGCATAGCATTGACCGTCTTCATTTTGCTCAATGGTCAACTTGACATCTACTCAATTATGGTCGAATTCTCTCAGCGTGGTGAAACGTTGGGACAGCGATTTATCGAACACTTCGTATTCGTTGCCGTTTCACTTGTGGCAGGTCTCATTATTGGCATCTCTTTGGGATTATGGGCAGCACGAGACGAACGCATGGAGAATTTTATTCTGTATACCGTAGGCATTATCCAGACCGTCCCCAGTCTTGCGTTGTTCGGTGTACTACTGGTTCCAATGGCACGTCTCGGAGACAGGACATTTCTTGAGGTGCTTCAGTTCTTTGTACTCAGTCTGATTATAGGCGTTGTCGCATTCTTTATCCTAAGACGTTTACAGACCTATGTGCCTCAAGCCTTACGCTCTTGGGCAATTATTCTGGCATTCATTCTTCTAGCCATTCCTATCAGCTTACTTTTCATCCTGTCAATTACTTTTGGATTTGAATCAGTCCTCAACGTATTTGTTGATTCCTCGCTGAATCAGATTCTCACAATTGTCGGTCTTGGCTACTTGATCGTTATCGTTTCACTGGCAATTGACCGACAAATGGATGAAACCCGCTCTGTAGGTTGGCTACGCAACTTACGATACATTGTATTTGCAGTGAGTAGCCTTGTACTACTATTTCTCCTAGTGAATGGTGCTGGTCAAGTCATCGGTGGTGAAGCTTTGGAAGACTTGACTATCCGTGATCTGGGTGTTTCTGGAATTGGCACTGCCCCAGCGATTATCGCACTTACACTGTATTCGCTACTTCCCCTCGTCAGAAACACTTATGCGGGATTGCAAAATGTTGACCCGGCAGTGATTGACTCTGGTCGCGGCATGGGTATGACAGCCGCACAAATTTTCTTTCAGATTGAACTGCCACTTGCCTTTCCAATTATCATGGCGGG
>DAOTXA010000034.1:0-14315 GCA_034435595.1 Anaerolineae bacterium | reverse complement strand
CGCACAGGTCCGCCGCGCACAAAACGACCTTGACGGTATCGAGGACGAACTGCGCATCATGGAAGAGGACGAGGGCGACAACGACCAGCGTTCTTCGCTGGAGCGCCAGCGCGAAGCCATCGAAGCGACCCTCGCCGAACTTAAGGCCAACTGGAACGAAGAGACGCAGCGCCCGCGCCTGATTGGTGAGGACATCGCGGAAGTCGTCGCCATGTGGACCGGTATCCCCGTCACTCGCATCGCTGGTGAAGAAACCGCCCGTCTTATGGAGATGGAAGGCTTCTTGCACAAGCGTATCGTCGGTCAGGATGAGGCCATCGTCGCCATCAGCAAGGCCGTGCGTCGTGCCCGCGCCGGGTTGAAAGACCCGCGCCGCCCGATTGGTTCGTTCATGTTCCTCGGCCCGACAGGTGTCGGGAAGTCCGAGTTGACCAAGACCCTCGCCGAGTTCCTGTTTGGCAGTGACGACGCGCTGGTCCAACTGGATATGAGCGAGTTCATGGAACGGCACTCGGTCGCCCGTCTCGTTGGTGCGCCTCCGGGGTATGTCGGCTATGAAGACGCAGGCCAGCTAACCGAAGCGATTCGCCGTCGCCCGTACAGTATCGTGGTGTTTGACGAAATCGAAAAAGCCCACCCCGAAGCCTTCAATATGCTGCTTCAGGTGATGGAAGAAGGTCAGTTGACCGACGCACGCGGTCGCAAGGTTGATTTCCGCAATGCGATCATCGTCATGACCAGCAACGTGGGTGCAGATACTATCAAGCGTGGGACCTCACTCGGTTTCAGCATCCCGCTGGATCAGGAACGCACGGAAAAAGAGAGCTACGACGAGATGCGCAAGAACGTAACCGAGCAGTTGCGCCGCGCCTTCCGTCCAGAGTTCTTGAACCGTGTAGACGCGACGATCGTTTTCCGTTCGCTGACGATGGAAGAAATCAAGGCCATCGTTGATCTCGAACTGGCGAAGGTCGGCGAGCGCATCATCGAACATGCGATCACGCTGGACGTGACTGAAGACGCCCGCGAATGGCTGGCGAAGCATGGCTACGATCCCGAATTCGGGGCACGCCCGCTGCGCCGTCTCATCGTCAACGAAATCGAAGACAAGATGTCTGACGGCATCCTCAGCGGAACTTTCGCGCTGGGTGACGTGGTTCGCATCGGTGTCAACGATGAAGAAGACACCCTCACGCTTGAAAGCACGACCGAAGACGAAGACACGGTCGAAGCTGAAGGCGTCTAAGACAGGCTGTTAGCTTGTTAGCCATTGGCGTTTAACAAACAAAACAACCGGGATGCACTGTGCATCCCGGTTTTGATGTATGCTCGGCGTGGGCGATAACTTCGGAGTTGAAAGTCGCCCGTGGTCGTTAGTCCGACAAATCACTAACTGCGCGTCATGCGTGAAGCAGGTCAACAGCACAATCCCCTAATCCAGCGCTTCCAGCCCATAACTTGCCAGCAGCGTCTTGATGCCGTGATTGCGGAAGGCAATCGTCACTTCTTCGTCATCACTGCTGACTGTGCTTTCGATCACACGCCCCTCGCCGTATTTCGGATGCTTGACTTTCATACCCGTTTTGTACTTCGCGGGTGGTTTGCTACCGGGGAAGGGCACAATCTTTCTGCGCAGACTATCGTTGCTGTTGGATGCCCCCGGTTTTGACTGTCTTAAGTCACGGCTAAGGCGACTTTCACTGTTATCGGACGGGCGTTTCTGCTTCCATGTCGTCTGTTCGCGGAAGCGTAGCTGGTCGTTACGCGCATTCAGTACGGGCGATCCGCCATCCACCAGCGATGCAGGAATATCCGCCAGAAAGCGCGAGGGCAGGGTCGCGTTGCTGCTGCCGTACACCGTCCGCCGGAACGCGTAGGATAGATAAAGCTGCTGTTCTGCCCGTGTAATGCCGACGTACATCAGGCGGCGTTCTTCCGCCATGCCTTCTGGTTCATCAAAGCTGCGCGAGTGGGGAAGCAAGCCTTCTTCTAACCCGGTGAGAAACACGACCGGGAACTCCAGCCCTTTCGCCGCATGAAGCGTCATCAGCGCCACCGCATCCGACCCCGCTGCCAGCGAATCGACATCAGCAACCAGCGATTGCTCGGCTAAAAATTCGTTCAGTGGGATTTCGGCGTCCTGCGCCTTTTTGAGCAGGCCGCGCAGTTCGTCAACATTTTCCTCGCGCTCGGCGGATTGTTCGGGCGTGTCGCTGATCTCGCGCAGGTAGGCCCGATAACCGATGTCGGCAATCAGCTTGTCGATGAGTCCGATCAAGTCGCCATTGGCGGCGATGGCCCGCCAACCCTTTAACAGCCGCCCGAAATCGGCAAACAGGCGTGCAGATCGTGCTGATAGCTGGCCTGCATCGCCGTTTATACAACGTTCCAGCGCTTCGTCGTAACTGTCGGTTCCAGTCGCCGCCCAGTGCTGAAAATCTGCCAGCGACTTCTTGCCGATGCCACGCCGGGGCACGTTGACGATCCGTGCAAAGCTAACGCGGTCGTTCTGGTTGTTGATGAGTCGCAGATAGGCCAGCAGATCACGTACTTCGCGCCGTTTGTAGAAGCCGACACCGCCAATCAGCACATAGGGCACGCCCTCGCGGATGCAGGCCTCTTCCAGTGCGCGGGACTGCACATTGGTGCGGTACATGACAGCGAAATCTTTGTAGTCGCGCCCCTGATTGCGCCGCAGTTCCTCGATGCGTTCTGTGACCCAACGGGCTTCGTAGTCCTCGTTATATGCCTCGAACAGTTCGAGATTGGGAACGTCCTTGCGTTCGGTGAACAGGGCTTTGGGTGTGCGATTGGGGTTGTGGTCGATGACAGCGCGGGCCGCGTCCAGCACCGTTTGGGGAGAGCGATAATTTTGTTCCAGCAAAACGACCTTCGCATCCGGGTAATGCTCCCGGAAGCGCATGATGTTGCGATAGTCCGCGCCGCGAAAGGCGTAAATACTCTGGTCCTCGTCCCCGACGACAAACACATTCCGCTTTGGTGCCGCCAGCAGACGCACGAGTTCGTACTGCGCGGTGTTGGTATCCTGCCACTCATCAACCAGCACATGTTCAAAATTGTGCTGATATTTGTATGCGATGTCGGGGTCTTCTTGCAACAGAATGACCATCTGCATCAACAGATCGTCAAAATCGAGCGCGTTGTTATCCAGCAAAATCGCCTGGTAGCGCGGGTACACGCGGGCGACCACTTCCTCAAAATAGTCAAATGCCTTCACCTGCGACGGACCGATTAGCTCGTTTTTGTGGTCGCTAATCTTGCCACGGACGCGGCGCGGGTTCCACTTTTTGGTATCGATGTTGAGTTCGCCCATTGCCTGCGTGACGACGGCCTGCTGGTCGTCGGTATCGTAGATGACGTAATCACGCCCGAAGGGGGTGCTTTCGCCCTCGCGTCGCAAAATCCGCGCACATACGGCATGGAACGTTCCTAGATAAATGCCGCGCAGGGGATTGGTCAGCAGCGATTCGGCGCGGGATCGCATCTCTCCCGCGGCCTTATTGGTGAACGTGACCGCCATGATTGCCGCCGGGGGCACGCCGCGTTCTTGCACCAGATAGGCGATACGGCGCGTCAGGACGCGAGTCTTGCCGCTGCCTGGACCAGCGAGGACAAGAACGGGGCCATCGTCTGCGCTGACGGCGTCGTGCTGCTGTGGGTTGAGTCCTTCAAGGAGTGTGGACATAAATCACCATGATAGTTGTTAGTCGTCAGTTATTGGTTTTTAGTCTTTAGTTGCGTGTTGAGGGAACTTATTGGCACTTCACCAACTGCTGACAGTGAAAACGCACTCCCCAGGTGTTGAATACCAGAATGTCTACTGAGGAAGAAGCCAGCAATGAACAGACGGTGTACTAACCACCAACAACTAATCACTAAAAATTATCTTTTACCCTAACCCGCCCGTCAGCAGGCCGACGGTCAGCGACGCGAGGGCGATGAAGATCACCACCACGCCGAGAAACGTAAACAACTGACGAATTTGTGCGCGTTCGTCGTCACTCAACGATTTCCAGAAGCGAATGGGGCTTTGCATACTTGGGCCTCCCTCTATAGAGCAAACCATCTTGATTATAACAATGCAAAACCGGGGCGTCTATGTCACCCCACGTAGACAGGTGACGACACCCGCAAGTTTCGCTACAATAAACCGTCATATCACCAGCATAGAAAGATAAGAGAACCCACCATGCCAGAAATCTCGCAGACTGTGACCGTCAACCGGCCCGTGAACGAAGTGTTTCGCAAGGTCGCCGATATGAACGACGCCGAATCGTGGCAACCGGATGTTAAATCTGGCAGTATGAGTGACGAGAGAATGCGCGTCGGCCTGTTTGTCGCCCAGCGTCGCACCTCACGCGTGTTTGGTTGGAAGCTGGACCTCAATGCCGATGTACTCGACTACACGCCCAACAAAATGATTCGCCTCAAGGGGGTGGTTGGGCGCTTCCCGACCGTTATCACTTATTCGTTTGAATCGCGTGGCGGAGCAACCGCCGTCACTGAAACGGTGGACGCCCGCACCGGCTGTCTGTATCTACCGGTGGGGCCGTTTCTGTCGGCCTCGCTAAATGGACGCACCAAACGCGCCCTGAATGGCCTCAAGGAATCGCTGGAAAAGCGCGGTGGTGCGACATCGGTCACGAACTTTCAGGATTTGCCAAGCGAATAGTGCCACGGTTTGCATTAGCTTCCGGCGACACAAAACGCGATCATTGAGCAAGAAATAAGCACCCAATTTGCTTAACCTGGTACGCATGGGGCGGCAAAAATGTCGCTCCTACCAGGGTATGAAGGGTGTATAAAGGGGTGCATTCTTGTGACCCGCCTGCTCAAAACATCGACTACGCTATTTTGTGGCTGTCCACACCCGACAATCGCATCAGAGCGATTGTATTAAAATTTGCACATGTTCGGGTTTACCGATTATGATGGATATATCGTCCCGCAAATGAATGTACGTTTCCTCAAATGCTCGTCCCGCAAGCACATGTCGCCCGATGTGGCGGACTTTAGTTTTAAAGGAACACCCCTATGGATAAACGGATGGTGGATTTTATTCGTGCCCTGCGTGCCGCCGGGATTCGTATCTCGCTGGCAGAAAGTCAGGATGCGATGTACGGCACGGAGATCGTCGGCATCGGCGAACAGGATCAGTTCAAATCGACGCTGAAGGCGACGCTGGTCAAAGAATCCCGCGATCAGAACGTGTTCGAGCACTTCTTCCCGTTGTTCTTCCGCGCCAACCAGCCACCGATGGAAAATATCCCCGACAATCTGACGCCGGAACAGCAGGACATGCTGCAACAGGCCCTTCAGTCGTTGGCAGGGCAGATGGACAAGCTCAAGCAGTTGTTGCAGAAATTACTTGACGGCAAGCCCTTCAGCGATGAAGAACTCGACAACCTCGGCAGCCAGTCGGGGCTGAATCAAGCGAACGAGATGGGCCAGCAGCGCTGGTTCGAGCGCCGCATGAACCAGCAGGCCGGGATGCAGCAGCTTCAGCAGATGATTGAGGAATTGCTGGAACAACTTGAAGAAATGGGCATGGGGCAAGAAGCGCTGGACGAAATGCGCGACATGCTACAGCAAAACGCCGAGGGCCTTAGCGAGCAGCTATCCAACTTTGTGGGCGCGACACTGGCGCAACGCATGGCAGATAGCGATCCGCAGCAGAAGCCGGACGTGCTGGACATTCCCTTCAACCGCCTCGGAGACCGTGAAGTCGATCAAATCCGCGACGAAATCCGGCGACTGGCGGCGCGTCTGCGCAGCCGCGCCTCTCTGCGGCAAAAACGCGCCAAAAGCGGCAAGCCCGACCCGCGCAAGACTCTACGCGCCAATATGCGTTATGGCGGCACGCCCATCGAGATCAAACACCGTTCGCGCCATGTCAAGCCGCGTCTGGTGGTGATCTGTGACGTGAGTACGTCCGTCCGCTATTGCACCGAATTTTTGCTGACGATGATCTACGAGCTACAGGATCAGGTCGCCAGCACAAACAGCTTTATCTTTATCGACGACCTCGTTGATATTAGCATGATCTTTAAGGAACACGAGCCGATGGAAGCGGTCGAGCGTGTGCTGATGGAGAATCCGCCGGGATACTACAGCACCGATCTGGGCAACAGTCTGAATACGTTCAAGCGCGACCACATGGGGCTGGTCACGGGTAAGACGACGGTGATTATCCTGGGTGACGGGCGCAACAACTACAATCCGCCGCGTCTCGATATTGCGGGGGATATGCAGCGCAGCAGCCGCCGTCTGATCTGGTTCTGCCCGGAACCGCAATATCAGTGGGGCAGTGGCGACAGCGACATGCACGAATACGCGTCCCGTTCGGACGGCGTGTACTATGTTAACACGCTGCGCGATCTGGCGGAAGCGGTCGATAAAATCATGGCGGACGGGTAGACGGCGCACCGTCTATTCATCGAGTTTTATCCCTAACCCCTTTTCCCGTATCCATATACCCATATACGGGAAAAGGGGCGCAATTGACTGCGCCCCTTTTTGTTCATCTATTGCCCTATACAACGATGTTGACCTTCGGCTCCTGCCCTTTGCGACCGGGGATGAAGATCACCTTCTTCGGCTCCTTGCCTTCGGTGAACTTCTGCGCCGCTTCACTCGCCAGCGCGACCTTGATCGCCGCATCTTTCTCGATATCGACGGCGACATGTTCCTCGCCGCGTGGTTTGCCATTGACCATAATCACCAGTGTGACCGCGTCCTCGGTGGCTTTTTCCGCGTCATAGACGGGCCAGGGTTGCACATGGACACTCCCGGCACTATCGAACCCGGCACGCGTCCACAGTTCCTCGGCAACATGCGGCGTGATCGGAGCCATCAGTCGCAGCATGATATGGACTGCATCGGTCCATGCATCCGCGCCGACCTGCCCCGTTTTGATGAAGTCCTGCATCTGATTACGCAGCGTCATCAGGGCGGCAATCGCCGTGTTGAAACTGAAGTTTTCTATGCTGCGCCCGACCATATCAATCGCCTGATGGACCTTGCGTTCCACGTCGCGGTTAACTGAGGGATCGCCAGCACCAGCCGGCGCACCTGCGTTGACCATGTTCCACACGTCGCTGATCCAGCGCTGCGGGCCTTTGATGCCATCCGGGTCCCACGGGCCGCCCTTGATCCAGTCGAAGGCGAACATCAGATAGGCACGTACTGTATCCGCACCGTATTGATCGACCAGTTCGTCGGGGTTGATGACGTTGCCCTTGCTCTTGGACATGCGCTGAATTTCCAGATAATGCTTTAACTGGGTCACGTCGTTTTCGCCGGGGATGCTCGGAATCTCGACCGTTGCGCCCTCGGTAACCTCGACCGTGCGCGATACGCCGTCCATATCGACCGTCAGCAGGTTTTCGGTGCGTTTCATGATCTCGCCCGCGACCTGTGCATCTGCCGGAACCTTGCCGTGTACGACGACAACGCGATTCGCAAACAGCTTGTCACCGTTCATCTCACCGTAGGCGGCGACCACATCACCGGGACGTTCTGCGCCCAGCACCTGCCCCTGATTGCGCAGCAGCAACATCGGCTCGTCCATGATGCCGTCTATGTCGCGCCCGCGCTGCTTCATGATCTCGATCGCGTCGTCGAACACACCGTTATCCTGCAAGGCCTTGTTGAACCAGCGCGTATACAGCAGATGCATGGTCGCGTGTTCCGCACCGCCCGTATAGACATCGACCGGCAGCCAGTACGCGGCTTCTTCCGGGTCGAAGGGCGCGGCGTTATAATCCGGTGACAGATAGCGCAGGTGATACCATGACGAGCACATGAACGTGTCCATCGTGTCGGTTTCGCGCTCTGCCGGGTTGCCGTCGCTGTCTTTCACATCCAGAAATTCCTCGTGGTAGGTCAGCGGGCTTTGCCCGGTCGGTTTGAATTGCACGTCATCTGGCAGCACAACCGGCAGATCGCTTTCGGGCACAGACTCGTAAGTGCCATCCTGCCGCTTGATCATCGGAATTGGCGATCCCCAGTAGCGCTGGCGCGAAATCAACCAGTCACGCAGGCGATAGTTGACGCTTTCTTCGCCGATGCCCTCCGCTTCCAGATGATCCAGCGCGGCGGCAATCGCCGGACTCTTGCGGCCTTTGCCGCCATTGTGAACGGTCCCGTCAATCGGTCCGCTGTTGACCATCGTGCCCGGTCCGGCGTAGGCTTCTTCCATCGTCGCCGGGTCGGGGACTTCATCCGCGCCATCTGGCTTGACGACGGCGATAATCTCCAGCCCAAACTTACGCGCAAACTCAAAGTCGCGTTGGTCGCCATAGGGGACCGCCATAATCGCGCCGGTTCCGTAGGTGACCATGACGTAATCGGCAATCCACACCGGGACCTTCGCGCCGCTTACCGGGTTGATAGCATACGCACCCGTGAACACGCCCGTTTTCTCGCGGTCCTCGGCAGAGCGCTCGATTTCGGTGGCTTTGGCTGCCGCCTCTTTATAGGCGTTGATCTCTTTGCGCTGCGCGTCGGTCGTGATCTGATCGACCAGCTTGTGTTCCGGGGCCAGCACCATAAAGGTAGCACCCCACAGTGTATCCGGTCGCGTGGTATAGACGGTGATACTCTCGTCATGACTGTCCAGCGCAAACGTGACCTTCGCGCCTTCGCTGCGCCCGATCCAGTTGGTTTGCATCACGCGGATTGGTTCGGGCCAGTCCAACTTGCTGAAGTCCAGCATTTCATCGGCGTAGGCCGTGTACTTGAAGAACCATTGCGCCATCATCTTCTGGACAACGGGTTGCCCGGTGCGCTCGTCCTTGCCGTCAATGACCTGTTCGTTCGCCAGCACCGTTTGCAGCGTCGGCGACCAGTTGACCATCGCCTCATTGCGGTAGGCCAGGTCGTTTTCATAGAACAGGCGGAAGAACCACTCGGTCCATTTGTAGTAGTTTGGTTCGCAACTGACGGCCTCGCGCTCCCAGTCGAACATCGCGCCCATGCTTTTCATTTGCTTGCGCATCCGCTCGATATTGGCGTAGGTCCACTTCATGGGGTGGATGTTGCGCTGGATTGCCGCGTTTTCTGCGGGCAGGCCAAAGGCGTCGAAGCCCATCGGGAACAGGACGTTATAGCCCCGCATCCGCATGAAACGGGCGCGAGCGTCGGACGGCGTCATAGCGAACCAGTGTCCGATATGCAGGTCGCCACTGGGATAGGGCAGCATCGTCAGCGCGTAGTGCTTGGGCTTGTCCCAGTCCACTTTTGAGCGATACAGGCCGTCGGCTTCCCATTTTTGCTGCCATTTGGGTTCAATGGCTCTAGGGTCGTAGATGTCGGTCATTGTGAGTCGATAGCTCCTTGATAGTTAGATAGGTCTTGTTAGACCCCCTCCCAACCTCCCCCGGAAGCGGGAGAGGAGCGGTAATTGCCCTGAACAGACCTTCGCCCCCGCCCCTGGAACCGGGGAGGGATGGGTGGGGTAAATTGGCGATTGTAGATCAATTTGAGATGCGCTGGTTGTTTCACGAAGTCACAACACAAAACGCAGGCGATTGTACCCGCTGCTGCGGATCATTGCCCGGAATTTGTCGGTTGTTTAACGTTGGAGGTTAATCAGGGGTGGACCGCGACGATACTGCGCCGCTACGCAAGAGAAGAGCGGGCGACCTCGAACCCAATAGGAATGGTGATGAAGCTCATGGCGTCACCTCTGTGTGCGTTAGTCCAATACGATACGCACAGCATACCCGAAAATCGCCCCGTTGTGAACCCCCCTGACACAGACACCAGCGATCCCCTGCAAAGGTGGGGGCCGCTGCGACCACTGTTTGCCCTACCCGGCGCGGTCGATTTATAACACAGCCTTGAAAATCCGCGCCAAACTGCATCTAATATTCCATCACTATGCATGACACCTTCAGACAGGGGGATTTTCTATGAAACATCTCATACGCATATTGTGTCTAACGCTGCTGCTGGTCGCTATCGGTGGCGCAGCCCTGGCACAGCAGGAAGCCGACGGCGCACGTGGCTTTGGTCCACCCGCGCCAGATCGTCCCGTCGGTGTGCTGATGGATACCGGCGAAGTCGCCGACGGGTATGTCCTCGTCACCATGATACAGACCAAAGACGTGCTGCTGATGTCCAATGACGGGCGCGTCGTCAACAAGTGGGCGGGCGATCACTATACCGGAGCCGCCGCTTATCTGCTGGAAAACGGCAATTTGCTGCGTACCGCCTCGCTGGATGAAAACTTTGACTTCGGCTTCAATGGTCAATGGGGATTCATGGGCGGTCGTATTGAGGAACGTGACTGGGACAACAATCTTGTCTGGGAGTTTGAGTACGCGACCGAGCGTTTTATGCTCCATCACGACATCACGGTGAAGCCAGACGGTAATGTCCTCGCGCTGGCCTTCGAGCGTTTCAGTCAGGAAGAAGCGGTCGCCGCCGGTTTTAACCCGGAACAATTGGTTGAAACACACGACTTCGAACTCTACAGCGAGAAGATCATCGAGATTGACCCGTCCACCAACGAAATTGTGTGGGAATGGCGTCTGGCGGATCATTTCGTGCAGGACTTCAACCCCGATGCGGATAACTTCGGTGTCGTCGCCGATCATCCCGGTCGTGTGGACATCAACTACTATGATCCCGTCCAGCCCTTCGAGCCGAACTGGTTCCACGTCAACACCATCGATTACAACGCTGATCTCGACCTGATCGCCGTCAGTCCGCGCCGCTACAACGAAATCTGGTTTATTGATCGTAACACCACCGCCGAGGAAGCCAGCGACGAAGCGGGCGAACTGGTCTACCGCTGGGGCAACCCGCAGACGCACGACGCCGGAACCGAAGAAGATCGCCTGTTGTGGTTCCAGCATGACTCGCGCTGGATTCCTGAAGGCTATCCCGGTGCGGGCAACATGATGATTTTCAATAATGGCGGGGTAGAGCGGCTGTATTCCAGTGTCATCGAACTCGATTTGCCGGAAGAACTTTCATTGGAGCCAGGCGTCGCGCCGGATATTTCCTTTACCGAGTGGTTCGCGCCGGATGACATGGTGTTCTACTCCTCGCTGATGTCGGGCGCACAGCGCCTGCCCAATGGCAACACGCTCATCACCGAGGGCCTGACCGGGCACATCTTTGAATACAACGCCGATGGTGAAATCGTCTGGCGGCTGAACATGCCCCCGGCAGTGTGGGTGTTCCAGGCTGACCGCTATGATCTGCCCGTGTTTGACGAACTCGATACGTCTGGCGATCTCGGTTTTGAGGGCGGCGAAGTCTGGGGTATCGACTGTGTGGACGGCGAACAGCCGCGTCTATACGAGTATCTTATCAGCGACAACCCAACCTTTGGTGAATTTGCGGAAACCTGGGGCGACGATGCGCGTGGTCGCTGGGAACTAGAAGCGTGTGTCGAAAACGGTGGCGTCGATAGCAGCGCCCCGGCAGACGGTCCGGTGTGGGGGCAGAACTGCGCCGACGGCGAGCAGCCGCGCCTGCACTACGCTATCGCTGCTGATAGTGAAGCTATCGCCCTGTTCCTTGATACGTTTGAGGACGAGGCCGAAGCCCAGCTTCAGTGGGAAACACAGGCGTGCGAAGCATTTGGCGGCATTGCAGATTCGTAGCAAATCCATACAACAGCGCATAACAACCGCAGGCGGCCCATCCGGTCGCCTGTGTGCATTTATTCGTTCTCAATCAAGATTTAATGCAAGCGGCATTGACAGGTTTATATATGCACACTAGACTATATGCAGTTGCATATAGATGCGAGAACGACTAGCTAGTGGAGGTTGCGCCCTTTCGTATGTCACTCCAACATCTTCTGCTAGGGATGATCGGTGAAGAACCGATGACCGGCTACGATCTGGATAAGGTATTTCAACGCTCAATCGTTCACTTCTGGACGACGGATCGCAGCCAGATTTATCGCACGCTGCACAAGTTGCATGAAGCGGAATGGGTGCGGATTGAGCATGTGGTGCAGGAAGATTTACCAGATCGCAAAGTCTATCACCTGACACAAGCAGGGGAAGCCGAACTGGATCGCTGGATTTCCACGCCAATTACCCTTGCTGATGATCCAGCACGCGAGGGGTGGCTCGGTCAGATTTACTTCGGCGCACGGGTAGAGCGCGAACAGATCGTAAGCGTTTTACAGGCCTACCATGATGAACTGAGAAATACGGTCAAGGCGCTGACAGCCTTACACGCGGGGATTATGGCGCGCATCGGGGACAGGAAAATGCCTGACTGGGGGCATATGCGGCTGATGACCATCGACTATGGCATCACCATACAGGAATCAGCGGCAGAGTGGATCGCCCAAAAGATCGCAGAAATCAACCAATGGGATGATGATCCGCCGGATAAACCGGAATAACATCAAATAATGTGAGATGCAATAGCGCAACCATTGCGCACCAAATCCGTACAAGACAGTAACCGTTTCCATCAAAACTCATTGGGGCAGTTCGATACGCGGAACCTGAACCGGTTCCCGGTAGCTTCGTGTTGCCAAAAATCAATCAAAGCATACAAGTCGTAAAGGGGAAGAGCACATGACAGACTTGATGGTAAAAGCAGAAAAATTGGTCAAGACCTACAAGCGTAAAGACGGAACCCCCGTTGAAGCGGTCAAGGGTATTGATCTCAACATCAAAAAGGGCGAGATTTTCAGTTTGCTTGGCCCCAACGGAGCCGGGAAGACGACGACCATCTCTATGATAAGCGGCCTCATCGCGCCGACTTCGGGTGACGCGACCATCGGCGGGCACAGCATCACGAAGCATCCGATGGCAGCCAAGCAGTTGATGGGCGTCATCCCGCAGGAGATTGCGCTTTATCTGGAACTGACCGCCCGCCAGAACCTTGAATTCTTCGGGAAAATTTACGGCATGGGCGGCGCGGAACTCAAGAAGCGTGTAGACGAAGTGCTGGATTTCATTGACCTGAGCGACCGCCAGAATGACCGCGTGGACACGTTTTCTGGCGGCATGAAGCGGCGCGTGAATATCGGCGTGGGGCTGCTACATCGCCCGCAACTGGTCTACATGGACGAGCCGACTGTCGGCATTGACCCGCAAAACCGCCGCCGCATCCTGGATACCGTGTTCCGCCTGCGCGATGAATACCAGATGACCGTCCTCTATACCACGCACCTCATGGAAGAAGCGCAGGAACTCAGCGACCGTGTCGGCATCATTGATCACGGTCAGATTATCGCGCTAGGAACGCAGGGCGAACTGACGCAGCAGGTCGGTGAAGCAGACCGTCTCATCTTCCTGATTGGGGACGCACAAATTGATGAAAGTGTCTTGCGCCGCCTTGAAGCCGAAGTTGAGGGCGTCTCGCGGGCGGTGTTCGAGCGTTTGGAAAGCGGCGAACCTGTCACCGATGACGAGATCGTCGGGGATGGCCAGGTCGATAAGCGCAGCACCAGCACATTATCCACTGTGGCGGTGTCGCCCGGTGCATCCGTCGAAGGCGCATTGACCGTCTACGCCAAGCGCGGACGCAAGGCTCTGCCGCGTGTCATCGAAGTCGTGGATAGCGCAGGCATCGAGATTCAATCCGTTGAGGTCCGCGAACCAGACCTCGAAGCCGTGTTCCTCAACCTGACCGGGCGTGCGCTGAGAGACTAGTTCACAGTTTTCAGTTCTCAGATGTCAGTTTTAAACCGAAGCGCTCGTGGGTGTACTGACAACTGATTACCGTCTACTGAGGACTCCTCGAAGGAGAAGACGATGAACAAAATATGGACCATTGCGTGGAAGGACATCTACACCACGTTTAGAAACGTCAATCTGCTGCTGATTATGATCGCTACGCCGCTGTTGATTGCGACTATTGTCGGGCTGGTGTTTGGCGGGGATGATTCGGGCGGCGTGACACTGCGCAACATCCCGGTGGCAATCGTCAATCTGGACGAAGGCCGCGATCAAGCGGGGCAGACCATCAACGACGGCGACAATGTCGTTGCCGTGTTCACTGCCGAAGGCGGCGTGCAAGACGGCGACAACGCAGATCGAGCAACCTGTCCGCTGGTCGTAACCGGCGCATCGGGCGAAGAGACGGAAGTACAGGTTTCGTCGTCACTGGGCGACCTGTTCAATGTGACCGTTCTCGACAGTGCCGACGCAGCACGTACCGGCGTCGATGACGGCGAGTATGTGGCGGCGGTCGTCATCCCGGCGGATTTTAGCGCCAGTATGGGCGTTAGCTTCGTGCCCAATGCAGAACCGCCACCCGCGTCTACTGTCAATGTATACGCCAACAGCGGCCTGCCGATTTCGGCCTCG
>DAOTXA010000033.1:0-5441 GCA_034435595.1 Anaerolineae bacterium | reverse complement strand
ACTTCTCGCAGAGCAGGGTTGCTTTCACATCTGGCGGCACTTCTGGACAAACCACCTTTCTTCCCAAATGGCTCATTTAGCAAGTGGTTGGCTGTGCTGTCACTTGTAGCAGAAAGCGAACGACCACCTCGAAGGGTGGTCGTCCGCCGTGCAAGGAGGAGAGAAACCATGAACGCAGGGAGTTTACAATTTAGTGTAGCTGCTGGATGGCGTGACTCAGGTCCGTGAGATTCGGCCACAGGCGCTCGCTTGGCATCAGCCATGCTTCACGCGTGAGGCCCGTCCGGTCAATCAACACAAGACCCGTCTGCTTGCCCATCTCATAGTTGGCATGGACGTTCGCATTGGCATCCGCCAGCAGCGTGACTGGCATCGGAAGCGGACTGGTGCGGCAAAAACTGGCGATGGCCTGCGAATGCTCCCGCACCACAAGGGCGACAGGCACGCCATGGACGTTAAACTGTCCGGCGTGACGTTGCAACCACAGGATACGCCGTATATTCGACGGCTGCCACACATCGCCTACAAAACCAAGCAGCAGACCCGCATTGCCAGAGAGTTCGCGCCGGGTATGCAACACCTTGTGGTGGTCATACAGCGCGAAATCGGGCGCTTTCGCGTGGATCATGGGGCCGTGATATGTTGTTGCTGCTGTCATCGACTTCGATCTCGTAGGTTTCGTCTTCTTCATTCCGTTTTCCTTGATCCAATCTTATCCCTAAATTCATTTTCGAACAATTAAGGTTTTGGAGAACCGGGATTTTAGTCATATATGCATTACGTTCTTCAAACGTCAGGGGCGTTTTCTGCATAGAATATGAGTGCAGCACAATGTTTTGACGCAAAATAACCACGACACAGGCTAAACGTAGGCTGCACACTCAAGTCAGGGGCTGTCTGTCCCCTGGTTTTGCGGTAAGATCGCGTTTATGTACCAGGAGGGATGATAATGAAAAAGTGGATTCTAGCAGTTCTTGTGCTGGCGATGCTGATTTTGGGAAGTGTAAACGCCATCGCGCAGGACGACGACGGCACGGCGACCGAAGCACAGGCAACCGTCAATATTTTTGCGGTGATCTGCGAGGACCGTGCTGTGGTGAACCTGACCGGCACCATGCTAGCCGGGCTGGATGTGTACTATCAGGTGTTTTCTGGCGCACAGGGTGGCGGTGTAGAGCTTTCCCCACTGCGGCGGATCAACGCCAGCGGAACCTATACCTTTAGCGAAGTGGTGACTTACGACGGCGACAACACCGTCCCGTTTGGCAGTACGGGTAGCGTTTATGTGTCGATCTCGACGGCGGGAAACCCTGCCAATAGCGACTATAACGAATTCGTGGATGACATTCAGGATGGTTGCGCCGAGCCGCAAAACCCACTGGGGACTAGCACGGTTGACGGCGGCAACGCGTTCCCGCTGCCAGATGCTGGTGATCCGACCAACCCCGGTACAACCAACGAAGGCACATCGAATATCCTCTCGCCATTTGGCGGCGTCATCAACCCCAACTATGTGCCACCCGCCGATAAAAATACCCCGGTTGTGGTGGGAGCGCGTGAAGAATTCGTCAACCCGCGTCAGGAAACCGCCGGGGTCATTTTCGCCGAGTGCGACGCGTATCCTGTGGCAGAACCGGGCATTGTCTATGACACGGATAACGTGATCGTGTTCTGGTCGTGGTTCGCAGAAACCGCCGAACAGGTGCAGGATCATATCGACAACGTGGACTATTCGGTAACGTACTACCAGACGCTGCCGCTACCGAACGTGCGCCGCACCGAAATCCGCGAGATCAACGGGTTGTTCTGGGTGTTTTACTATTCGCAGTTGGGCAACCTGCTCCCCGGCGAATATTGGATCGAATATAAGGTCGAATGGGAAGAAACCATCAGCGACGGCTTCGATGAATACGGCCCCGGCACCGACACCGAGATCATCGTGACCGGGTGCAGCTTCGACATTCTGGCGAACGAAGAAGGCATCAATCCGAGCCACAACCCCTGGCCCTTCCAGGATTAGGGATCAACGCGCACATCAAAACGGACGAGGTCATGCGGCCTCGTCCGTTGTTTGTTTCTGGCAGATTTTGGCGATCTAGTCTGCGGCATTATCCGTCTCGTCGTGGTCGTCGTTGTTTTCGTTATCGTCAGGCTCAAAGTCTTCTGCGGCATCGTCTTGAATCGGCGCTTCATCCGCTTCAATCGCTTTTTGTAGCTTCTTTTCTTGCTCCAGTCTCTTCGATTCGCGCTCTTCTTTCTTTTTTTCCTGTTTCTTAAACTTTGCAATGGCAGCTAGCGCAGCGGCGCGATCATTCTCAGAGTATGCGCTCAAATGAATGGCCTCCATACACTCCGTTCCTTTGTGTTTGAGCAGAAACTCGCGGATACCCTCCAGCATAGCAGGGAGTACATCCTCTACATTGCGTCCGCCGCGCCCAGTGCCAAAGAAGGGAAAGATGATGCGTTTGAGGTCCTTTTTCTTGAAGTTATCTTGAATCTTATCGAATTCCTTTTTTTGCTCGTCTGTCGCTTCCCCACGATCCAGCAAAGCCTGTTCCGAAGGTAGTAATCCATGACTCTCGTTGATAGTCAGCATAAGCTGCAAACAATTGACGACCGCTTTCTTAATAGTCGCCGCTTTCTTCATGGCCTTCAACGGACTATCGCTTTCTCCGAAGGTGACGCGCACGGCTGCCACATGGAAAATGTAACGGGCGTTTGACTGAATAAGCTGATCTTCGTGTAAGGTCCCGGTTCGCGTCGCTAGCACTTCGCCCAGGGCAACAGGACGCCCCCCGACATGTTTAACCTCTCGATCAAGCTGCTGCTGAATCGTATCTTCCACGACTTTGAGATTGCCTTCTCGACTAGAACCGCTGAAACGCAATGCGCCCGATACAGTACTGCGCTCAAACGCACGCGCCATTTGCATAAAGTCGTTCTCACTGCTAACGATCACATTAACGTCTTCAACCGCCAGAATATCCCCGGTTGTCAAGATAATCTCGCAATTGTGACCGTCAATCTTTAATTTGTCTTTGCGCTGATCTTTGTCCGACTCTGGCGAGGAGTTCTTCGCTTGCAGGCGTTGGATCAATTCACGCTGGTCGTTGAGGGTTTGCCTAACCAGAATTTCGACGTGTTTACCAAAGTCCTTGATCCATTTTCCATCATCGTTCTTATTGATGTCAAACTGGTCAAACTGTAGATTCATAATGGCGAGTCGCTGCCGAGCCTTCGCCGTGAATTCGATAAAAGCCTCATCGTAAACTTGCTTCTTGACGATCTGTTTCTGCTCTTCGCTCCTGGCGTCTTTGATGCGTTTTTCACGTTCCGGCGTGCTTGCCAGTTCAAGCAGTTTTTCTTCATCTACTACAACGATTGGATAGATAGCCACACGCAGCCCACGAGCGATATCTACCTCGCGTTGTACCCAGTCAGATTCTGCCGTGTCCTCTTCTAGCAGCACCAGCAGCACATGCGTCTTGCGAAGCTGTTTGAAAATCGTATCTGCCCAATCTTCACCGATACGTAGCTTTTGGGTATCGAGAAATACATCATACTCAAACCCGGTAATCATCTCGTCCGTCAGCATGTCATAAAATCGCTGCGCGACCTTGTGTTCGGTATTGTCTTTTTTCGTCTTGTAGCTGATGAAAATACGTCGCTGCATAATTTCCCCTTAGTCGCCATTGTGTTAATCATACGAGATTCGAACAGATACGCCAACAAAGTCTTGCATTTGGTGGTAAAATTCCCACGGATCTATTTGTAGAATGCGGGAGTTGGGGTGATGAATAAGAAGGTAATCACGCACTCGCAGCACATCATCTTCACAAGAGCAATCTTCCGCGTTGTTGAAGCGCAGGTCAAGTACATGAAATACGACGGCAACATGAGCGAATCGCTCTTACGCCTGAATTTCGAACGCGGCGACAGCGTCGCTATGCTTGTCCACAACAACGAGGATGACACGATCCTGCTCACCGAACAGTTCAAGTACCCGACCTACGATCCAACAGGAGAGCGTGGCGACGGCTGGATTATCGAGATTCCAGCAGGGGTCGTGGAAAAAGGTGAATCGCCAGAAGAAACAGCACAGCGCGAATTAGCCGAAGAGACTGGCTACCAAGTCCATGAACTGAATTACATCAACACCTTCTATGTTTCCCCCGGCGGCACGTCAGAACGTATTATCCTCTATTATGCACGCGTTACCCGCAAGAATCAGGTAGGAGAAGGCGGTGGCCTCGAAGAAGAGGGTGAGGACATCAAAGTGATGCACATCCCCTTTGACAAAGCCATCGAGATGATGCAGAACGGAAAAATCCCCGATGCCAAGAGCATTCTTGCGCTGCAATGGTTGCAGTTGCGCCGCCTCAAAAAAATACAGCAGCTGAAAAAGGCCGGAGGCGCGTCATCATAGTGATACTGGCCCAGGAAACGTTCAAGGTCGTTATTGATACGCGGCAGACCGGGTACATCGTAACTATGGAATAAACCAGACCAATAGCTGCGGGAACCTTCAGGAAGTTGTCCCACTGGCGCAACCGCGACCTGTTCGTTCCCTCGTTCAGCCGCATTCAACACTGGTTCACCCGGCCTACCGCAAATCAGTTTATTTTGCCGCTGTAGCGAATTTCAACACACCCTTAAAGTTGCCGTAAAATCCGCACGATAACGAATAGACATCCAAGCCTAAAACCCGGCGATTCTCATTTCACACGCTCTTAAACCGCGTATAATAATAAACGCGCTCCCCACCGCATAAGACGGTAACAACAACGTCACATTTTCTAACCGTTTCCCGACGAACAGACGTTTGACACACTCTTATTGCCGTGTTATTCTACGTACATAAACAGCATATATAGCGTACTATTTGGGATAAACCCCTATATATGTGGGATAAGTTGCTATATCGCAAGGAAGTTGACCTCAACCCATGAAGTGCCCGTACTGCGGACATCTCAACACCACACATGTCATCGGCACCAATCCCGACGAAGCCGGGGGCGGCATCCGGCGGCGACGTGAGTGCGACAATTGCGGCAACCGTTTTAGCACCTACGAACGTGCGATGATGGCGACGCCACAAATCGTCAAGAACGGCGGCTATCGTGAGGCGTTCGACCGCGAAAAGCTGCTGCGTGGATTGCGTACCGCATGTGTGAAACGTCCGGTTTCTAGCGAACAACTAGAGTCGCTGGTGGACCGCATCGAGAACACGCTGCAAAATATGGGACGGCTTGAGGTTGATAGCAAGTTCGTCGGCGATCTGGTGGTCGAAGGGCTTAAGGAGTTAGACGTGATCGCGTATATCCGCTATACGCTGGTCTATCTCAAACTTGACAGTCTGGCGGCGATCCAGGCCGAAGTCGATAAATTGATGCAAGAGCAGAGTCACGACGCAGCAGCATCATAATAGTCGTTGGTAATTA
>DAOTXA010000032.1:0-11290 GCA_034435595.1 Anaerolineae bacterium | reverse complement strand
AGAAGTCACGATGCGGTTGTAGCGGCAGGCGGCACAAGTATCATGGTGAGCATCGCGCATGTGGGATTAAGTGGCTTCCTCTACCTGCGACAACGCAGCCAATTGCCGATTCATGCACATCGCAATGGCTGGGGCGCTTTGACTCGTTCACCGTATCTGGGGATTGATTTCCGCGCATGGCAGAAAATCTGGCGACTCGCCGGGGTAGATCAATTGCACGTCAACGGAATCCACAACAAATATTGGGAAGATGACGATTCGGTGGTGCGGTCAATTGAAGCGCTACTCACGCCTATGCAGGGCGCAGCCGATCGCGTATTGCCTGTCGCTGGTTCCGGTATGCACGCCGGGCAGGTGCCAGAGACATATCGTCGTACTGGAACGGTAGACCTGATGTACATCTGTGGCGGCGGTATTCAGGGGCATCCGCTGGGACCGAAAGCCGGGGTCGATAGCATTATCCAGGCGTGGGAGGCCGCTCTTGCGGGCATTAGCCTACCAGAATACGCAACCGAACACCCCGAATTACAGGCTGCGATAGACAAGTTTGGCTTGATTGAAGCAGCAGGAAGTTAGCCAGTATTCACGAGAATATAGAGAAAGGTGAAGTGTTCTACATGATTAAACATATCGTGATGTTTAAGCTGAAAAATCGTGAGGATGCCAGCATATTTCAGGATATCCTTATGACGCTTGACGGTGAGATTGATACCATCCGTGAATGGGAAGTGGGCACCAACATTGGTCAATCCAGCAAACCCTATGACGTGGTGGTCTATTCGGTCTTTGATGATGATGATGGCCTGCAAACCTTCCGTAATCACGAGAAGCACAAAGCCATTAAGGAAAAGATCGCCCAATACATAGAGACATCCGGGACGGTGGATTACGAAGTTTGATCGTTGCAATACTGTATACAATATGCAATTAATGTGTAAGCTATTCCGAAGCAACAGTAAACAACCAAAAGGAGTTACACCATATGGATTTCATCAAGAACATGGACTGGGGCAAAGCGAATCGCATGTCCAAACTTTTTCGTGATGATGGTAAATGCTTTTACCTGCCCATTGATCACGGATATTTTTTAGGCCCGACTCGTAACCTGGAAAGTCCGGCAGAGACTATCGCTCCGCTAACGCAGTACACCGACGCACTGTTTGTGACCCGTGGTGTGTTGCGCTCTGCGATTGATCCGGTGACGATGAAGTTACCGGTCATCCTTCGTGTAAGTGGTGGACCCAGCGTAGTCGGTGACCTGACTGACGAGATGATTACAACCGCTACCAACGACATCGTCCGTCTTAATGCGATGGCAGTCGGTGTTTCAATTTTCATTGGCAGCGAGCATGAGACGCAGACGGTCGGTAACCTTGCCAAGCTCGTCAATGAGCTTGAACCACTTGGCATCCCTGTGATGGCTGTGACTGCCGTCGGCAAGGAATTAGAAAAGCGCGATGCTCGCTTTCTAGCACTGGCTGGTCGTATCTTCGCCGAAATTGGCGCGAGTGTTGTAAAGACTTACTGGTGTGAAGACTTTGAGAAGGTCGTTGAAGGCTGCCCTGTGCCTGTTGTAATTGCTGGTGGCCCCAAGACCGAGACCATCCGTGAAGTATTCGATTTTGTCTATGACGGAATGCAACGTGGCGCAGCCGGTCTGAATCTTGGACGCAATGTGTGGCAGAACGAGCATCCCCCGGCGGTGGCACGGGCGTTGGAGGCGATTATCCACGAAGATGTCACACCAGCCGAGGCTGAAGAAATGTACAACACAATCAAGAACGAGCAGCCGCTCCCGGCCTCATAGGGCAGCTTGTGCCAGTAAGGGAGTGACATCGTCACTCCCTCATCAAGGGGGGAATCATGCCAGACTTTGAAATCGAAGCGGGAAACAACCAGCAGAGTGAAACACAACACGAAGAAGTCCTCAACCGGCTTCAGGCAACACCTGAACTGATGTACCCCGGTGGGGCGAGTGCTTCCGGCAAATATGTCGCCGAAACGCTATTCGGTGAGCAACGCACGACGCTGCGTGTGAAGTCACCTGTTGAAGGCACACTCACTGTATCATTGGATGATGCTGCGCGTCTGCTTACCCTGGATACAATAGAAGACGTGTCTTTTGCGGGGGCGCTCGGTGTCGGCTTAACGTCTGCACGCATCACAGCTTTACACGCTGCGCTTCCGGCACCATTCGTCATTCTTGCAGGCCCTACTGCGTTGCTGGCGCTTATGACGACCGTCAATGCAGCAGAGCAATTCGCAACACTATATCCTGAAATCCCTGTGCTGGAATACAAGCGTGACGCGGTCGCCATCGCACGAGATATACAGGCCCATGTCGATAAGAATGTCATGCTACTGACCGGGCATGGGGTCATCGTCGGCGGGCGAACTGCCCACGAAGCATATGATCGATTGCTTGAAATCGTCACCATTGCTGAGAATGCCGTTCAGTTGCCAGATCGTGAGATCGAATCTAATAATCCGCAGCGTCGCCAAACGATTGCCACATTGCGTAAGTCGGCATCAGAGATTGTTGATTATAATCTGGCAGTTTCGGTGCGAGATGCAGTTGTCGATTCTACGGTGTTAGAGCCGCTAGCACGTGGCCTTCCCGCAGTGGGAATAGCAGAAACCCTCGGTGGAATGCCGCATACCAGCCGCGATCTGCCGCAAGATGCGATTCGATATGGATTGCTGGATTCTGAACTCGGCGCAATTGGAATGGGTGATACCATCCAGCGAGCAAAATATACACGCGAAACGCTGTATTACACACTCCAGGTCATACGCATAGCAGAAGAGTCAGGTGGCTACGCGCCGACCATTTCTACTACTGAAGCGGCGCAAGTAGCACCGGCTTTGATCCCTGATACAGCACGGCTATCCTTCTCCGGCGAGGTCTGCCTGGTGACAGGGGCGGCGTCTGGCATTGGCAAAGCGTGCGTAGAGGCCTTTCTTGATAAAGGAGCGGCGGTCGTTGGGCTAGATATCAACCCTGATATTGAGACGATCTTTGACCGCCCCGATTATCTGGGCATTGTCTGCGATATCACCGATGCAGATGCCGTTGCTGATGCTTACGAAGCCGCCGTCAAAGATTTTGGTGGGCTGGATATGCTTGTTTTGAATGCCGGTGTCTTCCCAAAAGGCACACGCATTGCCGATCTTGCACTAGAGGACTTTATGCGAGTTATGCATATCAACCTCGATGCGAATGTTTTGTTGATGCATCTGGCACATCCACTGCTGGTGCTGGCACCAGGTAGCGGGCGTGTTGTGATCAATGGATCTCGCAATGCACTGGCACCGGGACCCGGTGCTGCCGCCTATTCCACCTCAAAAGCGGCGTTAACGCAGTTGGGGCGAGTTGCTGCCCTCGAATGGGGAAGTGATGGGATTCGCATTAACATGATTCACGCACATGCAGTTTTTGACACTGGCCTATGGACACCAGAGGTTCTGGCGGCGCGGGCAGCCCATTATGGGATCACCGTCGAGGAATATAAGACCAATAACCTCTTGAGGACTGAAGTCAAAAGCCGGGATGTTGGCGAACTCGCGGCTGCGATGTGTGGTCCACTGTTCGCACGGACTACTGGTGCGCAGGTTCCGATTGACGGCGGTAGTGATCGTGTGATCTAGCACTCCGTCAAGATGATTTAGATTTAGCTTTGACAGCGTTTACACATTCCGTACAGACTCGATTATTGATCTGCTGATTCGCAGCATAGAGAGAGTCAAGGTCGCGTTGGTGATAGGCTTCAATGATCCTCTTATGATCACGGATAGCAAGCATTTCGTCGTAATCCGGGAAAACCTCGGCCCGAAAAAAGAGAAGGGCTGCAATCTGCGCGACGATCTCTTCCCAGTGACGGGCAAGTAAGCGATGACCGGAACGATTGATAATGAAACGGTGAAAGTTCATATCGATACTTCGAACCTGTTCAAAGTTATCGGCTTGAATGGCGGCTTCCTGAGATGCAAGAAACTCATACATCTGCTTGAAGTCGTCATCCGATAGCCGGTCGATGTTCTGTTGTGCGGCAAAGTTCTCCATGCTAATGCGCATAGAGAAAATCTCCTCAATGTCGTCTACCGTGAACGACCGCACAAATGACCCGCGATTTGTCTGCGTTACAACAAGGCCTTCGCGCTCTAGAAGTAACAATGCCTCACGAACCGGTGTTCGGCTGACACCAAGTTCTTTAGTCAGCGAGATCTCGACTATGTGATCATCTGGTTTAAGATGCCCCTCAATGATCGCCTGTCTAATCTGCTTCACAACTGAGTCGCGCACATTGCCTTTTTGGATTCTTGTGAAGGACATGCTTTCACCATTGCATACGTACAAATTCAACACAATCTGCCTAAATATTGTACACACTATGCTCTACCATTGAATAGTCTGGCTTGGCTGCGTGCATTTTAATACTTTGGTAAAATTAGTGAAACTATAAGTAACAGATTTTAAAATAAGCATCCGGGTGACCATATGACCTGGGGTGGCATTGAAGCTGTTGCTTAACGCTACATAGTATCGAGTGGTGGCGTTGGGACAAAGCCACCACGCACGCCTCAAACGGCTTTTAAGCAGAAGTATTCGTCGTCGCAATCACAAAGGGAACCACACGCTGCGCCCCATGACGTTGCAGCAGATCGCCGAGGACGGTCAGCGTCCAGCGCGAATCCGCGATATCGTCTATAAGTAAGATCGTTTGGCGCTGTATCGTTTCCTCCACTGTAAAGCGGTCCAGCAGATTTATTGCCTGCTGATAACTGTTTTGCATGTCGGCTTGCGGCGGATGCTGTTCTTGATGCGCGAGTGCGCGTACAACCGGCAGCCGGAGTTGTGTGCCAAGACGTTTTGCGAAATCCGGCACAAGGTCGGGCCGTCGCAGCGAAGGAACCGGCACGATGATATCAGGCTGCTTTGCCAGTGTCGGCAGAAACGCCCGTATTGCAGCGGCGCAAGCTTCGACCAACTCATCACTATAGGCGAGGTTGCTGGCACGCGTTTTGCGGACCTGTTCACCGTACAGGCTGTCGTAGACCATGCATAGTGCCACTCCCGTTTGATTGAGGCGAATATCGGTCGTTTTGGTGACATGCGGCATTCCCACGGGCCAGCGTTTACGCGGTTCGATAGTGAGGGGTTTGCCCATACGCAGAAATTGCTGTGCCCGGAGCACAGCATCACCATCCGGCTGAAACTTGCTTTCAGCACCTGTACAGTTCTTACAGCGTCCGCAGCGCTCCGGTGGATTCGGATCATCAAGTGCGACGGCGATATAGCGCATCAGACAGGGCTTTTCGCGAGTGTAAGCCTGCATGTGTTGCAGTTCTTCATAGCGTTCACGCGTCACCGACGACCAGCGTGCGTAATCCGGCTGGGTATCATGTTTTAGCAAGACATAATCGCGGTCTTGCCTTTCGATGATTTCCTCGACTTCCAGATGGATCAATATCTTCTCGATCACCGACCAGCGGGCATTTACATCGCGCTGCAATTCGTTGCGCGATCGTGGACCTTCGCGCAAGGCGTTGATTACGGCAGCCACTTGCTCCGGTTTGGGGAAGGCCGTGTCGATGAAAAAATGCTGGATATCCTCGTCGCCGGGTCCGTGCATCAGGATGATATACGCCTGATCAATCCCGCGTCCGGCACGCCCGATTTGCTGATAGTAGCCGATGATGTTCCCCGGTAGCTGGTAGTGGATGACAAAGTGCAGGTCGCTTTTGTCGAAGCCCATGCCCAGCGCGACGCTGGATACCAGCGCTTTGACCTGATTGTGCATGAGTTGGTTCTCCAGTTGGACGCGGTCTTCACCTTCATCAACTTCGACATCTGCGTAATAGGCTTTGACGTTGTGCCCTTCGTCGCGCAGCCACTCCGCCACGACACGGCAATCGCGGGTGGTCGTGCAGTAGATGATACCGCTTCCGGGGATGCTTTTTAGCAGATGCGACAGCAACGTCAGACGTGTGGCGGCGTCCAGCGGGTCGGGGTAGACGTACAGCGCGAGACTTTCACGGGTTAACGTACCACGTTGAATATGAATCCCTTCTCCAAGAATTTCGGCAACATCGGCGACTACACGGTCGTTAGCAGTGGCTGTCGTGCCGATGACCGGTGTTTGCGCAGGCAGTTCGTCCAGCAGGTGCATAATGCGGCGGTAGTTGGGGCGAAAGTCGTGGCCCCAATCAGAGATGCAATGGGCCTCGTCTACTACCATCAAGCCGATGGATTGACGCAGCGTCGCCCAGACCTTCGCCTGAAAGCGATCATTGGCGAGACGTTCCGGCGAAATCAGCAGCAGGTCGATTTCACCACGCAGAACGGCGGCTTCGATGGCGGCATGATCGTCGCGGTTGGCGCTGTTGATTGTCGCGGCCTTCAGCCCCCACTGCGCTGCCGATTCAATTTGATTGCGCATCAACGACAACAGCGGGCTGATGAGAACCGTAACCCCCGCTCCTTGAGTGCGTAGCAGGCGCGTCGCCATAAAGTAGACAAGGCTCTTGCCCCATCCCGTTCGCTGTACCACCAGCAACCGCTGGCGTTTGGTGACTACGGCTTCGATAGCTTCCCACTGGCCTTTACGGAAAGCTGCTTTTGGTCCAAGGGTTTCACGAAGCCATGTTTCTGCTTGCTGGCGGAATGCAGTTGTCAATGGTGCACCTTTATACGATCCGAGTAACTAGAATATCATATTACATACAAGTCGATGCCAATTATAGTAGTTGATCAGGATTCACACCGGGCCAACTAATCGAGTCTTGTTGCTACGAATCAAAAAGACGATCCAATAGGACCGCCTCAATCGTTGGTTTTTGCGGGCGTCATGCGTCATCTTCCGGCGCGACCCAGTACGAGCCGCCCCCGCGTTCCCGGCGCAGATACCCCATATCTACTAAGTCACGGCGGATACTCGCATAGTCCGGGTGATACTGTTCAATGATGGCGTTGACCTCTTTCTCGCTGTACTTGCGATCTGACTCGAATTGGGTCGAAATCCAGTCGAGAATGACGATTAGCTTGATCTGCTTGCGCGGTAGCTGGCGGATGCGCCCGTTGTGGGTGTAATCACGCAGGACCTTGCGCTGTTCGTCGTCGAAGCCGTCGAGTTCGTCAATCCACGTATCATCCGAGACGAATTCCGGCGCATTTGTCCGGCTAAAGCGCATATCTGGCAGTTCTTGAGCAGCGTCTTGCAACGTGCGTTCCAGACGTTTGCGATTCACTTTATAAAAGCGCTGGTTGCCTGCCTGCCGCAGATTCAGAATCCCCGCTGTATGCAACTTGCTCAGGTGATGCGAAACCGTTGGTTCGGTCACGCCGAGTAATCCCGCGATTTCGCCAACGTTGCGCTCCTGATTGCCGAGTAAACCGATAATCCGCAGACGTTGCTTATCTGCCAGTGCCTTGAAGAACTTGAGAAATACCGGGATGTGATCTTGATGCATGGTGTTCTCTCCTTTTCGTTTCCCTCTTTTCGTAAGGGCAGCATTTTTGCCATCTTTGCCATCAATGAAGGCACCCAATCCCGGCGGGTCGTAAGAATGCGACCCCTGCACGCCCTATCGTACTTCGAGTGATAAGATTCGATGGTTATCAAATTAGATGTAAACCTATTTAGAATATTATCTAAATTAGTGGTTTTGTCAAGGGCTTGCGCGGAAATTGCATCATGGGGACAATATTGCATATTGATGAACAGACACGGAAACTTCCATGCGGCATACGGTACTTCTCTACAACCCGATTAGCACGTCTCCCGGCAAACAGCGCCTGCCGATGTCGATTCTGGCGATTGCAGCCGTCATCGCCGACGATTACGACGTGGAGATCATTGACGGCAATTTAATTGACGACCCGGCGGCGCACATCATCGAGCGGGCACAGGCGACCGGCGCGAAGATGGTCGGCGTTTCGGTAATGCCCGGTCCACAGTTGCGGCAGGCAGTCCCCGTCTGCAAGCGCATTAAGGCAGAACTGCCCGACATGACTATTCTGTGGGGCGGCTACTTCCCATCCAATCACACCGATGTCGTCGTCAACAGCGGCTATGTTGATTTTGCGATTCAAGGGCAGGGCGAAGCCGCCTTTCGCAAGTTTGTAGATACGCTGCACACGGGCGGTTCGTGGGATGATGTGCCCTCGCTAGCATGGGCAAAGGATACGGGCGAGGTACATGTCAATTTGCGTGCGCCCTTCGTCAACCTCGACCGCGTGCCCTGGTACCCGTATGACCTGATCGACGTGACGCAGTACATCGGCAAAAGTTATATGGGCGACCGTGTGCTGTCGCATCACACAAGCTGGGGATGCCCGTTCGCGTGTAACTTCTGCGCGATTGTGCCGCTGGCCCAGCAGCGCTGGCTGCCGGAAAGTGCGCAGCGTGTCGGCGATATCACGTTGTACCTGAAAAAACACTACGACATCGACGGTATGGAATTCCACGATATGGACTTCTTCGTACATGAGGGACGTTCCGCCGAAATATCCGAGCGACTCATCGGGCAGGATGTCGCATGGTGGGGCCTCGGTCGTGTGGATACGATGATGAGCTATGCCGATTCTACGTTTGAGAAGATGAGCAAAAGCGGCGTCAAGATGATCTTCATGGGTGCGGAAAGCGGTGACGACGAGACGCTCAAACTTATGAACAAAGGCGGTAAATCGGGCACAGAGATGACGCTCGCTATTGTAGAACGCATGAAGCATTATGGCATCGTGCCGGAACTTAGTTTCGTCATGGGCAATCCGCCGGACCCTATCGCCGATATCGAAAAGACGATCACGTTCATTCGTAAGATCAAACAGGTGAACCCGGCGACAGAGTTGATCCTATATCTCTACACGCCGACCCCGCAGGAAGGCAGCCTTATGCTGGACGAAGCGGTCAAACTGGGCTTTAAGTTCCCGGAGACACTGGAAGAATGGGCGGGCGATGACTGGGCGGAAAAATCGCTGCGCCGCAATCCCGGTACGCCGTGGAGTAAAGACCATGTGCGGCGCAAGGTGCGCGACTTCGAGACGGTCATCAACGCGTTCTATCCGACAGTGACGGATATGCGTCTACAAGGGACGATGCGGCGTATGCTGCAAACCCTCAGTGGGTGGCGCTACCGTCTGGAGTGGTACCGGTCGCCCTATGAACTCAAGGCGCTGCAAAAGATGCTGCACTATCGCCGCCCGGAGACGATGGGGTTTTAGAGAAGGCGCAGGTCAAACAAAACGATTGCACCACGAAGAAAAGCAGGGCTTCGCTTTTTCTTCGTGTGCTTCGTGGTTGATTTTGCATTTTCACCAGAACGCGCAAGGACGCACAGCCCCCTGTGCGTCCTTGCTGTCAAACACTGTGCTGGACAGCGCTTCCCGTTGTGTGAAAAGGGCGACGGAAGAATATCAAGTCCGCCGCGCAGTTTCTCGCTTCTTCTAACCCGCATACGGATAAAAGTTACGAGTTTGATGGGTGTTGCTGCCAGTGAATGTTTATCTTGGCGGAATACCCATCAATTCACGCGGGATGCGCAGCGGGCGATGATAGTCTGTCGCGCCAAAAATCCGCTTGAAGCGCTCATTCACTTCATAGGCTTCGGTATAGTGATCTTCTAACTCCGCGAGGATGCGCTCCCACGGATGATTTTGCGCGATTTCGCGGGCGCGGCGGGCCATTTGCAGGCGCAGATTCGGGTCATCGCGCAGGGTTTTGACTGCTTCGGCATAGCGCATGGGGTAGGGTTCCACCACGAAGCCGGTTTCGCCTTCAAGCACGAGGTCTTTGACGCCGCCCTGATTGGTAACCACGGCAGGCAACCCGGACGCCATTGCCTCTTGAATCACCTGCCCGAATGTCTCGTTGGGTCCGGTGAACACGAATGCGTCTGCGCTGGCGAAAGCCGCTGGCAGGTCATCGCCCAGCAAATACCCGGTGAAATGGGCGTTGGTATTGCGGAAAAGACTCTCATAGTGTTCGCGTTCTGCACCATCACCGATGATGGTCAGCGCGACGCCAGGTGTACGCGCAACTTCAATTAATTGCTCCACGCGCTTTTCGGTCGCCAATCTGCCGACGTAAATACAAAGCATCGAGTTTGGATCGCGCCCATGAAGCAGTTTTTCGCGCCATTCGTGCGTGGCATGACGCGGATCGAAGCGGTCGCTGTTGACGCCGCGCCCCCAGCGGCGCAGGCGCTTGAAACCGTGTCGGCGCAAGTCGTTGATAGTGTGCTGCGATGGTGCAAGCGTCACATGGCAGCCGTTATGCACATAGCGCAGCCAGTTGCGCGTGAGGTTTTCCAGAAAGCCGACGCCGTAATGCTCGGTATAGCCGGGGAGGTCGGTCTGGTAGTTGGCGACAATGGGAATGTTGAGGTGGCGTCCGGTTGCCATACCGCTGACCGACATCAACGCGGGGCTGAACATGTGGATCAAGTCCGGCTTGAAGTCATGAATCTGACGGGCGATGATCGGGTTGGGCAGGGCCATGCGCGTTTCCGGCACTTTGGGGAAGGCGACCGACGCCAGTTTGACAACACGCGTATCGCCCACGTGGTCCGGCGCAATATCCGGCGCAAAGACCAGTACTTCACGCCCGGTCTGGCGCAGGTACAGCATCGTCAGGAAGGCGCTTTTGGTGACGCCATCAACTTTGGGCAAAAATGCCTCGGTGATGATGGCGACACGTTTGACGGGGGCGAGCTTTAGGGCAGGGTCTGGGGGACGTAGGAATACCTCTCGACCAAAAACCCGCTCGATGTGTTGTGCGTCGAATTCTTTGAATAGTTCCAGTAGTCTTTCAGAGGCCATGCGCTTCCCTCTATCTGAGTCTCGCGATGCAAGATCGTCCGGCGAGATCGGCGCTTTTTACCCGGAAACATGGTGTGTCCTGCTCCACAGCCCGGAGTATGTGCGCGTCACTATTGCCGGTCATCGCCAGACCTGTTTTTCGTGCCAGTGCTTATGTGACAATATTGGCCCCTGGCGGGATGATTCCGGCGTTATGCGCCTCAAAATCGCATCTAGCTTTGACTCTAATAACACCTCAGGATGCCGAGTGTAACGCCATGCACTGCGCAGTACAATCCCGATATGCACATGATGAGGATGTACTAATACGCTGACGCCGACCGTCCCACTGGCGAAGCATAGATGACAACTTCTAAACATTGCGACAAAGACCAAGGTGGACGCAAAACGCCCACCTTTTACGTTGTTTCCACTCGACTTTATCCATTTGGTAGACGAAACAAGGTGGGCAAGCTAAGCTGACCTCAATCA
>DAOTXA010000031.1:0-2487 GCA_034435595.1 Anaerolineae bacterium | reverse complement strand
TATCGCCGTCGAACTGTCGCAGCACAAGCGCATGGTCATCGTCTGCGGGCATTATGAGGGGATCGATGAGCGGGTCCGCGATCTGGTCATCACCGACGAAATCAGCCTCGGCGATTACGTGCTGACCGGCGGCGAACTGGCGGCAATGGTCATCATCGATGCGGTGATACGCCACATTCCCGGCGTTCTGGGCGCAGAAGGTGCAGAACAGCGCGACAGCCACGCGGACGGCCTGCTAGAAGGTCCGCATTATACGCGCCCGGTCGAATTTCGTGGGTTAGACGTGCCGGATGTCCTCAAAGACGGCAATCACGCCGATATTGAGCGCTGGCGGCGCAAACAGGCGCTTCGCCGAACATGGCATAACCGCCCTGAGCTACTGCGAACGGCGCAACTCAACGACGACGACCGCCGCGTACTGATCGAACTGGCGCTGGAAGAAGCAAAGCGTCGGACTTGATCACATCACTTATTGGTATGAATTCACAATCTTCTCACAGGTCTTAAGGCAGAATTCGCTGCACAAAATCAAGACCGTGATATGATAACCCGTAGTGGATTTCTCTGCACAGTCGGGCCTTATTCTGGGAAATTCCCCGTAGTTGAGACGAGTTTGTGTATCCGCTATACTAAACTGTCATGTGTCAACGTCATTATTCGATCTGTCTGGTGCAAAGCGCAGCAGTGTGACAGCGTGAAAGAGGACTTATGAGCCAGCAATATCGCAGCGACGCGCTTGAGGAAAAACTAAGGACCCTGCATACCATCGTTGATGGCGTCAAAGCGACAGTGATCGTGAATGTTGACGGTCTGTTAGTCGCCGCGTATCCTGCCGGAGACGAAGAAAACCCCCATGAAAACCCTACCAGCAGCCCGCAGGTGGCGGCGATGTCGGCGACCCTCATTGGTCTGGCAGAACGCACGCTGGGGCGTCTGGCGCAGGGTGAACTGGAACGTCTGTTGATGGAAGGTGAAGAAGGCGTTATGGTGGTGTACCCGGCGGGAAGAGCGTCACTGGCCGTTCTGGTCGCTAAGGACGCCCGCATCGCGCATATCCTGTTTGCAGCAAAAAAGGCCGCCGCCGAAGTCGCAGAAATTCTGGGGTATTAGCGTTTAGACTCTCAGCGATGGCGGTCGAAATCACGCTGCTACATCGCTGCTATCGCCCTTTTTTGATTTGAATCGTCATAGTGATCTTGCCGACACGGATTTCGTCACCGTCGTGCAGGGGCGCAGGCTGGTGCGGAGATAACTTATACCCGTTTAGATACGTTCCGTTGCGGCTGCCCAGGTCAAACAGGTTCAGGCGCTGGTCCACCAGCCGAATCACCGCATGACGACGACTGATGCCAAGTTGGTACGCACCATAAATGGTCATATCGAGATCAGGGACCATTTCGCCGTTCGGATCACGACGCCCGATGACCATCTCCTCTTGCAGCACGACTACCAGCGGGGTTTGCGCCCCTTTCACACTGATCTGTAAAAACGCTCTATCCTCCACAAGCTGCCCCTCTGCGCCGGATTTCTTCTGTTCATCCGCCTCGAACATGCGCATCGCTTCTTTTGCGTCTTCAGTGACATCCGTTGTCGCGGTTTGACGACTCAGCGCGATGTCTTCTTCGGGGATCGCGTCATCGCCTGTGGGTGGTGTCGGGGGTTGATCGCTCATTCAGTAGACCTGCTTCCAGTTCTTCATTACGCAGTGTAAAGCATTACGTTGAACGTTGGCAATAGCAATCTGCCGGAGCGAAAATCGCCCCGGCAGACCGAACCATGTGGTTATTTGCTTCCGCCGCTAGTACTGACGACTTCTTCTGCAATGCCGACGTGATACGCAACCACGTACTCGCCCGTACCATTGGTCGCACGCGACATCAGGAACCGCAGGATGAACACATCATTCTCAAAGTCAAGTTCGGTTAGACCACTCGTCGGCAGCAGCAGCATCGCGCTGTTGACCGTGCCATTCGCAACGCGCCCCTGTGTCCGCGAGACAGATGAATCACGAAGATCAAATGAAACCTCGCCACAGGTATTCGTGCCCGCGTCATCGCACTCGGCTAAGACGCTATCGTCAGAACCGATCCAACTCATGGACGGATCAAGTGAAGACTGTGTTTCGATCATGTAGATCGTCGCATCCACACCGGAATTCACGATATTCGGCGTCAGGCGCATAAAGAATGGATCACCTGTGCCGTCATTGCTGGTTGCAGCCATACCCTCAAGAATGAGGACAAATGATCCTGCCGAAGCCTGAAAGCCACCTACATAGATCGAAATATCGCGCAATCCATCAAGATTATGTGAGAAAGGCCGCTGCGCGTTCAACGAAGACGCGGCAACCGCGCCCGTTACCGGCAGGTTGGCACTGAAGCGTGACGCGCCGTCGGTGTCATCCTCACAGAAATCGACGTTGCCACCAGTCAGGCCCACGCCCATCACCGGGTCAAAGCCATCTACACCCAACGCGGTCGCCGTATA
>DAOTXA010000030.1:0-4675 GCA_034435595.1 Anaerolineae bacterium | reverse complement strand
CCCCGGAGCCGCTATAGAATGCAAACAGGGCCTATAGCATAGCCCCTGTGCGAAAAATCTATATAGAAAATCGTTTTGAAAAAAGCCGTGTATGTTACCCGATCAACATCGAACCAGAAATCTCTGCGGCGGGTACGATCCCAAAATTCGAGTGATCCCTGGCGAAAGCGATCACATCATGACGGGCCTGTTCAAACATATCGAGCAGTTCGGCGTCACTTCCCTTGAAACGGCGCAGCATCTGGTGAGCGCAGGCGTTGCATCCACGCATGGCACGATAGCTGTCGGTTTCACAGCCCATGCAACCATTCAAACGGATCATGACCAGCATCAAAGCAAGGGTATCTTCATGGTTTTCGGGGAGTTTAACGATACGTTCGACCAGTTGTTTCCATTCTGGTCCGCGCAGATTGGCGAGGGTGGGTAACACGTTACGGGGGAACAGAAGCGCATTATCTGTATACATGAACCAGCCCTCTCAAGATGATAGATGTCATTCAATTGCCTTTTTGTGACACATCATGTCACGACTTAAGGATATTAAAGAGGGATAAGGCCCACAAGTAGTACCTTAGTCCTAATCCTAAGAGTCATAAATGCGATAGGTCAAGTGTTGGCACTGCGATTTCGGCCTTCGTCTGCGAGTCGACAGTGCCGCCCCTCTCGTCTATACTATGCGCGTTGAACCGCTATTATTGTTAATTTGGCGTCAATGAATGATATTTCTTCCAGATATCACCATCCAGGTATAAGTTTGCTTGTCCGAATACCTGCATTGATTTGGCTTATGCGTGCATTGATTCTCATTTTTCTGAGCGTGTTAGCGCTGGTTTTGACCGCATGTGGCAGCAGTGGCGCGGTTGTATTCGCGCCTACCCCCGCGCCGCCACAGGTAGGTCCGCTGCGCTACACACACCCCACGGGCGCGTTCACGGTGGATGTCCCCCGCGAGTGGTCAGTGTATGCGCAGAACTTCAGCAATCTGGCGTCGGCGGCTTTTTCGCGCCCCGGTGCAGATGCGCCTATAGTCGTAGTAGCGGCAGTCAATGCCGGGGCGGATGCCTCGCTGCCCGCTTTGATTAATCGCTATCAAGAGTCAATCCGACCGGATACCGGGCGCTACATCGAACAGGACCGTCAGGCGATGGGTGACGGTAGCTGGCGCTTTACCGGGATTCGGTCACTACCCGGTGGTGAACTTCTCACGCTTAACACGTTCATCGTGCAAAACGGGCCTGCAATGGGTGTTATCGAACTGGTACTCCCCGCAGATGAGTCACCGTCACTTGATGAACTCGAACGCATCGTCAACACGTTCACAGTCAACGCAGAATCACCGCTGGAAGTTGCGGGAATTGATCCGCTGGCACTGGTTTCAACAGGCGATGTCGTCGTTACCAATGTCTCATCGTGGGTGACCCCGGCGGGCGTGTTCTTCGTGACGGGAGAAGTCCTCAACAACACACTGAATCCGATTGCAGAGATTCCGGTGCGCGTGCAGATATTCGCTGAGGATGGAACCGGACTGGCAGAAGCCCGCGACCGCGTGATGGGCTATGGCGTCCCCCCCGGCGGATTCGCGCCGTTTAGCCTGCGCTTTGGGCAGGGGCAGCCAGATGCTGCACAGGAGTTCCGTATCCTCATCGGCGATGATGGCTGGACGCCGGAAACAGGCGATGCCACGGCATTGGTCGGCGGTGCGTCGTTAACATGGCGCGACGAATGGACCCTCACCGAAGACGGGCAATTATTGATCGAAGGCGAAGTCACAAATACCGGTGACAACACCGTAAGCGATCCGCTGGCGACGATTACCGCCTTCGATACGTCCAATCGTATTGTAGCCACCGGGTTCCGTCAGATCAGTGCAGAAAGTATCGCACCCGGTGAAAGCGTTGCATATACGCTCATCCTGCCAGAACTGGGCGGTATTCCGTCGGCGGTACTGGTGAACATTCAAGCCATCCGCCAGACAGACACGCAGTAGAATTGACTCGATATATTGGCTGCTACAGCGAGTTTACCGGTATGATGTACACGATCCTGATTAAGCCAGCTTCGTCTGTTCGGTTGTTCGACAAAGATTTGGCGGGTTAATCTGACCCCGGCGCGGATTCCGTCTCCTGTGTAGCAGACGCGCTCTCGCCGTCAATTTTCTGGTTCTCCTCGGTGACACGCTTGAACTCGCCTGTCGTCCGCCCACCCAGGCGCGGAGCCAGCGGGATGACAAAGAAGAACGTAGAGCCGACCTCTAGCTCGCTTTTGACCCATACCTCGCCGTTGTGCCGCTCGATGATACGCTTGGTAATCATCATGCCCAGGCCGGTCCCCTTTTGCTCGCGGGCCTTCTCGTTCTCACTACGGAAGTAATCCTCGCGGAACAGTTTGCTCAGGTCCTCTTCGCTGAGGCCGATGCCCTGGTCAACGATGCTGATCTGCATCACATCACCGATGATCTCGCCCTTCTTGTTGCGGTAGCGCTCGATGACATCACCGTTGATCGTGATGGTCGAGTCGTAGCCGCCGTATTTGTGCGCGTTACTGATGAAGTTCGTCATCACCTGAATCAGGCGCTTGCTATCCGCCATGATGAGCGGCATATCTTCCGTGATGCGATTATCAATCGTCTGATTGCGCTCCTCAAACTGGCTCTGGAACGACATCAGCGTGTCGTTGACGATGTTCCACAGGCTCGTCGGTTCGAGGTCGATCTTAAACTTGGCTGGCCCCGCGTCAATGGCGGCGATGTCGCGCAGGTCGTCGATAATACCCTGCATCCGCTCTGCATTCGACTGGATAATGGCCGCCATATTCTGAATCTGCGCCGGACCCGCCATCTCGATCATCTTTTCCAGCATCTTCGGGTTCTGCATCGTCGCCGCATAGCCCTTGACCGAGGTCAGCGGATTCTTCAACTCGTGCGCGGCAAAACCCATAAACTCGGATTTCGTCTCGTTGGCCCGCATCAGGTCGGCGCTAAAGAGCGCGTTGGCGATGGCAATCGCGGCGTGGTCCACCATACGTTGCAGACGGTCGACCTCAAACAGGCTGAGGCGCGGTTCCTCATCCGTTTCGAGGATCAGAATAGCGATGATCTCATTACCCGAAAGCATCGGAATCGTCATCTGACTTAGCGAACCGGGCAGCACTTCAATGTACTCGCGGTCGATGCTAACATCCGGCTGAAGGTCGAGGCTGCGGGTACGCATCACACGTTGGATCATGCCCGCTTCTACCGACCATGCCGGATTGCGATTATCGCTGTCCAGCGCTGCTTCCGGGTAGCCCATCATACATACGGTGTGCAGTTCGTTCTGCTCGTCGGTGACGATTGCCAGCATTCCGGCAGTCGCATTGCTATTTTCAACCGCCCAGTTCACCGTCAACTCGGAGATGCGGTTCAAATCTAGCGTGCGGTTAAGTTCAACGTCAATCCGCTCCAGCGCTTCCAGTTCTTCCAGGCGACGACCAAGTGCTTCGTCGGTCCGCTGGAACAAGCGTGCATTTTCCAGCGCGATAGCGGCCTGCCCCGCGAAAGTAGTCAGCAGCTTGCTATCTTCATCTGTATAGACTGTACCGTCTTTCTTATTCAGCACTTCCAGCACGCCGATAGTTTCGTTTTTCGCCACCAGCGGAACCGCCAGAATTGACGAAGTCTTGAACGTCGTCTCTTCCGCAACTTCCCCCTGCCAGCGGTTGTCCTGTGCGATGTCGTTGGAAATGACCGCTTCGCCCGTCGTAGCCACCTTGCCAACCAGCCCGTGCCCTTTTTCGAGGCGTTTGCCCAGCAATTCCTGACCTGCATCGCCGACGACCGCCTTGAATTCCAGATCGCCGCTGGCGTCTTCTGTGTTCAGCAGCAGCGAGCCGGCTTCGGCGTTGAGGATGTCTACCGCCGCACTCGTGATAATTTCCAGCAGTGCCTCGACATCTGCCTCCGCAGCCACCAACTGGCGGCTAATATCATTAAGTGCGCCCAACTGCCGCGCACGTTGATTCGTCTCGGCGAACAGACGCGCCTTATCAAGCGAGGTCGCCGCCAACGCGCCGATATTGGTAAAGATACGCAGTTCGTCTGCTGTAAACACACGGTCTGGCGAAGGATCGGCAACGGCAATCACACCCAACGTAGACTGACCGGCAATTAGCGGCACACCCATCCAAGAGCGAATATCTTCACTCTCAAAGTGTGTGCGATACCCCTTGCGTTTCATCGTCTCTGCGTAATTCTCTACTCGCAACGGCTGCGCAGAAGTCAAGACCTCGCTATACAGGTCGTTGCCCTGCATCCAGCGCATATTCTCGCGCTCGCGCTCGCGGTCCTCCCCTTCCTGGAAGAAGGCATAATACAACTGGTCCGCGTTTGGATCGTGCAGCACGATATAGAAATACTTCGCATTTAACCCCTTAAAACTCTGCGCGTTGATGAGTTCGAGCAGGTCATCGTACTCGACCGTATAGCTAACGGCCTGCCCCACCTGACTAAGCACATCCAGTTCTTGAACGCGGCGCTGGAGATTGCCAATAACCTGGGCGCGTTCCACCGCAACAGCCACCTGCGCGATTAGATTATCAATGAAGCGCAGTTCCTCGAATTTATACAATTTTTCACCAGAGCGCGGCGGACCGATCAGCGCGAAGCCATTGGGTAGATAGTGCCCGTCCACTTCCTGAC
>DAOTXA010000029.1:0-17031 GCA_034435595.1 Anaerolineae bacterium | reverse complement strand
AAACGCGCAGCGCCGTCCCCGCCATGCCCGGAGCCAGTCGCGGTTGCCGGATGAGGGCACGCGTCAGATGTGCGGTAAAGCCGACGGCGTTTCCGTAGAGTTGCTGCTGTAATCCGGCTTCGCTGCTGCGATGCTCGTGATGGACAATCGCTCCCGGTTCGTAGGCCAGTCGATACCCCGCGTGCAGCAGATCATAATACGCCGCATGATCTTCACCCGCGTGCGCATCTGTGCCGATCCCCAGCGCCTCATCAAAGCCGCCGATTGCACGCAGGACCTCCGCTTTAAACGCCATGTTCATCCCCGCAGCCAGTGTAGAAACGCGGAACGGTAGCATGGGGTCATGAGTCGCGCCGTTGCTGCGGTCGAAGATGCGGCGCGTAAATGTCTGCGCCCCACGTTGTTCCTGATACCACACCTGCGCCGGAGTTTCGAGTTCGGCAGGCAAAGTCAACCCGGTCACGCAGCCGATGCCTTCCCCGGCTTGAAAGCCGCGCACAAGGTCTGCCAGCCAGTGTTTATCTACACTCACATCATCGTCAGTAAAGGCGATGATCTCGCCGTTGGCTGCACCCAGACCGATATTGCGTGCCCGTGATAGACCCGGTACTGGCGTGCGGATATAACGAACATCCGCGAACTGTTCGTGGATAAGGTCGCGGGTGTCGTCGGTAGTCGGCGCGTTATCCACCACGATGACTTCATAGTTGGGATAGTTGAGCCGCCGCAACGACTTCAGGCAGTCAGTGAGTCGATCCGGGCGATCTCGCGTGCAGATCACGATACTGACCTTCGGCGCGTTGACCTGAATCACGGCGCGTTCCTGTAAATAGGGTGGTGGGGTTTGGGCAGGCAATCCGAAGGCGTCGAGTTTCTCAGGGATAGCGCGGCCTTCTTCAAACATCGCGGCTTTGATCGATTCAGCCAGTGCATCCCAGATGACCGCCGCCAGTTCCCGCGAGTCGATCTGAAACGCGTCCGTTTCCAGTGATACGAAACCGACCGGGCGCGTATGCAGTCGCACCAGCAGCAGGCCATGCCGGTAGCGCTGCCCGGTACGCAGATTCATAAACAGGACGCAGGGGATGGGGCCGGCAATATCGACCTCCATCAGTAAAACAGGTCCGGCAAGCGTGCCTGCATCTGGTGCGATGTCAGGGAGTGGTAGCGCAGGAAACTGGTGTTGCATAAGGGTATTCTCCGGTTTTAATGGTGCGGCGGCGTGGCGCAAAATCCGACACTCACAGATTGAAACAAACAAAATAATCAAATCGCCCTAACCCTAACATATCCGGGATAAAGCGTGTTGCTATAAATGACATTTTTTACGCCTTTCATAGTGAATTTACTATTCTATTAAATTAGTTATGTCAATGTGGGATACTGTTGTGAAAAAGGTAAAATGCGGTGTCATATGCATCGGGTTGTAACGGTGTCCAAACCACCTGACAATCAAATCTAAGCGAGCAATCCACCGCACGCGCTGTCCTCGTTCGTTAAGGTGGGACAAACTCGCTATAATAGTAAAGCCTTAATCGAGGGGAAAATACATACATTGGCCAATACCAGGCGGTGGATCCGGTAACGACCTATGGATGAGGGAATTATCAACGCACATATCGGCAACTACCTCATCACCGAGCGTGTCAAAGCCGGTGGGATGGCGGTCGTATATAAAGCCACCAACGAGGAATCGGGCGAGACGGTGGCGATCAAGCTGCTGCAATCCGGTTGGGTGGAGCATGATGAAGTCGTTGACCGCTTCGAGCGTGAAGGCCGTATTATGCGGGGCCTCAATCACCCGAACATCGTCACCTACCGCGATAGCGGCTCCTTTGAAAATCGTCCCTACATCGTCATGGACTATTTGCCGGGGGGCAGCCTCTCTGAACGGCTGAAACAGGTCGCCCACATCAGCCTGATGGGGACGGCTCGTCTGCTAGAGCAGATGGGCAGCGCCCTCGATTACGCGCATGGCAAAGGCATCGTCCACCGTGACCTGAAACCGGGTAATATCCTCCTCCGCGATAACAAACATTCCGCGCTGACCGACTTCGGTATCGCCCGTGTTATGGAACACACGCAGATCACCACTCTCGGTCAAATGCCGGGGACGCCGCAGTATATGTCGCCAGAGCAGGCACGCGGCGATACCGAAGAACTGACCTACATGTCAGACCTCTATTCGCTGGCTGTCATCGCCTTTTTGCTATCGACGGGCAATCTGCCGTTTACCGGCAGCGATCCGATGGTCATCCTTAACCAGCATTTGACCAAACGCCCACCCGTTCCCTCGACCATTAATCCACAGTTGCCGAAGGTCCTCGACACTGTGCTGTTGCGGGCGCTGGAAAAAGACCCTGATGAACGTTTTCAGACAGCCAAAAACTTCGCCCGCGCTTTTGAAGAAGCGGTCGTCGGGCGGCCTGATCTCGAAGTCTATCTGAACATCAAATCTGGCAAGGGCAGCAATCCGCCGGGGGTCTTTCAGGGCTTGCCTTCAGAGATTTTTAGCGCCAGCGCCCCCCGCGTCGACGATTACGAGCCGACACACAATCCCATCAGCCGCCGCCGTCCGCCAAAGCGCTTTGTTAACAAGCGACTGCGCCGCCAGCGTTTACAAATCCTGGGTGGAATCGGTGCCGTAGTGCTGGTGATTGGGGCCTTTATTCTGCTCGGTAGTGGCAATGGCTCAGAAGGCGACATTATTGAGGAAACGCTGCCAGCAGACTCAGTTGCTGCCATTAGTGGCACGCAAACCGCACTTTCGGAGATCGTCATCGGCACCAATGAAGCCATTACAGCAACGGCGGCCTCATTTACCCAAACGCCCACCCCCACACTGACAATCACACAGACGCCCACGCCCACGACGACACCAACGCCCACGGCGACCCCGACAGTCACGCTTACGCCAACTAGCACGCCCAACCAGACGGCGACCGCTCGTGTTGAAGCGACACAACGCGCCATCGAAGTGACGCAGTCTGCCGTTGAAAACGAGACAGCAGTCGCGGTCGCCGTGTTGGGCACGAATGACGCGATCACGGCAACAGCAGCGTCATTCACGGCGACACCGACATCTACCAGCACACCGACCTTGACCGCGACCGCTACATCAACTGTCACACCGACACCTACGTCCACCGTGACGAATACGCCCACGTCCACGGTGACGAATACGCCTACGTCCACGGTGACGAATACGCCTACGTCCACCGTGACAAATACGCCTACGTCCACGGTGACAAATACGCCCACATCCACCGCGACAAGTACGCCTACCAGCACATTGACGTCGACATCTACCAGCACATTGACGCCCACTGCGACGAGTACGCTGACCAATACCCCCACACCAACACCGACATCCACCCCGACCAGCACCGTCACACCGACGCTGACGCCAACACCGATGCCCACAGGTGTCATTGATCCGGCGGCGGCGCTAATTGCACTCTATACGTTCGATCAACAGGGAGAAGACAGCGCGATTGTGCGTGATGTCAGTCAAAACGCTCGTCCTATTGATCTGACAATTGCCGATCTCGCCAATGTCTCATGGGGAGAGGGCACACTTACCATCAATGCCCCAACGCTGATCGACGCCAACGGCACGCCCTTGCGCCTGCTGGAATCGCTTCAGACGACCAATCAGATTACCATCGAGGCGTGGATTGACCCCGCCAACGTGACTCAGACCGGCCCTGCACGTATTGTTACCTTCTCCGTCGATCCGCAGAGCCGCAACTTCACGTTGGGGCAGGGTGCGACAACCGGCGAAACCACGCAGGATATCTATGATGTGCGGCTGCACACGACCAACACCGATGAAAACGGCCTACCTTCCCTCTCCAGTCAACCCGGCATCTCATCCGATCTGACGCACGTTGTCTTTACCTATGATGGTGTGACCATTCGCCTGTATATCGATGGGCGCGAGGTGGCTGCCGAACAGAACGGCGGTGATTTTTCGTCCTGGCGCACTGATGCCCGTTTCGTCCTCGGCAACGAGGCCACCGGGGAACGCGCATGGTTGGGCACATTCCATCTGCTCGCGATTTATGAAGTCGCGCTCACGCAGGAAGATGTGACCGAGCGATTTATGCAGGGGTCGGGCGATACTGCCTTGCGGCTTGATCTTTCGCTGCCCGATCTGCTGGGCGAATTGCGCAACGAAACAGGCACACCGGGCCGCTTCGATTGTGCCGTGTTCACGCCCTTATACCTGTTCCTGGAAAGTCGTCTCGAAGACGAAGACCCTGATTTTGAATCGGCGCGTGATTTGCTTGATGCGCCGAACGCGCCCTTACGCCTGATTTTCGCCAATCATTGTGAACCCGATCCTGAAGGGTTGGTCAGCGTTCCTACGACGCTTTACGGTGAGATGACGACGGAAATCGACGCGCTAGTTGAAAGCCTAAACGAAACGGGACGTTGATGCACCAGCCAAACTTATCCCCAATGATCGGTCGAGCGCGTCACTCTGGCGCGTTAATGCTGATTTTGCTATGTCTGCTGGGTGCGGCGTTCTGGATCGCCCCGGCCCGTGTATCGGCGCAGACCAATGCCCATGCCTGTGATGCGGTACGCTTCTTGATAGAAAATGACACCGTCCCCTACGCCCTCGACCTCGGCGGCGGCGTGATCCAACCGGGGCAGGCGGTCACCAGCACCCTAAATGAAGGCGCATACGCCGATATCTGGGCGCTGAACGTAGTGCGACCGACCAATAATTTTGGCACCATCCTCAACGCTACCCTGACCCTGCGCTTTGACACCGTCGATAGCGACCTCGGTCTGGAAGTGAGCGTGTTCCGCGAGATGGACCCGCAGGCCGATGACAGCGGCGTTGAAGACTTCCAACCAGTTACAGCAGGTGCGACTTTCACCTATACCTTCATCCGTGACGGCGCGTATACGATTGTCATTCGCCGTGTCGATGTCTCACGGCAGATCACCGGAAGCTATACTTTTCTGCCGCAGTTCGACGGCGGCGGCGAGATTGAACTGAACAACCTGCGCGACGACAGTGCGGGTAGCTTCCTTGAAATTCCGCCGCAACTCGTCTCCGGGCGTCAAATTGTGACCATCCCCGGCACACATATTGAAGCGCATCCCGCCGCGCCAACGCTGGTCGCCAGCTTCAACGGCAATGCAGTCGGCGTGCGCTACAGCGTCCCCGGCAACAACTATGGACTGCGCCTCAACGATTGGGCCGACAACCTCTATTTACTTGGCGGTGACCTTGCCGCCGCCGGGAACGACACCAGTCCCGAACGCCGCGTGTTCTATATGCAGGATTACGGCTATCGCTTTAACATGACCGACGGCGATCTGCTCAATGTCGTTGATTCCAACGGTACGCGCCTTTCGCTGAGTTGGGACTTCGTGCGCGGCGTGTGGATCACCCGCGATTGTGCCGGGTTCCGGTTGGCAGACGGACATACGTTCACAGGCATCATCGACCGTGACGAGCGCGATATCACCTTTCGCGGTCCCGAAGACGATTTCACTATCCGGCTGGTTTCTTTCGATCCGGCGGGGCAGCCGCAGTCGTATCGCATTGATCTGGGCTGGGCAGGTGTTGCCGAGAACTCCGAGATGACGCTATCCGGCGGTGTCTTGACTGCGGCGTTGGACGGTGAACGCGCTATCGCCCTGGAATCCACGCTGATCGATATGCGTCGTTTGCCCGCGCCACCAACCGAGCTAATGACCGAGAATATCCCCCTCGCCGTAACAATGACAGATCGAGATACGACTCTGCTGCTCGATTGGGTGGATATGCGCCGCCTGTCGTTGGTCGGACAGATGCTCGAATTCGAGTTTATTGACGAGCCGCGTGATGTGACGACCCGTTCTGCCACCGACCTGCTGCGCGTAGAAGCGCTCGATAACGTAATTCGCATTATCTACAAAGAAGTGTCCGAAGGCGTCCCCGGTGAGGAGCGCCTGCTGCTTTCACGCGCAGAGAGCTACGTCGAGATCGTGACGCCTGCCGGTTTCCCTGAATTTGATGGGCGTGCCCTACCGGGGCAACCCGGTTACAGCCCACGCGCCCTCAACAACACGGGCGGCGAATGCTACCCGGTCAACACCGCATTACCAGAGGCGAATTGTCCGCCCAATGGTCACCCCAACCCGGCTAATGGCAACCTCTGGTATGCGGTCACCGATCACGCAGCCTACGGTGGCTTGATCGACCTCACCTTGACGCGCAGTTATAACAGCGCCTATGCAGCGGTCGATGGTCCTTTCGGGCGTGGCTGGACGACACCTTACCTGCTCGATTACAACGTCGCCTTCAATCCAGAGACTGGCTCGCGCACCATCACCCCTGCTGAATACACTGGCTACCCGGTGGGGCTGGATTTGACCTATGCGCCCCGTGGATTGGTGACCTTCATCACGCCAAGCGGATCGCGGCATCTATTCGCCAGTCAAAGTGACGATTTCGACGGGGGCGAACTCGTCGCCCTGACCATGCCGGGATGGGTATTGCGGCGCGACAGCGTGCGCGATACACGCTGGTCATTGTGGCAAGATACGGGTCTTGAATACCAGTTCGACCGCGCCGGACGTTTGACACAGTACGGCTACCCGCAAACCGGTCGCGTCCTCAATATCAATTACCCGCGTAGTACGCTTGGCGGCCCCGCATCACTGGGGGCAGAAACCGCCGTCGTCATCACCGATGCGGCAACCTCACGCCGCATCGAACTCTATTACAATACAAGACATCATGTGATTCGCAGTGTCCTGCGCGAGACACGCGGATTGAGTCTGAATGCGCTGGATACAAGCGCCTGCGACATTACCGCGAACTGCTTCGAGACGCGCTATCGCTACAACGGCGATTTGCTGGTCGGCGTCGAATATCCTGACGGTCAACGTGCCACCTACGAATACGATGAGAGCGGGCAGATGGTCGCGCATGATGATCCGCTGGCCCCGGTTGCGCAGTCAATGACCTACACCGTCGAGGCAGATGGCGCACTCTGTATCAACATCCCTGGTCTGGCGGTAGCCAGTGAAGCGAGCAGCGACGAGGACGCCTCACTGTGCAACTGGCGGCGAGTCAACCCGCCGGTGATCGAAACCGATGCCCGCGATAACCCAATTGAGCGGCGCGTAACCGTTACCGGGCAATGGGGAGAGGCAACGACCTCAATCTATCGTCTGGCGGATGGCGAACTCAAGGAAGTCGGTGATGCCTTTACGCTGGTTCGCACTGTTAGCCCGCTGGCCTCGCTCGAAGAGTTTGAGGAACAGCCCCGCGTCTTCGAATGGGAGAACGGCCTGCTGGTCCGCGAACCACCGCGCCAGATCGTCGGTGATATCGGGCGCAACAGCGTCAGCTACGATTATGCCCCCAACGGCGCGATTGCCCGCGTGCGCGGTGGCTATCCGCCTTTCAACGTGACCTATACGACCACCGAGGCACTGCCGCTGCATTATCTGCCGCAGATCATCACCTACGGCGATGGCTCCGGCGAGGCATTCACCTACGACGAAAACGGCGACATCCTCACCTATACTGATCGTGACGGCGGCGTCTATGACTTTGTATGGGATAGCCGCCATCGACTGATTCGTGTCACCAGTCGTGATGACGGAACCGTCAGCGCTTATGAATACAACCCGCTGGGGCAGGTTAGCGCGGTAGCTCGCCACCGCGCCGGGGAAGATCGCACAACGTGGCACATTGTCCGTTACAGCTATGACGGATTGGGCCGTCTCATCACAGTTGACGATCCGCTAACCGGGATTTACACGGTTGAATATCTGCCGCCCGGTATCGAAGACGCCGCAGTTTCCACCGGTATACAGATCACCGACGCGACCGGATCAATCACTGCCACGCACTATAATGGTCACGGGCAGTTGATCGAAACCCGCCTGTGGTCGGGCGATGATCCTGAAACATATCTGCGCCGCACGACCTTCACCTATGATGTATTGGGCCGCCTGGAAACTGAAAATCGCTGGCTGTTGCCCCCGGCAGATGCCCTCAATGACAATGGCGAACCACTGCCGCCGCAGCCGGTCACGACACGTTACGCCTACCGCCCGGTGCAGTCCTTGCGCTCCTTGCAGGGCGACGATGCGACACTCAACCTTTTCTTCTCCGGCTATGCGGTCGATATGTTCGATCCACTGGGCCGGACGACCAGCATCACCTATGACGCGCTGGGGCGTGTCCGTGAAGCCGAAGACCCCTTCGGCCTCGTCACGCGTTATAACTATGCGGTGCGTGCAGCCAATAGCGTCAACGCCCTGCGCATCAGTGAGCAACAGGCTCGCGGCGGCAGTGTGTTCTCCAGCACCGAGTATCTGTTTGACTTCCGCTGGCAACTGCGCAACGTGATCCGAGATGGGCGTGAATGGGCCATCTTCTACGATGGTAATTCGACGCGCCTGCGCGGAATCGAGGCATTGGGGGCAGGCATCGCCTTTCAGGATTGGCCCGCCTATGCTGGTTCGCGCCCGGTATCCGTCGATGTGCTGCAAGACCCGACGATTTCGCAGGCGCGGCGCAATCTCGCAGTCGATTATGACTTCAAGGGGCGTCCGCTGGTCACAACGGGCGGCGACGGTGTCCGCTATGCGGTCGCGTACTGCCCGGTTGATGGCGGTGGTGAGCGTGCCGTCTATCGCCGTTTCGCGCCGGATGCCGAGCAGACTGACCTGTGCGCGACTGCCGTTTTTGATAGTGCCGTGACAACTGACGCGGCAGGGCGTCCGGTAGAGGTTCGCACCGGCGAGACGACGCACGCCTATACCTATGTCGCGCAGGCTGGTGGCTGGCAGATTGACATTGCCTTCACCGGGCCGGATGCAACGGCTGCATGGTCCCTGCGCTACAACAGCGCGGGCGATTTGCTGCAATGGATCGACGAAAACGGCATCACGCATCGCTACGAATACGACACACTCGGTCGTTTGGTGCGCGTTGAAGTCCCGGACGCGCCGGAAGCGTCGTATACCTTCTCTTATAACGAAGGCGATTTGCTCACCGCATCGGTGGATGATCTTGGACGCGGCACGACCTACGTCTATAGTGAGCGCGGGCAGCTTGCCGTCGCACAGGACGTGCGCACCGGCAACGCCACCATCTACGGCTATAATGCGGCGGGGTGGCTGGCCTCTGTAATTTCACCGTTGGGCAACACTACCACCTATCTGTATGATGATCTCGGACGTTTAACCGGGATCAACGGCGCGACAGGCAGCCAGCAGCGCTTCGAATGGGACGACGACGCCCGCACCCTGACCTACATTGACCCACGCGAAAATCGCATTGTCTACGAGTTCGATGCCTTCGGGACGGTGTGGCGCATTACCGATGCCCTGGGCCGCCTCCACGAACTGGATTATGACAGCGCGGGCAACCTGACCGCATGGCTGCAAGCGGATAATGACGAAACCGGTGCAGTTCGGTCGCTATCGTTCGCGTATCCTGAACCGGGCGCGATAACCCTCACCGAGACGAGTGACGGTCTGGCATGGGCACGTACCCTGCGCCATGACGCACAGGGGCGGCTCGAATCGTTGCAACTGGGCGACACAAACGCGCTTGCCTTCACCTATGATCCGCTCGGACGCGTGCAATCCATCAATGCGGCACAGCGTACATGGCAGTTTGAGTATGTCACCGGGCAGCCTGTTATCCGCATCGCCGATGGATTCGGCGGCACGCGCACCGTCGTTATGGATGCACTCAATCGTATGGTGATCGATTCCTCAGACGAAGGCGATGCGATCTACGAATACTCCACCACACGCGGCGCGGAAGTCGATCTACTGTGGGACGATACGGTCTATACCTACGTACCGGGCGATGCCGCTGGCAATCCGCCGTCCATCATCCGCCGCACGCCGGGGCAGCGTGTCAGCTATCTATATAATGCCGATGGCTTGTTAAGCGAGATCGTCACCCAGTTATGTCTCGAATTTGACCCGGCAACGGACCTGCTTGATCTCCTGACCCCCGATGCCTGTGTGCGCACCAATCCTGATCGGGTGCGACGCACGTCAGAGCGTTTCCTATACGATGCCGCAGGGCGACCAATCCGCTATATCGACGCTGCCGACAACATCGCCACCTACGCCTACGACGACGACGGCAACCTCATCAACTTCCAGAACGTGCAGGGGCAAAGTTTCAACTATGCCTATGATGACCTCAATCGTCTGACCAGTTTGAGCGGCCCCACCGGAATCCGCTTGTTGCTGCGTTACAATAATGCCGATCTGGTCGATGGCATCTGCCAGAGCCGCGCCGGTTCACAGGCAGATTACGCGACCTGCGTCGAAGACGGCGGCGAACTCGAAACCTACGCCTATGATGCGCTGGGACGCTTGATCCAGCAGCGCTATCCCAATCAGGGCGGCGAGACGGCGGTCGATTATGCCTATGCCTCCAGGGATGATGGCTTGCTATCCGGCTGGCGCGTAGGCGATGGCGGCGGTGTCGCCATTGACCGCGACCCCCTCGGTCTGGTGACGGGCATCACCACAACAAGCAGCGCCTATACCGTCAACTACGATAGCGCCGACCGCATCACCTCTATTTCGCCCAATACCGATTTTGACGGTCAGTCGCCACTGGCAGAAACCTACACCTACGACGAAAACGGGCGGCTTGCCACATTGACCGCCGCCGGACACACACTCGAATACACCTACGACGACGCCAACGGCTACACCGTCCGCGATCAGGCGTCCGGGGCAGGGCTGGCCTTCCGACTTGATGCGCGTGGCCTGCTGGCGACCATTGACTATTTGCCGGGGATATACGACACATCCGCCGGTGCGTCCGGCGTGGATGTCGCCTTCGAGTACTTCCTAAACCCGGATCGCCGCGTGGTCACGGTACAGGTCAACTGGACCAACGGCGAACTCATCGAACTGCAAATTGACCGCCTCGGTGCGATCCGCAGCGTGGCCTATGTGCGCAACAACCTGTTTGTCGATTTTGTCAGTGACGCCGTCGGGCAAATTCAACGCGAGAACATCATCGGTCCGCAGCGCTTCTTTGGCTTTGAGTCGAACGGCTATATCGTGCAGTCCGGGTATGATAACGACAATCGCCCGCTCAATTTGCGTGTCACCAATCGCGCCAACGGTGAGTTGATCTACCTGCTCAGTTTCACCTATGATTCGCGGGGGCGCTATGTCGGTGAGACGCGGCAGTACGGCGACGGCACGCAGACGACGATCACCTATCGCTATGACGATACCCTCAACCAGCTAACGCGCCGCGATGTGTTGATCACTCGCTCGCGCAGTCAAAACGGCGAAACTACGGATCGGCGTTCGGCGTCGGCCTCGTTTGTGGTGGTGGTAGCCAGTGCCGTATGGGGATTGCGTGAGCCGCGCAAGCGTCACCTGGCGATCCTGGCTGTGGCTGCCGGGTTGTTCGTGACACTGGCGCTGACCTTCGCCGACGGTCAGACGGTCGGGGATACCTATAGTTTTGAATACGCCTACGACGAACGCGGTAACATGACCACCGTCACCCTGCTTTCTGACGTGGACGAAGTCGATGCGGTCTGTCGCACTTACACCTACGATACCGCCAACCGTTTGACGCGGGCAACTGTCCATAACAGCGATGGCGAACACTCGCAACTCTACGATTACGACGCCTTTAACCGTGTCGTGCGCACCGGGGCCGACCAACGCCTGATCTATGTCGGGGATAGTCGTGCGCTTCTGGCTGCGATCAACGATGACATAAACGAGGATAGCCGCACCGAATTCTATGGGCAGACCGCCGGGGCCTCCGGCTTCTTCCGCGCTCAGGACGGCGAGTTGACGTGGTTGCTAACCGATGGGCGTGACAATATTCTGGCGATCATTGCCGGGGAAGAGTCGTCCGGTCCCATCTGGTTGTTGGATCCCATCGGGCGCGTTTTGCCGCTGGGACCGCCGCCGTCGCTTGTGTCTCCGGCAGATCGCTGTGATGATTTGTCGCGCTTCCTCGATACCGGCGAAAACGGCAACACCCGCGATACGCTGGCGGCGTTACGGGCGCTGGCCCCGCCACAGATTCTTGACCCCGATGCCGTATGGGATGCGGAAACCAACCTGTATTTCATTGATGGGCGTGTTTATCATCCGGCAATTGGTCGCTTTTTACAGCGCGATCCACTGGGGCCGGATGTCTTTGGCACGATCTACGCCTATCCGTCGCGCCAGTACACGCCACCTGTGCGCCCGCCGCAACCAGCGTATGAAAGCGGGCTATCTGCCCTGCAATCAGCCCTGGCGCTCATTGATGATGCCATCCGGCTGAATGCCGCTGAAATTGCCCTGAGTTACGCACCACACATCGCACCGAATCCGGTTGAACCGTTAAGCGAGTCGCTGTCTGCTGTCACCGGTATTACGCGGGGTCGTCTGCTGCGCCAGATTGATTTCCCGGTCTGGTTGGCACAACACTATAATTTGCCCGGTCCCTATATCGACGAACGCGGCGTGCTGCGCATCCCGGCGGATATTGCGCCGGGGCAGGGCGGGCGACCGGGGGCGTTTACCGCGCAAACCGTTGCTTTGTTCGGACCGTCTAATGATGTCATGTCAGGGGTGGAAATTGCCGCGCCGCTTGATCGCTTGCACGCGTTGATGGACCTGCACAGTAGGCCAGAGCGTTTGTTCCGCACCTATACGCCGTTTGCATGGGTTCCGCCACGGGCCACAATCAGCGATGTGTGGACGATGGACCTCCCGCATTTCAACAGCGATATGACTCCCTCAGCCGTGTTCGACTGGCTGCCGCGCCCGTTGGCCTCACCGCAATCCTCGCTGGCGATGCTGGACACCGTTACCCGCGTGCTGGAACTGCCGGACCGCGATGCGCTCGACTGGGTAGAAGATACAATTGCCGGTGCTCTGCCGCAAACTCCGGTTTTGCCGCCTGCCGACGCCGAAGATTGGCTAGGTCGCTGGTTCATTGACGATACATTGGGCATCACAGAGATGCTGGCCTCGCGCTGGCCCCGGCTCCCCGCGCCGGATGTCCCTGCGCTGACCTTGTTCAACAGTGGACCGTAGTTCGCGTTAAAAATTATTCGCCTTACAAGCTGGGGCGCTTATCCCTGGTGGTATGGGGGAGAGGCCACCTCGCACTTCTCAAACGGCTTCTTAGTCGTCGGTGATGCGGCGCAGCGTGCCCTCAACCGTAAAGCTGCCAACCAGATTCCCCTGCATGTCGTAAACGTTGTCTTTGCTGATTTCCAGCGGGCCGTTGAACAAAGGGCTGTGCGGGTGAATCATACCGGTATACGGGCTGTACGTACCGAAGATGCGGCGGCGAGTGTCGAAAACCGGGGTGGCGCGAACCGGACGGCGGCGGGGGTTGAAGTTCATCATGGGGGCCTCTTAAAATCTATCTCTCTCGTCTTTACATTCTCAGTAAAGCGCAAAGCCCCATGCCTGTGACCCCTACCGTTGGGGGGGTAGGCGGCTTCAGGCATAGTACTTTGGATTTATCGATAGCAAAAAAAGTTATAGAGGCGTCGGGGATGCGCTATGCGTTCGTTTTATTGGGCCATCGCCAGCAGCGACTCTGCATCTGCTTTGAAGACATGCGCACGATAGGCGGCGGTTTCGCTGAGGACGCCTATCAACTTCGCATTGGACTCAGCCTTTTTCTTGCCGGATGCTTCCCCGTTTGTGTGGATATAAGCGATTTCATCCTCAATCCGGTCGATTCCGATCTTGCCGCGTTCCGCCATCCATTCCAGCGCGACCCGCACCGCGCCGGGACGCGCCGCCATCGCTGCTGCCATTCGGTTTAAATCAGCCGCGCCGCCCTTGTTGTTCAGCGCATAGTTGACCAGTCCCGCCACACGCTGCAAAAAGCCATTCAACGAGTCGATGCCGGGATTGATGCAGAACAACACCACCTGCGCCGGATTGGTCGCTTTCAGTGCTGCCCGCAGGGTATCGGGGTCGGGTGGGGCGGTCCAGATGACGAGCGTATTGGCGTTTTCGAGTTGCTGGCGTGTGCGTCCCTTGCCGTGTGGTGGCTGAACCGCCTCGCTCCAGATCAGCGCGTCGGGGTATGCGTCCAGTACGCCATGCAGACTCATCGCGGGATCGTCTGTACCGCGATGGTCGATAATATCGACGGTCGAACGTGCCTCAAACGTCAGCGGTTCCTCGTCTACCGGGCGCAGATCGACCAGTTCAAGTTGCAGGCTGCGAACGTCTTTCCACACGTTGTCACCCAGCGTATACGCCAGATCAAAGCGGCCTTTCGGCAGATCATCAAGGTTCGCCTGCCACCATAGTACGTCCTGCAAATCGCCATTCTCATCTTCGACCGTCAGCTTTTGATGCCTGCCGTCGCGCCCTAGTTGGCGCTGGCTCTTAAGCGTCACTTTCCGCGTGGCGACAACGACCGCCGGATTCCCCGGTCCAAACGGCGCGAGGCGGCGCAAATCGTCTACCAGTTCCAGCGACAAAGCGCCAAGCGGCACGAAGGCGTCAATCGTCAACTCGCTTTCGACGTTCCCGGCAGCAGCACGCATGTCACGCACCGTGTTCGATAATCGTCGGCGAAATTCTGGCAGATTCGCCGCGTCCAGGCTGAGTCCGGCAGCCATCGTGTGCCCGCCGTAGCCGTTCAGCAGATCGGCGTGTGTCGCAATCGCGGCGGTGATATCAACGCCATCGACCGAACGCGCCGACCCCCGCATAATGCCGTCTTCTTCTTTTAACAGGATGACCGGGCGATCGTAGCGTTCTGCGAGGCGATTGGCGACAATGCCGACGATCCCACCGGGCCAGTGTTCGCTGCTGAGGACGAGCGCGTGATAATTGTCAATCAGCTTTTTATCGGCGGCGAGTTGCGCCTCTGCCCCCTCTAATACCTGATTCGACATGTTCTTGCGGTTATTGTTCAAGCCTTCCAACATATTGGCGAGGATTTGCGCCCGTTCGCTGTTTTTCGTCGTCAGCAGTTCGACGGCTTTGTTCGCGTCATCCAGACGGCCTAATGCATTCATGCGTGGGCCAATGCCGAAGCCAATATCGGTTTCTGTTAGTTCAGCCGGGGTGATCTTCGCAAGTTCCATCATCGCCCGCAAGCCCGGACGCGTGGTGTTGCGTAGCACATCCAGCCCGCGTTGCAGCAGATAGCGCGTATCATCGACCAGCACCGCGACATCTGCCACGATCCCCAGCGCTACCAGGTCAAGTAGTGGTGTCAGGTCATTCTCGCTTCGTCCGGCACGCATATACAGCGCTTCGACCAGTTTATACGCCACACCGACCCCCGGCAGGGTGCGCAGCGGGTGTCCTTCGTCCAATCGTTGCGGATTAACGGCGGCGTAGGCATCCGGCAGCGTATCTGCCAGTTGGTGGTGATCGGTAATGACAACCTCGACGCCGCGTGAATTCGCATAGTCAACAGCCGCATGTGCCGCGATCCCGGTGTCACAGGTCAACACGACGCGGATATTGTCGGCGTCCAGCAGTTCACCTAATTTGCGGGTGTGGATGCCGTGCCCTTCCTTGTTGCGGTCGGGGATGTAATGCGATACCTGACCGCCGAGCAAATCCAGCGCCTCGACCAGCAGCGAAGTCGCCGTCTGTCCGTCTACGTCGAAATCGCCCCAGATGAGGATGCGCTCGCCGCCGGATATGGCACGCTCGATGCGCTCGACAGCGCGGCCCATATCCGGCAGGTCGAATGGTGGGGCAGGCACATAGCGTCCGGGGTCGAAGAAGGCTTCGATCTGCGCCGGGTCGGTGAATCCACGCCGGGTCAGCAGCGTTTCAACGGATAAAGTGCGGTCGTCTGTGGGTTCAATCCAGCGTTTGGGCATGAGTCTAGTTCTTGGTTTTTAGTCGTTAGTTGTTCGTAGGGACGCGCTACTGCGCGTCCGTGATTGTTGATCGTTTTGCTGCAAAAATTCCAACCCAAAATAAACGGGTTTCGTGTTGCAAAAGTGTTCTAAAATAAGAACAAATGTGCTATAATGAGTTCTCGTAGGCTTCTTGACAGAAGGATACCATCAAACTACCATGCCCCGCACAAAATCACCCCAAACCAGACCTTCCGGGCCGCAAATGCTGGCCTATCTGCAAAGCGCCGGGATTGCTGCACAAAAAGTTGTGTGCCGCCGCCGCAATGGGCACTACGTCGCTGATTTCTACGTGCCAGAGATGCAAGAACCCGTTCGTCCGGCGGGGGAGTGGGCGCAGGTGATTGCCCGTCATGGCCTGGAGATTATCGACACCGCCGATACCATCGCCGGCTGGCGACCCGATCGTCCCGTTATCTGCGCGACGGTGACGTTTGTGGTGCGAGATTGACTGTGAGCGTTATTGGGGCGAGTGTACCTGATTCAGTTTGGTTGCTTATGCGTCAAGACTATGACCCCGCAACGTTGCCTGTTCCTTTAGATCGCCGTCCAATCAGATGATGATTGTTGGACTGGAACTGGGTTTGGTTAACTACTCGCTCTGACAAACATATCCCTTACATTGAGCGCGAAATCGGGCAGTACATCGTCGCTGGAAAGTGTCTCTGAATCGGGAGTAGTTGACGATCATCCGGGATGCGGACTTCGAATCAGTGTGCCGCGTTTTCCGGCTGTGCAAGGAACTACTCAAATTCGGTGAGGGTCATCAGTTGTTTTTGATGCTCATGAGTTTGTCTACTGCTCATTGTCTTCATTTAGCAGGCAGACCCAATCCCCGGTTTGAATTTCGCCTGCGGATTCGAACGGTCCCCGTACCTGGCGTATAAGCTGATCATGCTATAGTGAAAATAGAATTGATTTAGCATAGTCATAAAGGGGATATCATGCTGAATCGTTTATTTTATGTGATTATTTTCGCCTGCTTGCTGGTGGCTCCGCAGGCGATTTCCGCACAATCCGGCGATGAATCTTCAGTGCTTTCGATTGTGAACAGCGAACGGGCTGACGTTGGTCGTTCGGCGTTATCCTGGGATAGCTGTCTGGCAGCCGCTGCGCTGAGGCACAACAACGACATGATTACCAATGGCTT
>DAOTXA010000028.1:0-12692 GCA_034435595.1 Anaerolineae bacterium | reverse complement strand
TAGCCCCGTGATCGCTGGACCCAGAAATGTCGCAATCGGGATCAGAGCGTTCCGCGCACCGTGCCGGAACCAGATCATACGGTTGCCCAGACCTTTTGCGCGGGCCGTCCGCACATAGTCCTGGCTGATAACATCCAGCATTGCGGTCCGCATATACCGCGAGTACACGGCGATGTAGACGGTTCCAAGTGTGAATGTCGGCAGCACCAGATATTCAAGTCGCTCATAGAGGGGCGGGCATCCACCGATCAATACACGTGGACAACGCCCTTGTAGTGGCAATAGCTCTAACCACGATCCGAATACGAGGATCAAAATCAACCCTAACCAGAAATTCGGGATCGCGTTGAACAATACCGCCAGCACACGGGTGACGTTGTCAAAGACGCTGCCACGAGATATCGCTGCCACGATACCCACCGGGATACCGAATAGTAGCCCGACCATCAGCGCGGATACGGTGAGTTCCAGCGTGGGCAAAATAAACTGTCCGATCAAATCCATCACCGGGCGACGACCACGTGTAAACGAGTTGCCGAAGTCGCCACGCAGGATTCCTCTACGTTGGCCCCATGTATCGACCTCACCGTCGCCATCCGTATCGCGCTGACGCCAGTCGTCGCCGATGAGCCAGTACAGATATTGCAGGGGCCAGGGGTCGTTGACGCCAAGCTGTGCCGCCAGTCGTTCCTGTTGCTGCGGTGTCGTGCGCGGGTCCTGACTCAGGGCAGCCGTCGGACCACCCGGAGCAGCGGTCATCAATAAGAACGAGAGTAAGGTAATACCAAATAAGGTGGGGATCGCCTGCAACAGCCGACGAGCGATATAACGAGTCATAACTCCTCCGGGGGTTCCGGCAATCTGCCGGATGTGTCATCATATCTATTGGGATGTGTGCGGACACAACACGTTGCGCCCGCACGCATTTCTCTCAAGTTGTTAGGGGTATGTGACGTAGCCGCGCCACATATCCCGTTGATTGCGAAGATGGATTATTCTGCGTCCACCGTCCAGGTATCGACGTTCCACCACAACTGGCTGGGCCAGGGGTTGAAGCCGTTCACGTCTGGTCCGGCGGCGTAGAAACCGTTCTGAGCATATAGCCACAGGTACGGCATCTCGTCTTGCATGATTTCCTGCATTTCGTGGTACAGCGGCGCACGATCTTCTTCAGAGCAGCCGGGTACTGCCAGAGCCTGCTGTTCCAGTTCCCAGAAGCGTTCGTTATAGAACGAGGTGAAGTTGAAGCCCGATTCCGGCACATCCGCAGCCGGACCGAACAACTGCACTGTGCTGGGCGCATCCGGGTAACCGGCGCGGAAACCGGCGATCACAGCGTCAAAGGTCTGCGTATTACGCAGGTCCAGCAGCGTGTTAAACTCGATGGTCTGGAAGTTGACGGTGATACCAATTTCGTCCAACTGATCCTGAATGATCGTGCCGACGGCCTCGCGGCGGGTGTTGCCGGCGTTGGTCATCAGGTCAAATTCAAACTCGGAACCTTCAAACTCGGGATTGGCTTCGGCATAGGCGCAGCCCTGGCAGACCAGGCGACCGTCGTCATTGGGGACCCAACCGGCTTCTGCCAGCATTTCCAGCGCCAGTTCAGGATCATAGGCACGCGGCGGTAGATCGTTGTTGTATGCCCAGGAGCCGGGGGTAATGTGCGCGGTCATGCGTGCGCCTTCACCGAACACCGCACCCTGAATGATCTCTTCTACGTTGACCGCATGGGCAATTGCCTGACGCACGAGCTTTTCACCGAAGACCGGGTGTAGGCCCTGATCAACACGGTTGCCGTCTTCCAATGCTGGAAGCGGGTTGCTGGGGTCAGCGGTATTGAATGCGAAGTAGTCCCACGTATTGCCGGGGTAGTCATAAACCTGCACGCCTTCACCAGCGCGAATGTCAGCACGACGGTTGACTGCGGGCGTGTCTAAGATGTTGATTTCACCTTCAAGGAATTGCTCAACCTCAACCGTCTGGTCGGCAGCAACGACCTGAATCAGGCCATCAGGGGCGACAAAGCCATTGACAGAATCGACGTATTCGTCGTTGCCTAGCAGCGTGACAAGTTCACCTGCGCGGAATTCGCCAAAGGTAAAGGCACCGGAAGTCACCGGCGGCGCGATGTTGATTTCATCGGCTCCCGCAAGTTCTTCACGGCTGAACTGGTTGTAGATGTGGGCAGGCAGCACTTCCATCGAGCCGATGTCGAGCAGGGCTTCGCAGGAAGCATCTTTCATAACGACCTCAACGGTGTAGTCATCGACTACGGTGACGCTGTCAATCACGTCTGCGAGGTAGGCGAGCGGGTGTTCCACGACCGGATCGATCAGCAGTTCCCAGTCGAGCACCACGTCAGCGGCGGTGATCGGTGTGCCATCACTCCAGACCATATCTTCGCGCATGGTGAAGGTGTAGGTCAGCAGATCGTCGGAAATTTCCCAACCGGTAGCCAGTCCACCGGGCTGATTGGGGGCGATGACCGCACGTTCGGGGTCGGCGACAAGCAGATCAACATACATGCGCGAAAGCAGGTCCGCACAGTCGGTGCCAGTGCAATAAACCTGACTCAGCGTATCGGGACCGCTGCCGAAGGTTGAGGTAATGATAATGCCGCCTTCTTCGCCGTCATCTTGACCGGCGACCGGAACCGCCAGCAGCGCGATGAGCGCCAAAAGCAGCAGTATTGCGAATAGTGTGTTGCGTTTCATCCTGAGTTCTCTCTCCTAAATAGCTTTAGAGAAAAAGCGTGTGGCGTGTCTCTGAGGCCTCAGATCACAGTTTGAGCGTATGCTAAACGTCAAAATGAATTGCACTATTGTAAAAAAATTGAATGTTGGTCGTTTCAACAATGTAATCGGCGGTTACATTTCCGAAATCGCAGTTAAGTCGTTTTTGTGGGAATTCGCACGAACGGGCAGTAAATAGGGCTGGTTGCTCTGGTTGTGTTACAGTTAAGTAAGGGGTGGTGTTTCGGTAGCATCGGGGCGGCACAACACACGGCGAAACCACGCTACTAATAGCGCTTAATAGCCGGTTTAATGGGCTATGCGGCGCATCCGTGGACGCTAGCGTGAGTAAAAGATAAGCGCAAGATAAGTTTTATTACACCCTGTAACAAATCACACTGCGTCATAGAGCGTGTTAAATTGCTGTGAGATGTCAGATATTTACGTTAAATTCGGCATGACATCCGCGAATTCTTTTAGTACATTGCGGGCGATGACGAGGCGCTGAATCTGGCTGGTTCCCTCGCCGATTGTCATGAGTCGCTGGTCACGGTAAATGCGCTCTACCGGGTATTCGCGGCTGTAGCCATAGCTGCCATGCACCTGAATCGCATCATGGGCGACTTTTTCCGCGACTTCGCTGGCTTTTAGCTTGGCAATAGCAGCGATTTTCGCGTAATCGCGGCCTTGATCGCGCAGCCAAGACGCTTTGTAGACTAGCATTCGGGCGGCTTCGATTTCCACGGCGGCGTCAGCGATCATCCACTGAATGGCCTGCTTTTTGGCGATGGGTTCCCCGAAAGCGTGACGTTCTTTGGCGTAAATGACCATTTCTTCAAAAGCAGCCTGCGCCAATCCAACGCTCAACGCACCGATGCTGACCCGCCCGGAATCGAGCGTCTGCATAGTCTGGTAGAAGCCGGACCCCTCTTCACCAAGCAGATTTTCCGCTGGCACGCGGACGTTTTCGAAGGTCAACATCTGCGTGGGCGACCCCTTGAGGCCCATCTTCTTTTCTGGCGGATGGATGGTGAGGCCGTCGCGGTCGGTTTCCACCAGGATCATACTGAACCCGCGTGAACCGGCGTCGCGGTCGGTGCGAACCAATACGACGATGACGGGCGCGTATTTAGGGTTGGTGATCCATGCCTTATGCCCATTGATGACATAGTATTCGCCATCGAATTCGGCGCGGGTTTTGGCTCCGTTCAGCAGATCGCTCCCGGCCTGCGGTTCGGTGAGGGCGAGTGCGCCAAGGTGTTCGCCGGAAATCAACAGGGGTAGAAAGCGCTCTTTCTGGGCATCGGACCCCCATTTGACGATGGGTCCGCAGCCGAGGCCGTTGTGAGCGCTGATAGACAGGGCGGTTGATCCACAGGCGCGACCGAGTTCTTCAATGGCGATGGACGCGGAAATGGTATCGAGTTCTGCACCGCCGAGGTCTTCAGGGATTTGCAGACTCAGCAAGCCGAGATCAGCCATTTTACGAATGGCGTCGCGGTTGAGTTCGCCGGATTCATCGACTTCGGCGGCGTGGGGTTTGACTTCGCTCTCGCAGAAGTCGCGCACCACACGCTGAAACATCTTTTGCTCGTCGGAAAGGTCAAAGTCCATTTGTTGCCTCTGGTTTCTGTTCAAAAAAGCGAAATTTATTGAACCGCGAAGACATTTGAAAATCTATTTGGGTAACGGTACGCCGTCCTGAATGACGTTATATGTCTATTCATTCAATTGTCAAAAGTTGCAAGACACCAAAATGTTCTTCTTTGTCTTCTTTGTCTCCGTGGTTAGAAACTGTCTTATAGTACAATGCACACAGTATAGCATCCGAGACAGGGCAAAAGAAGCATGGCGCGGATCAATCAGCGGCTTGGCCTGACGCGCTACGAGGCCGATGAATATTACAAGCAGGCGCTGGTGGCCTTTAGCAAAAAGAAGCTGGAAGACGCGATTTTGAGCATGGAGCAGGCGATTACGCTGCTGCCGGATAACGCCGAATACTACGCAGCACGTGGATTCTTTTATCTGCAAGACGGCATTGAAGAGAAGGCGACGGCAGACTTTGAGAAGGCCTTGAGTCTATATCCATATGAGGTGCTGGCGCATTATGGACGCGGCGTGATCGCGTATCGCGTGCGCAACTGGGACGAGGCGCTGGCGCACTTCAACGACGCGTATAGAGCGAATCCAAACCGGGCGGAGACGCTGTACTATCTGGCGCTGACACATCACCGCAAGGGGAACAATATTCTGGCGCTGACCTATATGGCGCAGGCGGTGACAGCGTTCGATGCGGCGGCGGACAAGCGTCAGCGCGATGCAGAGCGCTGGGTGCGTGAGTTGACCAAATTGGTCGAGCAGGAACGGCAGGTTTAAGAACCACCCTCTGGCACGAAGCGCCACATGCTGAAGGCGGCAGTCAGGCCAATCACGGTGGAGACTAAGCCGATGATGGCGAAATCCCCAATTAAAGCCAGCAATGCGCCACCGAGGGCTGCGCCGAGAAAGCGCCCGAATGAGGCTGCGCCAATGACGCCACTCATCATGACAGCGCGGGCCTCTGGCATAACCTCACTGAACAGCGGGATCGACGCGACGATTCCAATTTCCACGAACAGAAACATGACGAATATGCCGAATAAGGCCAGCGGTAGACTGGTATCCAGATGCGGCAGAATCACGTAGCTGAGTCCGGCGACAACCGTTCCAATGAGCGATAGTCGGCGTTTGCCGATGCGATCTGCGATACCCATGACGGTGAATTCGCCCAGAAATTCGGCGGTGGCGATGACGACCGTCACCGATCCAAGCGCGGCAAGCATCAACCCGAAGGAAAGTTCCATCCACGCGCCATAGTTGATGAAGAACATTTCGTTGGCGACCGCCAATAACAGGGCGTGTCCGATGGAGCCGAGGGCGGCGGGGCTGCGGCGCAGAATTCCCCAGGCGGCGAAGGGGGTGACGATCTCGCGGGCTTCGTCGCCTTCGGGCTTATCGGCGGGGACAAGGCGGATCATGACGACGAGGGACACCAGAGATAGAAGCGCGAGCGCGATAAATACGAGTCGAATTCCGGTTGGTTCCGGGGATAGGCCCATCAGCAGCGGGTATTGCGCAGTGTAGATGACGGCTTCTGGCGTGGGTGAATCAGAGAAGGCGAGCAAAAACGCGGCGAGGGGTGCGGCGACAAGCAACGATCCGGCCCAACTGAGTTCGGCAGTACCCATTGCGAGTCCGCGCCGACGGTAGGGGATGCGGTCTCCGAGATAGGCTTGCATTGCCGGGTCGAAGATCATTTTGGCGATGCCGAATGTGATCATGACGAGGGCGAAGGTCCAGAACTGCGGGACGAGTGCGCCGGTTGTGCCGGCGATGACAATTAGAAGCAGCATGGCCTGCATCACGCGGCGGCGTCCGTAGCGCTCGGAGAGGGGGCCAAATGCAGGGCTGGCGAGTCCGACGGCGGCTTGCAGCGCGGTGACGGTCTGGGCGGCGGTCAGGGTGACACCAAGCTGTCGGGCGATGGTCGGCAGAAAGGCATAGGGGAAGCGCCGCGTAATATTGACGATGAGACGGCTGAAGGTCAATGCCAGAACGGTGATGACGATCTGGCGTGTTTGGCTGCGATTGGGGGCATGGGATGTCATGGGGAATCCGGTTCGGGGGTGCGTGTGGCGATCCACAACAGGGCCAGGGCAAGGCCCGTCAATGCACCTGCCACGCTCCACGCCGGGATGCGTTCGAGTGTCGCAGCCATCAGTCCGGGCGGGTAATCGGGGACGACATGACTGTGCATGGCGCTTTTGAGCAGCATCAGGGTGGTTGTGGCGAGTCCGGTAGAGAGGCCGAGTCCTGCGCCGATAAGGGCAGCGAAGGGGATCAGACGCGAGGGGCGGAGCGTTTGCCCGCCGAAGCGGTCGGCGATCCAGGCGACGAGGGCCAATAGTGCGACCATCAGCCCGTAAAATGTGACACTGCGGACGCTGTTGTCCTCACGACTGAGCCATAGAAAAAGCGCGATCCCGGTGATGATCACAATCCAGCGAAAAGCCTTCGGTGCGCCTGGTACGGTGAACATCAGCGCTGCCAGCCCGCTGCAATGCGGATGAAGTTGCGGGCGCGATTCATATCCAGCCAATCGAAGCGCAGGACCATGGCCTCATAGCCTTCAAGCGCGACTTCGAGTCCGACATCCACCAGTTGTTTGCCTTCGACGAAACGGTAGGTTCCGCGCAACACGTCACGCAGTCCCCAGCGACTTTGCGCCAGATCGCCCCACGCTGATAGATCAACGACTGCCTGCGACCAGACATAGGTCATGTTGACGACGATGAGGCGAAATTCGTCGTTGAGTTGCCAGCCATAGGCGATGAGGTTCTGGGTGGTGTCGGTGCCGCCGAGGGGCCATTTCAACCCGAAGGTGCGCCATTCGCCATGCTGGTAAATGGGGTGTTGTGTTTCTGCGAGGAGTTCGCGGTAGAGGGCTTGCAGGCTGAGATGGGGCGTTTCTTCTGGCTGGCGGTTGATCTGAACGGGTAGTTTGATGCGACGACCGGAAAATTGTCCGTCGTGTAAGAGGACGCCACCGGGTAGGGTCGCTACGAGAACGGCGGCGGGGCGGCTGCGTTCGACGCCGAGACTGGATGCGGCACGTGGTTCGTCATGATTTTCGATAAAGCGCATCTGTCGCATCTGATAAGCGACATCTGCCCACAGGTGTTCGCGGATTTTTTGTGGATTGCCTTCAATCAGGCGGTCATAGAGGGTTTTGTCGTAGGTGAAGTCAAAGCCTTGCTGGAGCATGGTATATTCCATATCCCAGTAGACTTCGGCGATGAATTTGCAGTCGGGATATTTTGCTTTGACGGCGGGGATCATATCATCCCAGAATTCAGTCGCCGGGACCGGGTGTTGCATGTGCTGTCCCCATGTCTGCTGAAAGATGTCGTTGGTGACGAGCATCGCCATATCACAGCGGATGCCGTCGCATTGACTGGCGATATCGAGCAGGATATCGCGGACGACCTCGCGGTATTGCAGTGAGAAGACGTTGACCTGCGCGGTGTCGATCCAACCGGGGAAGTAGGGGTCGCGCCCGTGCCCGGTGATGAGTATTTCACCGTCCGGTTGTTCGATGGGGAAGAAGCGGTCGGGGTAGGCCATGAGTTCTTCTGGCGTGCCTTGAATCATGTATTCGGGGTTTTGCGTCACCCAGGGATGATCTACGGCGACATGATTGGGTACATAGTCAAGGACGAGCTTGAGGCCGCGTTTGCGCAGTCGCTTGCGAATGGACGCGAGGGCGTCGGGGCCGCCGAGTCGTTCGTCTACCACATATGCACCGATGGCATAGGCCGAGCCGATGACATCGGCTTCGGTGAGGTCGTTGAGGACAGGGCGATATTCGTGCTGGTAGTTCAAGGCACTGGCGCGGACGGCAGGGCTGCGCTGCCAGACACCCATCAACCAGATTGTATCTACGTTAAGGGTGGCGAGTTGATCTAGCACGGCATCGGGTACGTTTTTGAGTGTGATGGGCTTGTTAAACTGCCGGCTTAGCTCAGTTAACCATACAGCAGTATTGATCTCATAGATAAATGGTTTTTGAGGCCACTGTGTCATTGAGGATTTTCCGTTGAATTTGGGTTCGAACAACAAAGTGATACAGTGGCGAATTGTAGCTTGTGGCATACGGTTAATGGAATAGGCGGTTGCTGGACAATGTGGCAATCTCTCGCCATAATTGGCCTGACACTTAACTGGCGTTTAAACAAGCGTCTATGGAGCCAAGATGTACTTTGTAACACCTAAAGACTCGCGACAAATCGAGATGCGCCCCGGAATTTATCGTCGCACAATGGCGACAACTGACGAGGCGATGGTATGTGAATTCTTTCTGGAGCGCGACACAGTAATTCAGCCGCACAGCCATATGAACGATCAGGTGGCGTATGTGGTCTATGGTCAGCTTGAGGTGACTATTGGTCATGAGACGCGCATGTTGTATGCCGGGGATAGCTATGCGGTTCCGGGCGGGGTGACTCATAGTGCGCGTGTGATTGTAGATACGCTGGAAATTGACGTGTTTTCGCCACCGCGAAACGACTATCGCACCGAGGCGCGGTGAGGCTACGTAACACTTTGGCAGTACAATAGTCAAGTAAAGAAGGTCAAGGCAAGTAGACAAAGTCAAAAGAAGTAAGGGCAATTCGCTTTGTCTGTTTTGTCTTATGGCTTGTTTGATAGACGACGACAGGTTGGCATAGGGCAACATGTTGTCATGATTGTTGACTGAGATGAACCGGGTATTCGTATGAATGGCAGTGAGAGCCGTCGGAAGCGGCAAAGCAGCAATGCACGTGAACGTCAGCTAGCGCGGGAGCGTCGCCGGAAAAGCGCGATGGCTTCGCGCCTGGAAGCGGGTGCATCGGCGGCGGATTGGGTTCGCCAGCGGTTGACGCGCTTTATTCAAGACGAGCGGCTGCGCAGTATTGTTGAGCGGATTGTGGTGGCGCTACATGATGCGTGGTGGTATGTCACACGGAATCCGCGGACGCTGGTGTATGCGGCAGGCGCGATGGTAGTGATAATGCTGCTTTATCTGGGCAATTTTCTGATTTCCGGGCGAATTTACCCGAATGTCAGTACGATGGGCGTTTCGGTGGGTGGTCAGTCGGTTGACAATGCCGCGACGATGTTGCGCGAGACGTGGGCGTCGGATGTGATGATCGACATTGTGGTTGAGGGCGATATATATACGAGCGCAAGCCCGGAAGAGATTGGGTTGACCTTAGACGCCGAATCGACGGCAAGAGCAGCACGCGATGCCGGTTTGCGCGGGGTTCCGTTCGGGCATGAGGTGATGCCGATTGTAGAGTTGGATTATTCCACCGCGCAGAATTATCTGCTGGAACTGGCAGAGGTATTAGAGTTCCCGCCCAGTAACGCGAGTTATGTGTGGTCCAACGGTGAGATTGCCGGTTTACCCGGTCAGACGGGGCGCATTCTGAACACGAATTTATCGTTGGAGCAGATGGTGCAGCACACGGGTGAGATTGCCAGAGACGGGCGTTTTGAACTGCTGGTAACGCCATTGTTGCCCGATGTAGTCGATCCTGATATTTATGCAGAGGATGTCGCGGAGTTGCTGGACGGTTCGCTGATGCTGATCGGGTATGATCCATTCTCAAACCAGCGCTTTACGTGGCCTATCGACACGGAGACGTATGCGGGGTGGTTGGAAGCTGGGGCACGGTCGCTGACGCTGCGGGAGGAGAATTTTTTGCCGTATGTCGATGCATTGAACACGACCTTAAACCCCAACGGCAGCAACGAACGCTATTTGTCGCCCACAGAGACGTTGGATCATATGCGGGATGCGATTCAAACGGGATCGGAGACGGTGAATTTGCGGATTCGCTATCGCCATTCGGTACATGAGGTGGCGAGCGGCGATACGATGTCTTCAATTGCACGGGGCTATGGTGTTCCTTTGTTTATGCTGTTGGATGCAAACACGGGGATTAACCCGGATATTCTGTCTATTGGCGACGAGGTCATTGTGCCAACCCGCGATGTGACGATGGAGAACGACCCTGTGCCAGAGAAGCGAATCGTGGTTGATCTGGACCGGCAGTATCTGGTGGCGTTTGAGAACGGGCAAGTTCTGTTTGAGTGGCCGATTTCTTCCGGGGTGTCGAACGCGCCAACCTCACCGGGCATCTATCAGATTTTGAGTCATGAAGAAGTTGCATACGGGTCTAGCAGCACGCTGTGTAATTCCGCAGGGCTGGAATGTGGTGTGTGGGAGATGAACTGGTTTATGGGCATCTATCGCGTGCAACCGCAACTGGTCAACGGCTTTCACGGGAGTGTGTTGCTGCCGAATGGCGGTCTGCTGGGCGGTGGGGCGATTGGTCGTCCGAATACGTTTGGCTGTGTGATGTCGAATGATGAGGACGCGAGGGCGCTGTACGAGTGGGCGGAAATCGGGACGGTGGTGGAGATCGTTTCGACCGAATTTCAGCCAATGAGCGACCTCGGATGGGCGGTGTGGAACCAGGAATGGCGTGGTATCGCCCAGATAGGCACGCACGCCGGATAAAGCTGATGTAGGTTGTGCAAATTGTCTTTGTGCAACCTGCCTGAAAATCTCAGCGAATCACAAACGTTTTGAATGGTTGTCAAACTTGACTGCGAGGCAGAGTTATGGGAATTCTTTATGCAGTTTGAAAAGACAACGCTGTCGTAATAGGTAAATTATGCGAAGGTTGTGGAGTATGTCGTGGAAACGAGTGGTAACCATAAATTATCGTTTTAAGTCATTATCGATAATGAAATGAGACACAAGTGAATGCGATTATTTGTATGCTCATAATCGTTGACTTTTGGGCGTGATTCGCTTAAGATTATCACAAGTTAGTTGTGTGGAGTACACAAATAGATTTTGAAAAGACTTTAAACACCACTCCACACCGACAATCACACGCCTCGCATCGCGGGGCGTTTTTCATTTCTCCTCAACGATGCTGTAAAATTCCCCCTATTGAAACTGTTTGAATTACCATTGGGAGAAAATTGAATATGTCGAAACAACGCCGCCAATATGGGACGTGGTCGAGTCCGTTGACGCCATCAGTAATGGCGGGAAATTTGCGTTTGAACGATGTGCAATGGGATACAAAACGCGACACGCTGGTGTGGGTTGAGGGGCGCGGCAAACGGGGCGTTCTCTTAGCGCAGCAGGGGGACGATGCACCGCGTGTATTGACTGGCGAGTCGATGCCGGTAAAGGCGCGGGTCGGCTATGGTGGCGGCGATTTCACCGTGTTTGACGGTGTTGTCTATTTTGTGGGTGCAGGTGGGCGTTTGTACCGGATGCCGCTGGATGGTGGCGATGCGACACCGATCACGCCAGAATTTGCAGATTTGGCTTCGCCCACAGTGTCGCCGGATGGTCGTTGGGTGTTGGCGGTGTTCCACTATGAAGGGCAGGATGGGATTCTGCTGGTGGATACGGCGGGCAATCACTGGCCTGTCAGACTGCTGGCGGATACGGATTTTACTATGCAGCCGGCATGGGGTGCGGATAGCTTGCACTTCGCTTATGTGGTGTGGAATCATCCGAACATGCCCTGGAATGGGACTGAATTGCGTCTGGTGACGCTGCGTGAGGACACATCATTGTTAGAAGTGGAGGCGGTATCGGCGGTGGCGGGTGGGGACGAGATCAGCGTGTTTCAGCCGGAATTCTCACCGGATGGTAAGTATCTGGCATATATCAGCGATGAGAGTGGGTATTCGCATCTGTACGTCTATGATGTGGCGAGCGGTGCGCCTCGTCAACTGACACACGGCGAGGCTGATTTTGGTCAACCGGGCTGGCAGCAGGGGATGCGCATCTACGATTGGAGCGCGGATTCGTCGGATATTTTCGTTCGTCGCAACGATCAGGGGATTCATAGTCTGTGGCGGGTTGATGTGGCGTCTGGCGAATCTGGACGGGTTGATGTGCTGAACGCGTATACGTTTTTCCAGCAGGTGGCGGTTTCGCGGCGGGATGATCGAATTGCGATGATTGGGTCGTCGTCATTGATTCCGGCGCGTGTGGTGAGTTTCGCGGCGGATGGTGAGTCTGTGCGGGTGCATCGTCGGGCGACGCGGGAACATGTCGACTCGGAAAATCTGAGCGAGGCGCGGGCAATCCACTGGGCGGGTCATGATGGCGAGCGCGTTCACGGGCTGTACTATCCGCCAGTGAGTGCGCAGTTCAGCAGTGAGGGTGCGCCGCCGTTGATCGTGTATATACATGGCGGTCCGACAGCGCAGGCGATGGCTGACTATGAGGACCGCGTGCAGTTTTTCACCACGCGGGGATATGCGGTGCTGCGGGTGAATCATCGTGGGAGTACGGGTTATGGGCGCGATTATATGAATAAGCTGCGCGGTCATTGGGGC
>DAOTXA010000027.1:0-2609 GCA_034435595.1 Anaerolineae bacterium | reverse complement strand
GGCGGCAATCCGGCTTGACCTACAGCGATGATGAGAACAAGCCGCAGGTGTTCATCAGCTATCGTCGTGGTATTTCGTGGAGTCTGGCGCGGTCGGTTGCCAACAGTTTGCAGCAGCGAGGCGCAGATGTGTTCATTGATATTGACGACATCAATGAGGGGCGCTTTGCCAGTACGATCGAACAGGCCATCGAAGCGGCGGATTATGTGGTGCCGATTCTGGCCCCCGGCACGCTGGAATCGGAGTGGGTGCGGCGCGAGATTGCTTCTGCACTGGCGCACGACAAGATCATGATTCCGCTGCTGACCGACGGTTTCCGGCTGGATGCGGAAGGACTGCCCGACGAAATCCGCGATATGGCGAGTCACAACGCCATCACCGTTCTGCCAGAGTTTTACGAAGAGGCGATTAACCGGCTGGCGAACCGTTTTTTGAAATTGGATGATATGCGCGAAGATGCAGAGTCAAAGGCTGATTGATGCGCCACGAAGATTGAAGAACACGAAGAAAAGCCACGAAGCGAATTTTTTAAAAAGCCTTTGTGCTGACCTTCTTTTTCTGCGTGGTTCAAAATCAGTTTCGTTCCAGCGCCAGACGCACACCGAAGCCGATCAGCACGAAACCGCTGACCGCTTCCAGCGCGGCACGCACGCGAGGGCGGGCCAGCCATGCGCGGAGGGTGGCGACTGCCAGCGTCACCACCGATAGCCACAGCACGCCCATCGTCGCGTGGATGCAGGCCAGCAGCACCGATTTCAGCAGCACCGCGTCACCGGGATTCATGAACTGGGGTAAGAACGCCAGATAAAATACCGCCACTTTGGGGTTCAGGACGTTCGTCCAGAGTCCCTGCGCGTACACCGACCACGCCCCGCGATCTGACGTGATGTGCGGTGTGTCTTCGTCTTGCAGAGATTCGTCTGTGTGGAACAGTCCCCACACTGATTTCGCGCCGAGATAGACCAGGTATCCCGCGCCGAGTAGCTTGACGACTTCGAACGCCGCCGCCGACTGCACAAGAATCAGCGACAGCCCCGCGCCGGATAGCATCGCGTGGACGATCAGGCCGGAGTTGACTCCCAACACGGTCAGCAATCCCCCGCGCCGACCATGTGCCAGCGCGTTCTTGATGACCATCATTGTGTCCGCGCCGGGTGTGAGTGTGAGGACAAATACCAGTCCGGCATAAGTGAGGATTTGCGGGTCGATCATGTGAGGCTCCGGCAAATTTTTGCGCTATCATTGCGAAACCTTACCCGCGATCCGCACAAAAAGAAAGCGACGACCATGATTTCCGGCAAACGTGTCACCCTCCGCGCCATGGAGCGCGACGACCTCCCGACGCTGCACCGCTATAACAACGATCTGGCGGTTGAACTGGCGGGCGGTGGCGATCCGCCGATGCCGCAGCCGCTTGCGTTTCTGGAAAGCGAATTCGAGGAACGAGCGTCCAAGGGTGGGCGCGACGACGCCAATTTCGTCATCGAAGCCGACGGGCAGGTGATCGGTTCCTGTGCGCTGTTTAATTATGACGGGTTGGCACGAACCTACGAACTCGGCATCACCATCGGCAACAAGGACTACCGGGGCAAGGGATACGGGCGCGAGACGGTGCGCCTGCTGGTGGATTATGCCTTCCGCTACCGCAACGCGAACCGGGTGTGGCTGCGCGTCCATGCGGCGAACGAACGGGCGATCAAGGCGTATACCACCGCCGGGTTCAGCGAGGAGGGACGCCTGCGCCAGCACGTCTACAGCAACGGCGCGTATGACGATCTGGTGTTGATGGGTGTGCTGCGGATGAAGCAGTTGTAGCGAGAATAAATGTGCTATAATCTCTTGACAGTTAGCGACGAGTCTACAAGCAATAATGAACTGCAAACACTGTCTCACAGACATGGGACAAATCAAATACGGCAAGACCTCAACCGGCAAACAAAGATACAAATGTAAGAGTTGTCAGCGTGCCTATACGCCAATGTTGAAACCTGCAATAACTCGCTTCACTTCGCTTGAAATCTGCGCAGGTGCAGGTGGACAAGCGCTCGGTTTAGAAGAAACGGGTTTTGAGCATATCGCATTGGTGGAGATCGATGCGAAAGCCTGTAAAACACTGCGACTTAATCGCCCGAACTGGCATGTGATCGAGACAGATATTAGACAGTTTGACGCTAAACCATATCGTGGGCAAATTGATTTACTATCTGGTGGGATCCCTTGTCCACCGTTTTCGGTTGCCGGTAAACAGTTGGGTACAGATGACGAGCGAAATTTATTCGATGAGATCATCCGGCTAACTGATGAAGTTCAACCTAAAGCGGTCATGGTCGAGAATGTGCGTGGATTGTTGGATAAGATGTTTGATCCCTTGAGAGAAGAAGTAACAACTGCCCTTGAAGAAATGGGATTTCAGGTGTTCTGGCGTTTATTGCGATCGTCTGACTATGGCGTACCTCAGTTGCGTCCCCGCACAATCATGATTGCATTGCTGCCAGAATATGCGGATTACTTCTCTTGGCCTGAACCGAACAAAGATGCTGCACCAACAGTAGGTGAGGCATTACACGAAGAGATGGCCGCCAATGGTTGGGCAAACGTCGACAGGTGGA
>DAOTXA010000026.1:0-5275 GCA_034435595.1 Anaerolineae bacterium | reverse complement strand
GCACATTCAGGGCAATAACCCGCTTGTCGATGTCCGCAGCCCCGGCGAATTTAGCGGCGAACTGCTCCACATGCCCAACTATCCGCAGGAAGGTGCGCTGCGCGGCGGACACATCCCCGGCGCGAAGAACATCCCCTGGAGCCGTGCCGCCAACGAAGACGGCACTTTTAAGGATGCAGAAGGCTTGCGTGCCATCTACGAGCAGGAACAAGGACTCAGCCCCGATAACGATGTGGTCGCCTACTGCCGCATCGGGGAGCGCAGCAGTCATAGCTGGTTCGTGCTCACCTACCTGCTCGGCTATCCCAACGTCCGTAACTACGATGGTTCATGGACAGAATGGGGCAACGCCGTCAACGTTCCGATTGAGAAATAGCCACCAACTCAGTATCATTAGCATCATAGGGCGCGGCATATCGCGCCCTTTCTAATTCTGTTTGCAGAGCCAGAGAACGAGGCAAACCCAAATGGGCGAAATCCCCGACACATTACAGGAAGTCCTCGAAGACTTCTCCTTCGTCACCGACCGCAACGAACGCGCAGAATTCCTCATCGAAGTCGCCGACCGCTTCAACGATGTCAAAGTGCCGGAAAACATCTCCACTGTTCCACACCCGCAAGACAACCACGTCATGTACTGCGAATCCGACGCCTACGTGTGGGCCATCGACAACGAAGACGGCACACAAACCTACCGCTTCGACGTACTCAATCCGCAGGGACTCAGTGCGATGGCGATGAGCGTCATCCTTGGAGAATCACTATCCGGCAAACCACTTGAACAGGTCGCCGCCGTCCCCAATGACATCGTATTTAAGATTTTCGGCAAAGAAATTTCGATGGGCAAAGGGCAGGGATTAATCGGCATCGTCAACATGGTTAGCCATGCAGCCAAAGCCAAACTCGAAAGTCAATAAACACCATAGGGGCGACACCCGGTCGCCCTTCTATCTCTCTGAAGCAAAAAACGCCCCTAATAGGAGCGTTTTTCATTTGAGGCGACGACCGGATTCGAACCGGTGATGGAGCTTTTGCAGAGCTCTGCCTTACCACTTGGCCACGTCGCCAATAAAAAACATTATAACGGTGCTGGCGACGCGTGACAAGGGCATTCCGCCAACGTTCAATACATCTTTATGGCACAAACGCCGCTTGCATCACCTCGCAAAACCCGCCACAATACACGACATGAACGAACAAAACGAACCCGAACTCGAAAACGATCCCGACGCCCTGCCCGACGACGAACAAGCGCCAGAAGTTGGCACGTCGGATTTGCCGGATGCAGATGAATCCATTGACGACGCCGAACAGGACGACGACTTCCCGGCAGACGACCCCGACAGCGTCATAGAACCGCTTCCCGATATCGACGCGGCGCTGGCGTCGGTCGATTCCCTGGCGGATGTGTTGGCAGAGCAAGAGGCCGCCGAACGCGCCGAACAAGAGCGTGTCGCCGCTGAACAGCACGCCGTCGCCGAAGCTCAACGCGCCGCCGAAGAAGAAGCCGAGCGCCGCGCCAGCCATTACTATCCGCGACCGCCCCGCGTTGGCATGGAACGCGGGCAAATGACCTCAGTCGCTGCCGCCCTGTCACTAATTGGCGTCGGCGCGTGGCTGACCCTCACCCTGACAACAACCGGCGAGTTCCCCGAACCCGGCCTGTTCGCATTGATCGTCGGCACAGCCCTCGGCGTGATGATGCTCGCCTACTGGCTGACCTCCGAGCGCTGGGGACGTGGTTCGCTGTTCGGCGGATTAACTCTGCTCACCAGCGGCGGAATTATCTTTTTTGTGCTACAGGAAAACGGCCTCGGTATCGACGGCTGGCCCCTGCTCATCATCGCGCCCGGTGTCGCGCTGCTGCTAACCGCTTTGCTCTCACAGCCCTTCAGCGGACGCATCCTGTTCGCAGGGGTGCTGTTCGTTCTCGCCGGGATCATCGGCCTCGCCGTCACCACCCAAACCTTCGATACCTCCCAGCGTGATACAGCACTCAATATCTGGCCCATCGTCATTGGTGTGGCGCTTTTCCTGTTGATCGTTCCCGCCATCCTCACGCGGAGATAATCGCTTGTCTCGCGTGCTCAATATCGCCATCGACGCCAGCCGCACCACCATCGCCCGCGTCACCGGAACCGAGCACTATGCCCGCGAGTTGATCCGCGCCCTCATCCAGATCAACTCGCCGCACCGCTTCACACTCTACTTCCGCGACCAACCACCCACCGACCTGTTCCCGGCATCCGAGCGCGTCACACAGCGCGTCATTCCCCTTCGCCGTGCGTGGACGCATATCCGCTTTGCCGCTGCGATCACCGCCGACCGCCCTGACGTGACCTTTGTCCCCGCGCATACGCTGCCGGTTCTGTTTCCCGGTCGCGCTGTCGTGACCGTCCACGACCTCGGCTATAAGCTGTTCCCTGAAGCACATCCGGCGAAACAACGTTTCTACCTTGATTTGACCACCCGCTACAGCGCAGCCCGCGCCAAACTCATTCTCGCGGATAGTCAGGCCACCGCCAATGATCTGACGCGCTTCTACAACACGAATCCAGCAAAAATCCGCGTCGTCTACCCCGGCGTAGATGCGCCCAGAATCGACGACATCGCCATCGTCCGCACGAAATACAACCTGCCGAAGCGCTATTTTATCTTCATCGGCACGCTACAACCGCGAAAAAACATCGCCCGACTCGTGCAGGCTTACGCACAATATCGTCAGCAAACGAACGACCCCGCCGCCCTCGTTCTCGCCGGGGGCAAAGGCTGGCTCTTTGACGAATCATGGATTTCCGGCATTCCAGACATCCATTTACCCGGCTATATCGATGAATCAGATAAAGGCGCGTTGTACGCCGGGGCCATCGCATTGACCTTTCCGTCACTCTACGAAGGATTCGGCTTTCCGGCAGTAGAGGCTATGCATTGCGGAACGCCCGTCATCGCCAGCAATACGTCCAGTTTGCCCGAACTCGTCGCAGATGCCGGTCTGCTAGTCGATCCATTGGACATAAACGCTATCGCCGGGGCCATGTCCAGGCTGGATACCGGCACAGCGCTCCAAGACGAATTGATTACCAGCGCAGCCAGACAGGTGACGCGGTTCACATGGCCTCAAGCCGCACAACAAGCCCTGAATGCGCTCGAATTCGCCACGAAATAACCGCCTCTTGCTTGCACCCACAATCCTCTGTCCGCTACAATGCGCCTTTTCCCGGCACAATACAAACGTGAGTTGGCGATGTTTGCGGCAAAATCAAATCGAATTCTAGTCACCGGGGGCGGGACGTTTCTCGGCGATCACATCGCTGCCGCACTCATCGCGGAAGGCGCAGACGTGACCACAATGGTGCGACCGGGCAACGAGCAGCGTTCCGATTTACTCACGCAGGGCGTTGAATGGCGAACTGGTGATGTCTGGAACCCCGCCAGCCTGCGCGGTCGTGGGCGTGGTCACAGCCTTGTCATCCACACCGTCGGCAGTATGCAGGCCGATCCAGTCACCGGACTCAGCTACAATCGCCTCAACTTCGTATCTGCCCGCAATGTCGCCGCCATGTGCGTAAGTGATGGCATCCCCAATATGATCCTCGTCAGCAGTGCGGGTGCGCCCTGGCTCACACGCGGATACATCCAATCCAAACGCGAGGCCGAACAATATCTGGGGCGCGTCGGCGTAAAAGGCACAATCATCCGTGCCCCCATTGTGTTTGCACGCACCCACACAGAACCCCGCCCGCTCTTCTTCGAATTGGTCACGCTTGCCCGACGGATCCCGCCCTTCTCGTTTTTTCTGGGCAAAATCGCGCCCATCCCGGTAGATGTGCTGGCACGCGGCATCGCCCGCATTGCAATCAATCCACAGCGGACCAAAACCATCTATTACGCATCAGATTTACGTCGATTGAATTCAAGTCAGGAGCGAAAGGGTCAAGTCCCACTCGGACTCGTTCAGCAGCAACCGGAAGCAGCGGATGTACCGCCCCACCCCTTTGAGTTGCTTGATGAAGATACACCCTTCGCGTGGACACCGCCGGACGACCGCCAGTAGTGCCCACATCGAAGAGAAATAGACTACTGCAAGATAGCAATATCCGCGCCGTAAGCCACAACATTGTCGTCAATCTCGCCGCCGCTCACCTGCGCATCCACATACAGGCCACCAAGTTCGCTGATGTCGCCAGAGAAGTTATCCAGTTGCAGCACCTCGACGCGCACCCGCGCCTGTGTGAACGCACCGGGTGTAATCGTCACCTTCTCAAAACCACTATTATTGAACAACTTCATCAGCGTATCTTCGGCCTTTTCCGGCCCACCGTTGACTACACTCACACGCAGCACCAGATCGACCGCGTCCGTAAGCATGTCGCCCTCCGGCTCGTCGAACCCGACCACAATGTCGGTCGGATGCTGCGCGGTCAACGTCCCCGGCATAGCGATAATCAACCGCCGCGACACCGTGTCTACCGTCGCAGCAAACGGCGAATCATCATCTTCTTCATCGCTACCGCCGTCACCGTCATACTCGTTCAATTCTTCAACTGAATCGCGCCCTTGCTCCGTCAGCCGGTAGATGCCGTCACCGTCCATCTGCACATAGCCCTTCGTCACCAGGCGGCGAATCGCCTTGTTGAAGCGGCGATCAGATAAGTCAAGCGCGTCGCAAATTTCATCGACATCGGCGGTTTCTTCGTCAATATCACCGAAGTAACGCAAAATATCTAGCGCTCCCGGCAGCGGTTCAAGGGTTTTCAGATGAAAAGGCAGTTCCATTGCGGACCTTTCCGTTGCATGACATCACAGGTTCGGTGACTCAAGTATAGTAAGGATACTGCCCACCCACAAATTGAGATTGCATCCTACAGCGAAATGACCCGCGCCTCACCCACATAGCCATTCGTGACATGGCGCGTATCCACAATCACCTTGCTCTGATCCACCACATGCTGCCAGTCATACGTCGTATGATCCGTCACGATGACCACGCAGTCGGCGTCTTTTAGCAGCGCATCCGTGTACTCGCTCGTTTCCATGCGTGCGTCATCTTCCAAACGCACCGACGCAATAAACGGATCGTGATACTGAACGTTCGCGCCCTTTTGTTGCAGCAGGCCGATGATATCCAGCGCCGGACTCTCGCGCACATCATCCACGTCGCGCTTGTACGCCACGCCCAATACCACCACATTCGATCCGCGCACCGACTTCGCCTCGTCGTTGAGCGCACCCGTAATCTTGTCCAGCACATACAGCGGCATTGACGTATTAATCT
>DAOTXA010000025.1:0-9155 GCA_034435595.1 Anaerolineae bacterium | reverse complement strand
TCACCGCAACCCCGGCTGATACCCTGACGCCAACGGTGACGCCGACGCCAACAGCGACCTTTACCCCATCCAACACGCCGACCATCACCGCGACTCCGACGGTTACGCTGACCCCAACGGCGACGTTCACACCTTCCCTGACGCCAACGCCTACCCCGCTGGTCTGCCCCGGTGTGCTGCCGGTTGAGCTATATCCGGGTATGTACGGGCGTGTGGTCCCCGGCGGTTTGCCCAATCGCTTCCGCGCCGATGCATCGACCTCGGCCCAGCAGCGCGGTGAAATCCCGGCAGGCGACTTCTTCACAGTGATCGGTGGACCGCAATGCAATCAGGGATTTGCATGGATTCAAATTGACTATCGAGGGACTACCGGTTGGACGGCAACCGGAGACGATTCGAACTATTGGGTGGAAGCCTTGCCCGGTCGTGCTGCTTTTGAGCCAAACGTCTGTATGGTAGAAGCACTCGGTGATGTCAACCTGCGTGTGGAACCGAGTACCGCCGCCGGACTTGCCGGACAACTTTCTAACCGTAATCTGTTGGACGTAGTCGCACAAATCGTAGGCGCGGACGGCTTTACGTGGTGGCTGCTGGGCAACGACGCCTGGGTGCGCGAGGATATCGTCGACGAGATTGGCCTGTGCGATGATGTGCCAGAAGCCGAATAGCCGGGATACTTATGACCGAGAAACGACGCATATTCATCAGCTACCAGCGCGAACACGAAGAAGATATCACCACCCTTGTCAAGGTGCTTGAACAGGATGACACCTTCGAGGTCTGGTACGACAGAAAGATGGAGACTGGCGAGTGGTGGAAGCAAATCATTACTCGCATCGAATGGGCTGATGTCGTCATTCTGGCGCTTTCACGCGGTTACCTGAATAGTGAAGCCTGCAAACGCGAGCACCAGCACGCCAAAGCGACGACGCGAGCAATTTTGCCCGTAATCGTTGACCCGGAACTGCCCTATGAGGCGATTCCTGATTCGATCCGCAGGCTGCAAATCGAGAAGTATTTCGGGCAGGCAGACCAGTATGTCAAGCTGCGCCAGAATCTCAACATCATTGAGATTTACCCGCTGCCCGTTCCGCTACCCGAACCGCCGTCTGAACCGGACGCACCGCCAATACCACCGCAATCCACGCGGTGGATCACGGCGGCGCTGGGAGTCTTGGTGCTGGTTGTGGCAGGGATGGCGATACTACTTTCCGGTGGGTTGGACCCATCTTCAAATGGTACGCCGCCCAATGGCCCTGCGAGTAGCGAGGTCACGCCAGCCACAGGCGACAATATCACAACACAGGCTACGGATGAAAACGACGATGATGACAATCCCGTTGCACGAGACACGTTGCCAGATGTCGAACCGGGAGTTTTTGACATCACGCTCGTATACGGTGAGCAAGACAGTCTGACGATCATTGTCAACGCGGCGTCGAATCTGTCGGATGTGACACTACGCACATTTGACCCGGTGCATGAAGCTACACTCACAGGTGACTTTGATGCGCTCCGGTTCACCGGCGGTGTCACCGATGCCGGGACCTGTTTGATTTACGAGATGGACGATACCGCGCAACCGCGCCCACTGGCCTGTAGTGGCGGTCAGAACTTCGTCATGCCCATGCAGGTAGCCGATATTTTCTGGTTCGATACCAACAGCAACTTATTTGCCGATATCGCTGTGTATGTTGAGGGTACGCTGGCGCAATTATGCCCCCACGCCAACGGTAGTGGACGTTGCGACATCACCAACGGACAACAAGGGTAAGTGACTATGTCGATAAAGCGAGTCTTCTGGCTCATATGCATCGGTCTGATGCTCAGTGTTCCCGGTATGGCGCAAGATGGTGACGCCACACCTACTGAAGGGTCCGCCGGGTATCTGGCGTTCGTCGCGCAGGGAGAGCAAAGCGCCGACATCGTCGTCGCGGACCTGGCGACAAGTCAGGTGCGTAACCTGACAGATAACAGCGCCCTCAGTGTGCACCCCACCTGGTCCGGGGACGGTACGCAAATCGCATATAACAACGCGTTCCTTGATGCTGACGGCAACATCACCGGGGTTGATGTGTTTGTGATGGACGCCAACGGGCTAAATTCACGCAATCTAACCAGCAACCGGGCAATTGACGTATCGCCAGATTGGTCGCCGGTGCGCGATGAGATCGTCTTTCAATCCAACCGCGATGGCGGCAACGACCTGTACCTGATTGACCTCACCAGTGGAGAAACACGTCGTCTGACCACCGACGGGCAACCCAAAAACCGCCCGGACTGGTCGCCGGACGGGTCACGTGTTGTGTACTGGCAAATTGAAGGAGATGTCGTGGCGCTTAAAGTGCTGGATGTCGCGTCTGGCACAATCACCACGCTGGTTGATAGCGGTCAGAACCTGTGGCCCGTGTGGTCACCGGATGGATCACAGATCGCTGTACACGATGAAAGCAGCGGGCAGGCACAAATTTATCTGGTTGATACGGCAACGGGCGAGCGCAACCAGATTAGCGATGGCAGCGCGGGCGACTTCCGCCCTGAATGGTCACCGGAGGGGGCACAAATTGCCTTCTACAGTGATCGCGCCGGGTCGCTAGCGCTGTTCGTGATGAATGCCAACGGCGGCGATGTGAGCCTTATTACCGAAGAGATCGGGGCCGACCTTTCTGCCTCGTGGCGACCCAACGCTCCGCCGATTGATTTTGCCGCCAATCCAAATCTGGGGCTTAGCGCCGTGCGTGTGAATGCGGGCAGTGTTGACGCCTCGGAACAATCGCTGCTTGGCGGTGGCATTCGTCGCCTGTACGCCCCGCGTGAATCCTATTATGCGAATCCGGTGCGCATCCGGCTGGAAATTCAGCTAGATGATCCCGACATCGTGCCAGAGGGTGAAGCACCCGCCGAACTGCGCGACGAGGGTGTAATTGATGTCTATCGTATTATGGGTGCAGAACTAGAGGGCGCAGACCTCGAAGATTTCACCGTGTTGCCACAGCAAAACGGCTACTTGCTGCAAATTCAGGAGGACGCGGTCAACTTCTGGGACTGGTACTTGATCCCAAATGACATGAATGTCGTCGGCGACAAGTTCCTGCTGGTCAATATTTATCTGCCAGATGTTGACGATGACGGTGTTGAGACGCGCACGGTCATCGAAAGCATTTTGCTCCAATTCACTATCACTGCCACCGAAGACGGCGACAATCTGGTTGAAGAGACGCCGGAGCCGGTCGTCGTCGAGCCAGATGTCGAGATTGTGTATAGTGATACAGGCAGTCGCGTCAACCTACCCGGAGAACCAGGCGATTCGCCCATTGGCTTCACAGTCTACAACAATAACCGCGACCTGCTGGCAATTACCCTGACCCCCGGCATTGATTTCTCGGCTATGCGCGTCGCCTCGGATATTGCCGATTACACGCTTATGCAAACCTTTCCTTCGCTAGGGGCATTTATGGGTGATGGCTTGCCGGAAGACTACTGCATGTTGTACGAACGCGACGGTGAGACGCCGGTTCGACCAATGGCGTGCACTACCAGCAGTCAAATCGGCCTGTTGCTTAATCCCGGCGATATATTCTGGTACGACAGTTTATCCAACAGCCTGCGCGATATCGTCATTCGTCTGGGTGACGAGAGCTATATCTGCCCGGCGGCGTTGGATCGCTGCGATTTCTGATTAAGACGAGGGACAACTCATGCAAAGAATTGCGCTCTTACTCGCGTTTGTTCTGGTTGGGCTTGGTCTATACATCCCGCTGGCTGACGCACAAGACGAACTTGGCCTTCAGATCGCGTTTGTCTCCAACCGCGATGGCTCGAACAGCATTTACCTGATGGAGACAGACGGCAGCAATCAGGTTTCGCTGACTGACGATGTGGCGAACGACTGGAACCCGCGCTGGTCGCCCGATGGATCGCGCATTCTGTTTAACAGTGACCGTGATGGGCGCGATACCCTCTACGTCATGAATGCGGACGGTTCCAATGCCAGCCCCCTGTTGCCCGGCGAACCGTTCAACGATTATGCAGGCGCATGGTCGCCGGATGGTGAACGCATTGTCTTTGTCTCAGATCGTGCTTTAGGGCGAGAGTTGTTTATCGTTGATGATGACGGCACCAATCTGCGACAGATCAGCGACGAAGGGCGATTGGTAGGCGACCCGGCATGGTCGCCAGATGGGACGGAAATCGTCCACTGGGAACTGGGCAATGATGGCGAAATCCAACTATTCCGCCGGGTGGTGGAGGCCGACACGGTCCAGTTGGTTTCTACGCCCGGTTCCAACAATGGTGCGCCTTTATGGAATGCAAACGGCATCTACTTTGATACAGATCGTGACGGCCTGTGGAACGTCTACCGAATGGGCGAGAACGGCGAACGCCCGGAGCGTATTAGCGAGATCGAAGGCAACAGCGGTCGTGTGACCATGGCCCCCGATGGTAGTAAACTTGCCTTCGTCAACGACGGCGGCGACAGCGACGAAATCTATATTATGAACCCGAATGGCAGCAACGCGGTTCCACTGACAGAAAACGCGTTTAGCGATCATTCACCGGATTGGCAGCCTGCTGTCCCGGTTGGTCAGGCCCCGCCGCCGACTGCGGTTCCGACTGAAGAAGTCGCCGCACCAGAAACGGCGGATGCCGATAGTGGTGCAGAATCACCCACCGGAGCCGCTGTCGGGTTGAACGTGAACGGCGTGCGGACGCAACCAATCACCAAGTCTGCGCTGTTGATTGACTATGGCATCCGCGCATGGCACGAAGCGGGATGGACCGGTGCAGGGCAGCGCATCGGCGTCATCGATACCGCCTTCGGTAGACTTGATCGTTTCATCACGGGCCGCGCCTCAGTCAGTCTACCACCGGGGTTTGATGTAAGCAGCTACGCGCTCAACAACAACGATCATGGGACCGATGTGCTCGAAGTAGTTCATGCTGTAGCCCCCAGTGCGCCGTTGTATGCCTGCCGCTACGATGGTTCGTTTGATGCATTGCGCGACTGTACTGATTGGATGCAGGATGAAGGTGTTGTCATCATCAATCACTCGGTCGGCCTGCCCGTTCTGCCGCTGGACGGCAACCATGAATATGCACAACTCGTGGATAGTTTGTTCCAGCAAGGCATTTTCTGGGTGAACTCGTCCGGGAACTTCAACCGTGGCTATGTGTCGAACTTCTTCAATGATAGCGATGCACAGCCAGATGGCTTGCACAACTTTGCCAATGCGGGCGGGCCAACCGAACTGGTCATCACTGCGTCGGAAAACGAACCATATTCCGGCACAATTCTGTTAAGCTGGCTGAATTCTGCCGGGGCGTTGTTTAACCCCGAAACAGGTCTGCAAGAACGGGTGGACTTTGATTTGGAGGCTGTTGGTCGCATCACAGGTGATACCCTGGCAGTTGGTGAGCGGCGTCAAGGGCCGGATACCTCACAACCGTTGTTCGAAATCGTCAACGTGCAGGACGTAACCGAGCCGTTCGAGATTCGCATCCGCAACGCGGGGATTCAATTCGAGGCGGACGTGTTGTTCGCGCTGTTTGTCGAATACGTTGATTTGCCCGATTTGCTCTCACAGGATAGTGCATCGGTGGTAGCCCCGGCAGATGCCAACAACGCCTTCACCGTCGCCGCTGTAGACGGTTCACGCAATATCACGGAATACAGCAGCTTTGGCGTGGTCCTCGCTGGTCAAAGCAACTACTCCAAACCAGACATCGCCGCTCCAGGTGAAATCTATATGGATGATGGGACGCCCTTTATCGGCACATCTGCCGCTGCTCCGGTGGTCGCTGGCATGGCAGCTTTGCTGCTGGAACAAAACACTGAGCTACGCACCGACCAGCTTCAAATTCAGTTCACCGAAATCTGGCGCGAGCCGATTTCAGGCAACACGCGTTTTGGCGACGGCATCGTACAACTGGGTGCACCGCCCAGCCGTCGCAGCGCGGGCGGTATTATCGACACCGCACCGTATACTGTGTTCCCGCGCCCGGATGAGATATTTGTTGATACCAGCTTCCGCTGTCCCGGTGCGATCCCCAGCCGCTTCGAGATCGGGATTCCCGGTTACGTCAACTATGATCTTGGCCTTGCGATCCGCAACGGTCCTGGCGCGGAGTTCGACGAACTTGTGCGCCTCGATTTCGGTACAGATTTCGACGTCATCGGTGGGCCGGAATGTACTGGTCCTGCGATCTGGTGGGAGGTCGAACTGACAAACGGAGCAGATGGTTGGATTAGTGAAGGTAGCGACTTCTATCTGATGGCACCCGAAAGTCTCGAACGTGCCCAACTGCCTAACAGGTATGAGGACACTGTATGCCCCAACGCCCTCGATACCCAATTGAAGATCGGCGACCGCGCACGGCTGCTGCTGGGCGGTCGTTTCTTCTTCCGGGGTGAAGGTGCCAATCAGCAAATGGACCCGTTGCAAGAAGGTGCAATCGTGGAGATTCTGGGTGGTCCCGTCTGTGAGGGGGCGGCGAACAACGAACTACGTTGGTACGTGCGCGTCATGGAAGGTGATTCTAATCAGGTCGGCTTCGAGGGCTGGTTGTCAGAAGGCGGGACTGAATCGCGCAATCTACTGATTATCGAGGATTAGTACGCCCTCAAGCTGATTTTGATGGGCGCTCTAGGCTATAAAACACTGATTCTGTCCATCATTAGGCGCTAAACGCACTATTAGACTCAATGCGTAGGTCGGGTGTCGGCGTCAATGCCGATACCCGATCACATGGACGCATTTATCGCAACAGTGCTTGAGCATTTATTCGGGCTGAAGCGCCCATACATATCGCGCCCTCCGCACACCCTCGGATGAATTCACGAGCGGTCACTTCGGCGTCGTCTCACCGGGCTGGCGTGCGCGATTGACCGTATAGCGCATACTCAGTTCGGGTTCCGCATTTTGCAGGCGGCGCGGCGGCAAACCACGCAAGATCGCTTCGAGGTCATCGACCAGCATCTCGCCAATTTCGCGCAAGCCAGCCTTTACCGACCCGGCACGATGCGCCGACAGCACCGCGTTTTCTGCCTGCCGGATGGCATGACCGGCGGCAAGGGGTTCAGTCGGGAAAACGTCCGTAGCAACCTTGAAACGACCCGCCAGAACGAGTTCAGTCATGGCGTCAAAATCCACGACATGAGCGCGGCTGGCGAGGACGAGGACACTATGCGCTTGCAGTGTTTCCAGCAACTCACGCGAGAGCATGGCCTGATTCTCTTTGGTGGGGGCCGCCAGCACGAAGATCACGCGGGATTGCGCCATCAATTGGGGCAACGAAGCCGGTTTGACCCCGAACCGCGTCAGATAACCATCGCTCAACCAGGGATCATACACCGAAATATCTACATTGAAGGGCGCAAGCAAAGGATGCAGGGCGCGGGCGATGCTGCCATAACCGATGATGCCCACCGGCTGATCGTATAGCATGAAGGTGTTGGTATTGCTCTCGTGCAGATACAATTCTTCACCCTTGCGGAAGGCGCGGTCACTATTGGTGATTTCACGCGCCGATGCCAGCGCCAGACCGAGGCACATTTCTGCCACCTGCCGCGCAAACGCCGGGGCCACGCTCAACACACGAATGCGTCGTTGGTAGGCGGCGGCGTAATCGAGTTCCAATGGAAAGCCCCCGGATGCTACCAGAATTGCACGCAAGTTGTCCGCACAATCAAGCACATCACCATAGCGCCAGTCACCGCAAATGACGACCTCGGCATCTGGCAACGCTTTAAGGAACTCGTCCTGTGGCATCGGTTCATCCCGCCCCCAGACGACTTCGCACAGGCTGGCTAGCCGCTCGCGTTCGTCCGCAGATAGAATTTCGTCCATCGTTCTAAAATGAGGATCGACAATGACCTTCGGTTTTGACTCTGCCATTTGAGCATCCTATTGTGTTGAGACCGGGCGCAACGCACGTTCTCTTAGCCAATCAAGGGGTTGAGCGTGGGGCGATTGCTCACGTTGAGTAACGAATCACAAGTGGACAATCCAATGCCGCATATGTCGTTGGGGCCAGGTTGCCGTCACTGTTGATCAATGTGTTTAAGGCCCACATGCCCATTTCATAGTGTGGTAGCTGAATAGTCGTCAACGCCGGACGCAGGGCCGATGCGATCAATTCCTGATTGTCGAACCCGATGACCGCAATATCGTCAGGGATACGCAGCCCAAGCTCTTTTACCGCGTCATAGACCCCCACAGCGATATTGTCTGTACCTGCGAAAAGTGCAGTCGGTGGATCAGGCAATTGTAGAAATTTGCGTGCATAAAAGTACCCGGCTTCTGATAGATTTTCCTTGCCATGCACGATAGCGGGGTCGTAGGCAATACCGGCTTCTTTAAGCGCACGACGGTATCCTTCAAGGCGACCTTTGCCCGCAGGCAGGTTAATTTCCAGGTTGATGAACCCGATTCGACGGTGGCCTTTTTCGATCAGGTGACGTGTCGCGGTATAGCCGCCTGCGACCTCGTCGGGCACAGTGTAGGGCAAGGGATTACCCAGCGAATAGCAATTTACAAGGACGGTTGGCACCTCGTAAAGATTCTCCGGCAGCGTGACGCCATGATGCCACATGGCAGCATAGATAATGCCTTCAACTTCGCGCTCTAGCAAAATTTCCACCGCCGACGGTAGATTTTCCATGTTCGAGCCAGTGTTGAGGACCAGCAGCACCTTGTCATGATCCCACGCGGAATCTTGCGCCCCGCGTGTAATATCGACTGCATACGGCGTAATTGCAACCTGTGCCGTCAAAAAACCAATGATTTTTGAGCTTTGCTTGCGCATGTACTGGGCGGCAAAACTGGGGCGATAGCCGAGTTCTTCCATCGCATCCAGCACACGAGCACGCATTTTTTCACTCACGTTGGGGTGATTGTTGATAACCCGCGAGACTGTACCTGCTCCTACACCCAGATGGCTGGCGACATCGTGAATCGTTGTTTTTTTAGTCATGATGACAGTGGATTGTTTACGGAAAGCCAACCCGCAACACTCCGTTGGAGTCAATGCTTACGGGCAGCGGATCGATAATATCACCGATGAAGTTACCCGACGAGTCAAGGTTCCTGAAGGCCATAAAGACCCATTCGCCCCCCGGCGCTTGCACCAATTTACCCGAATACAGTGATCCGGTT
>DAOTXA010000024.1:0-5138 GCA_034435595.1 Anaerolineae bacterium | reverse complement strand
TCGGGTTCCGCTGCCACTGCGAATCGGGCAGATGAACACCGCGCTTGACTGTAGATAGGGGCGGGTGTCGTCTACGAGTCCGGTGACGGTGACGTTATCCCCTGCCAGCGCTTGAATCTCCGGCGATGGGTCTTTGCCGAGCAGTGTCAAATGGAAATCGGGACGTTGGGCGCGGATCAGCGGCATGATCTCCGCCGCGAAGAAGGCGACCGCATCCGTGTTGGGGAAATACTTATAATCGCCCATAAAGACAGCGGTTTTGCTGTCGCGCTCAACCGATTCGTCAATGTGGAAGAACTCGACATCGACGCCATTTGGTGTCAACCACGTCTTTGCAGCCGGTGCAGCCTGCTGGATGATTTGCGCGTCTACATCCGACATTGCGCCGACGAGATCGGCCTGCGCCCAGACTTTCGGCTCTAGCTGGCGCATCTTTATGGCTTCCAGCGCCACACCGGGCCGCGTATAGACTGGCTTGGCAATTTTGGCGTATTGTCCCCATGCCTTGTACTCAATCGCGGGTTCCGACAGCAAGACAGGCGCGATGACGTTTTCCGGCACATTTTGCAGCATGTAAAACGACTCAACGTGTATCACATTTGGCGGCGTCGTTTGGATGATGTCGGCAAGTGTTTTGCGCATAGGCTCATTGCGATACAGGCGCATCGTCACCGGCTCGGCGGATGTCAGGCTCATGAGCGCGGCTTGCAGTGTGCCGGGACTCTCATCGCGGGGGACGACGTGCACATCGCACAGCGCCGCCATCGGTGACCAGTCAAGCGCCTGTTCTTCCGGGCGACCGAAGCAGACAAGCGTAATATCATAGTCTTCGCGCAGATGCTTCACAAGATTGTATGTCCGCATTCGCCCCCCACTGACTGGCGGATAGGGCAGATACGGTGTCAGCATCAAAACATGTGGTTTCGTCATGAGAAATTATCCCCTTATGTGATTCGTGCTTACTCAACCGTCACCGTATCCACCACGATGAAGCGGCAGTCAGGGTCATCGTCGCAGGTGTCGAGCGTCAAATTGGCGATTTCAGTGAATGTCTGGTCAGTAAAATAGTAGACCTGCACGCCGACGCGATATTCGCCCGGTGGCAATGCGGATGCGTCAATGCGGTGGGCATCGAACACGGGCGCATCCGGCGACCAGGTAATCGTCGGGGCGCGACCATCCAGCGGCGGGCCGTCTTGATTGGCGAAGGCTCCGTCTGTGCCAAGCAGAAAGGCGGAAATCGTATATTCGCGTTCGGGCGTCGCTGGCGCGGACCACAGCAGGGTCACGTCAACGTTGTTTTCGCGGACGGTGGCGTTTCCGCGCAGCAGACGTAGTGCATCGCCCTCACGACCGTCGCCGAAGATTGCCACTGGCTCGCCGTCCGGTATCCGGTCCATGCGCCAGATCATCGCCGGTTCGCCTGCAAATCGCCCCATGTCGAACTCCGGCGCAGACTCCACAAATCCGCGTGCGGCAAGGTCGGCACGCACGTCATATTCGACCCAGCCGACATTGGCAATCCACAGGCCGTCATAATTGCTGCTGATGGTGTCCAATAATTCGCTGTAGCCGGCATAGTTGCGCAGGCGTGCCGGCTTGGTCAGCAGGTAGTCCGGCGGCGCGACCGATTGGTCAAGATAGTAGGTGACGGCCTCGAACTTAATCTCGATCATCACGGCGTCGTCCGGCGTACTGCGCGGCAAGACGTAATCCGCCATTTGCAGCCAGGGACCGCGTAATTGCGGTCCGGCACTGGTGGTCGTCAATCCGTAGGCGGCGACGAACACCAGCAGAATCGCCCGCTCGCGCTGACCGAATTCACTTAGCGCGTAAGCTGCACCCACGACCAGCAGCGGCACAATCACCGCCATTGAGCGGAAGGAAAGCGTCGGGTAGAACGCATTGAGGACGAGTGTCAGCCCGACCGCCAGCCCAACGACAACCAGCGGTAACGAACTCGCTGCCGTTGGACGCTTGCGTGTCATGATGTTGAGGCCGCCGACGACGAATAACATCACCCAGAACATTTCGGGGATGCCGAGGAGCTGGTAGGTCAGCACCGCATAGACGGTCTGCGAATTTTCCAGGGCGTGGGGCAGACCACCGGGGCGTTCCAACGTGATTTGATCGTACAGGAAGGGCAGCCAGGGGATGAATAACGCTCCCATCCCGGCGAAACTCAGGAAGAACAATCGAAACTGTTGCCGCTTTGTCAGCAACGCATGGACGAACAATCCGAGCAGCACGAATCCGCCCCAGTAATGGGTATAGAGCAAGGCCGCTCCTGCAATTGCCAGCGGAATTATCCGGCGAGCGGTCGGCTTCTGCCACAGTCGCCAGTAAAGCCACGCGCACAGCAAAACCAGCGCCATTGGCTGCGGATAGTGGCGGACCTCCTGTGCCAGCACACGCACGAAGTCGTGCAGGCCAAACAGCAACGCCGCGATCATCCCTGCGCGGTGCGAATACAGGTCGCGCCCCAGTCGATAGGCCAGCGCGACACCGATCACGGCCACCAGCACCGCCAGATAACGCATGGCGAATACACTGTCTCCTGTGAAATCACGCCACAGATTGAGTTGTAGAAAGTACAGGGGCGGATGCACGTCAATGGCGATCCAGTCGGTGACTGTTTCTACGAGTGAAACATCGGCGTTGGTCGCGGCAATGGTCCAGCCCTCATCGCTCCACAACGGTACGCGGTCCAGTTGGTAGACGAAGATGAAGAACCCGAACAGGATCAGCGGGATGACCCACAGAGCAGATTGGTTGGTGGCAGAACCCTTCACAGGCAGATGCTTTCATTGCCAGATACACAGGGCGCTATTCTAGGCCGTACAGTGAGCGTAGGCAATGCCGGAGCTTGGGTCAAGCCGTTGCATATCCGGCAATTTGCGCCTACACTAAACATGCCGCGGAATAACCAAGCGAAAGAGCCGGAACGATGTCGGGAATCGGCACCTGGAACCTTAAAGTGCTGCTTTTGGATACCGATTTCTACGCGTTGCAGGCGGTCAACAGTTATCTTGCCTGGGACCGTCGCACACGCGTAACTTATCTCGCCGAGAGCGACGAAGATATGCGGGCGTACATCAAGAAGACGCCTGATGCCGAATTGCCCGATGTCGTGGTGATGGATGTCGTCCACCTCTCGCCGGGTGACCTTGCTCGCAGCATCACCCGCCTGCGGGAGTTAATCCCCGATGTGCAGGTTTTGTGCTTGCTGCAAAATCCCGACCTCGAACGAGTCGAAGCGGCGGCAAACGCCGGAGCACGCGGGTTCATGCTGAAGAGCGAGGTGCGGCTGCAAATCGCCTGGGGGATTGTGTACATGCTCGAACACGATTTCACCATTACACAGGGAATTGAACGCGCCAGCCGTGATGCCAGACTCTCAAATTCGCGCATTTTCCATGCTGATATTTTGCCCGAACAGCGCGAATATCCTGAACTGACGGACCGCATCCGACAGGCGATTAAGCTGTGTGTGGTCGAAGGGATGCCCGCGCATCTCGCCGCTGATGAAATGGGTATCAGCCTGCACACGATTCGCGGCTACGTCAAAGAGGGCTATCGCATTCTCGAATCCTACGACGAAACCGAGTATCCGGTCGATATGACGCCGCAGGAACGCGCCTTCATGCGTTTTACCGCGCTGGCAGACGATGAGGACGCGGGGTAGAAGCGGCGCGTAAAACGTGATTATGCGCTGATGCGACGGCTGCTCAAAATCTCCTGAGTGCGGTCAATGCGCCGAATTTGCTCTGGCTCGACTTCAATCAAAGCAATGGTGTGACCATCCTGACGCACAAATTCAACCGTGTAAGCGTCTTTGTGCGCGTCTACGATTGTTCCAATGTCGTCGGCTTTTAGTCCATGCTTGGGCATATCTTCAGTTAATGCCACAATTTCAAGTTCGGGGATCATGATAGCCTCAGCGTGTATTCTTTGCAGGAAAAGCAGTGATGAAGCGTGGAAGCGTGGTTCCAGTATCAATTTGCCACACCGAAACGATCATCGGGTTGCGACCGTCAGGGGATACCAGCGCCCCTTCTAAATTATATGTTACACCATGTTTTTTCTGTTGCGTGGTGACGATTTCAGTAATTTTCGCGTGTTCTATCAATGCGTCTCTCATAACATGCCATTTGTCTTGAGAGAAGCCGAATGCGGCGAAGAAAGCCGCCTTACTGCCACCGACCGGGTGATCGGGATTCAGTAAATAATCTCGAACTTTGGCGGTATGTAGAATCGCATTTTCGCGTTCTGGTAACAGAGCCATATCAATCGGATTATCCTATTGTTCTGAAACGCGATACAAATACTTAACTTGTTTGAGTTCCGATGATGTAGGCCCAGACAGCGCCAAACGTGCACTCATTCCACGATCTATTTCATCAATAATGTGACCATACGTGTAGATTTCGTCAATCATGAAGGCGAAATGCTCGTCATCGACAACGGCCTCAATCTGTTGACCTGAATGGATTGTCTGGTATATGTAGCCCCAAACAATCCATTGGTCATCATGGATTTCATGATCATCCGGGGTATTTCGGACGATCTCAAACACGCGGTTATCATTTGAGTCCATCATAGGCATAATAGCCATATGCTATTACTAAAAACCAACAACTAACAACCAATGACTCGCTCTACGGAATCCACAACTCGTAGACCTGCTGCGGGTCCATCCACTCACCATTGACGCTGATCTCCCAGTGCAGATGTGCGCCGCCGCTGCGTCCGGTGTTACCGCTGACGCCGATAATCTGCCCGCGTGTTACGGTCTGTCCACGTGTTACGTGAATCTGCGATAGGTGCGAGTAGCCGGAATGCACGCCGAGTCCGTGGTCGATGACGACATGATTGCCGCGAATATCCAGCAGACCCGCGTAGCCGACCACGCCGTCCGCCGTCGCCATGACGGGGGTTCCGGTTGGCGCACGCAGGTCCCATCCGGTGTGGCGTGTCTCAACAGTGCTGTTGAAGGTGCGGTATGAACCGAACGGCGATGTAAACTCGCTGTTCACGGGTAGACTGAATCCGGCATCGCCCCACATCTTTTCTGCTTCGGTGATCTCGAATACGGCATTGAGGCGGGCGAACTCGTTGCGCTCGACTTCCGGGTCGAT
>DAOTXA010000023.1:0-14418 GCA_034435595.1 Anaerolineae bacterium | reverse complement strand
CACCCGCCAGAATGACCGACCCGGCAGTCGGGGCCTGAACGTGAGCATCCGGCAGCCAGCTATGCAACGGCCAAATCGGGACTTTGATCGCAAAGGCAATCAGGAAACCGAGGAACAGCGTAGACTGCTCGCTAAAGACACCGTCCATCACAAAGTTGAGCGTGCCGTTTTGCACCCCGGCGATGATCTCTGGCAGTGCGAATGTCCCGGCCTCACCACCGACGTAGAGAATCGCCAGCAGCATGAGGATAGAGCCTGCCATCGTGTAGAGGAAGAACTTCAGGGATGCGTAGACACGGTTTTCCGCCCCCCAGATACCGATCAGGAAGTACATCGGCACGAGGGTGATTTCCCAGAAGATATAGAAGATAACGAGGTCCTGCACTACGAACACACCCAGCATTGCCCATTCGAGCAACATCATGAATATGTAGTAGAGCTTCTCACGTCCGCGCTCTTGAATGACACTAGAGCGGAACGAGGACAGTATCGCCAGCGGCATGATAAAGGTTGTCAGCAGCACCATCAGCATACTGATACCATCAACGCCGACGAAATAACTAATGCCGTAGGTAGGCAACCAGTCGTTGCGTTGCGCCATCTGTAGGCCGGGGTTCGACGGGTCGAAGGCAGCCCACATCACCAGCGAGGCGACGAAGGTTGCGATGCTAAAGCCGAGGGCCGTCCACTTAATCGCGGCGCGGTCCTTGTCTTCGTTGATAAACAGGAGAATGGTCAACCCCACCATCGGCAAAAATAGCGTCAGAGTGGTGAGGGAGAGCGTAGCACTTACAGGTTCCATATGCTTTGTCAGCTCCTCTGCGGGTAACGACGCCCACTAGCCCTGAATCAGGGGCAGCAGCATGATAATAATCACCGCGACCACACCCAGGAACAGGGCCAGGGCATAGGTGCGGACATAGCCGGTTTGCGTGCGGCGCATATTGCCGCTTAACCATTGCGCGATGCGTCCAACACCGTTGACGACACCGTCGATTAGACCGAGATCAAACGGATTCGCCAGCAACTTACCGACGGTGTTGTAGCCACGAACGATGACTTTGTCGTGGAAGTAATCGTGCAAAAAGTCCCAGTCAACCGTATTTGCGAAGAACGCCGCAATGCGATTATAAGGATTCTCGATCAGCCGGAAGTAAATCTCGTCCCAGTACATGCGGGCGTTGGCGATGCCCCAGATTTGCCCGGTGTTGGGGTCAGCTTCCAGCGGGTCTTTCCATTGTTCTTTAACAAGTTTTTGTGCACGCTCGCTGCCGTAAAGCTGCCCCGCGAAGATGATTGCGCCAAGGCCAAGGCCAAGCGCAGCCAGCGCCACGAACAGGTTAAACGGCGGGATACTACCTTCGACAACACTGAATTCCAGCCAGTCGCCCAGGCGATGCGCACCGAAAACATCGGTCAGGATGAAAATGCCAGACGGCATGTTGATGTAACCGATGGCGATACTGAAGAACGCCAGAATCACGAGCGGGACCGTCATAGACGGCACGCTTTCAGGCGCGTGTTCGGCGGCCTCGCTGCGCGGTGCGCCGTGGAAGACGAGTACGATCTGTCGCCACATGTAGAAGGCGGTGAATCCCGCCGCCAGCAACAGCGTACCGAGTGCGATGTATCCGGCGAGTTCGCCCTTATCAAAGCCGACAAGCCAGCCATCCGCAAGAATTTCGTCCTTCGACCAGAACCCGGCGAAGGGGAAGATACCGGCAAGTGCCAGCGTCCCGAACACATAAGTAATGTATGTAATGGGCATCTTGTTGCGCAGACCGCCCATGTTGCGCATATCCTGCGGGTCAAATTCTTCTTCGTGGTGGTCATCGTGATGGTCATCGTCATGATGTCCATGTTCATGAACGTGGTGATGTCCGTGTTCGACGCCGTGAATAACCGAACCACTACCGAGGAAGAGTAGCGCCTTAAAGAAGGCGTGCGTGATCATGTGGAACATCGCCGCCGTATATGCGCCGATACCAACCGCCGCGACCATAAACCCAAGCTGGCTGATGGTACTGTAGGCGAGGACACGCTTAATATCCCACTGCCCGACTGCGATATATCCGGCGATAAGCGCCGTCCCCGCACCAACGAGCGTGACGATAAACGAGGTCAGTTCTGCATTGTAAAAGAACACGTTTGCGCGGACCATCATGTAAACGCCTGCCGTGACCATCGTCGCCGCGTGGATGAGCGCAGAAACCGGCGTTGGACCCGCCATCGCGTCTGGCAACCAGACGAAGAGCGGAATCTGTGCGGATTTACCGGTCGCACCGAGCAGCATAAACAGCGTAATCAGGACGAGTAAGTCGGTGAAATTGATGGTCATAGAGCCGATTTCGACTTCCTCAATCTCGCCTGTTTCGAGGATGCGCTTCGCCTGCCCGAAAATGCCGAGTTCGCGGAGTTCGATATTATCGTCCTGCCACGAGAAGATAGCCACGTCAACGCCGTGGTGCTCGTCACCATGAGCGCCCTCTTCTTCTGAGTGCGCTTCATCTTCACTGTGTTCGCCTTCCTCGCCACCTTCTTCCTGAAGGGCAACCGAGGTCAGGATGAGGCCGTTACCGAGGTAGGCTTCTTCTGATGAAGCCTCTTCGTCGTGGCTTTCCTCTTCACTGTGCGAGTCATCACCATGTTCTTCGCCATGATGCGCCCCGGCGTCGGGGTTGGCGATTTCACCCGGTTTATAGAAGTCGAGCGTACCGAAGGTCCAGAAAATCAGGAACATCGCCATCAGCAGACCGAAGTCGCCGATACGATTGACGATGAAGGCTTTGCGGGCGGCGTTGCTGTTGGCCCAACCGACACCCGGTTTATCCCACCAGAAGCCAATGAGCAGGTACGAACACAGGCCCACACCTTCCCAACCCACGAACATCATTAGCATGTTGTTGGCGCTGACCAGGATCAGCATGAAGGTGAGGAACATGTTCAGATAGGCGAAGAAGCGATAGAAGCGCTTATCGCCGTGCATATACCCCATCGCGTAGATATGGATGAGTGTCCCCACGAAGGTGACGAACAGCATCATTGCCACACTCAGCGTATCGACTCTGGTTTGCCATGTGATCGACATCCCGACGGAGTCGATGGCGATCCACTCGCTGCCAATAATTGGCGGGTCAATGACAGCAGCTTCGTAGTTGTTGCCGCCCAGATACGCGAACAGCAGCAGCGCGATCACGAACGTCATTGAGGACGCGAAGATGCCGATATACGCCGAGAAGCGCTCCGGCAGTTTAGCCCCCCAGAAGAAGTTGATGAACGCCCCGACTGCCGGGAACAAAATAATCAAGGGCGCGAGTTGCGCAAAACTTTGCATCGCTTAAGCCTCTCGCGGTGTACGCTGAAAGAATGCCCGGTAAATCACAGTTAACCCTCCATCTGATGGAGGTCGTCGATATTGATGCTGGCTTTCGAGCGGAAAATCGCCACAATCAGCGCCAGCCCGACCGCGACTTCTGCGGCGGCGACGGTGATGACAAAAAAGACGAAAATCTGCCCATCCACCTCGCCCCACTGGTGAGCGAAGGCGACCAATGCCAGATTGGACGCATTGAGCATCAACTCGACAGACATAAAGACGAGAATTGCATTACGGCGCAATAAAACGCCCATCGCGCCCAGCGTAAACAGCACCAGACTCAGGATAATAAAGGCTTCGGTCTGTACCATGTGGATAACTTCCTCCCCTTTGCGCGTGGACGCCCGTTAATCGCCTGCGGGTTCTGGCCGCTCACCGTCAGGCGCTTCTAGCTGTGGCTGAGACGGTTGTAGCACATCGTGCCCGGTCTGCGACGAAATAACGCTGGTGAGCGGTCGGCTGACCTTGCGGCGCAGCGGACGCCCCGGTTTCGGCTTGAGTCCGGCACGCTGCGTCAGCACGATAACGCCGACCATCGCCGCGAGCAGCAACATGGCGACTAGCTGGAAGGGCAGCACGTAATCAATAAAGAGTGATTGCCCGATGGCCTCCGGGCTACCGAAAGCTGGCCTGCTATCAACCGTGACCGGTTGCACAAACGGGACCGCTTCCGTTGCCCCGGCGGGGATGCGCTCTGCCAGAACGAGCAACTGAGTTGTCTCGTTTTCAATCTCGTAATCCCGCAGGCGGGCCAGGACCTGGTCGTTATCTCCAGCGACGGTGAACATCCAGTCTGGGCTGCCCGACCTGAAGATTTGCGGATCAAGCGCTTCGCCACTGGCGATCCCGGCGGCGATCACCTCGATTTCTTCATTGTCGTCAATGCGGAAGTTACTTCCAGCGTCAACGAGGTCAATGGCTTCTGCACCCGTATACGTATTGATGAAGGTCACACGGCCCGAATTGGCCTCAACGACGTTTACATCCTCGGCAACATCCAGTATTTCGGGCAGGCCGAGTTCTGGCACACCACTATCACCACCACCGAACACCGCGCTGGCACCATACAGGATGATGGTACGCACATCCCCTTCTGCCAGTGTGATATTGCCCAGCGGGAAGGGTTGTGTAAGCTGTGGATGATCGCCGTCAATGGCGAGGCTGTAGTCACCGGGTTCGAGAGCTTCAAAGCCGGTTGTCTCACCAAACTCTACGCCCTCAGCGAATAGTTCACCATTGAGGTAGACATCGCCGCTTTCAAGAAAGCGTGGTGCGAGGTGGGCCAGACGTATTTGCGGCACGTCTTCGGGTATAGGCTGATCGTCAATTTCCCCGGCGAAGAAGGCCAGACCGGATGCAATCACCAGTGCCAGCGCCAAACCCATTGCAGTAGGAGCCAGCCATTGGAACGACTTGTTGTCCCCTTCCGGATCGCGTTCTGCGCCAAGGAGCATAATGACGAACAGGAAAAGCACCATGATCGCCCCGGCGTATACAGCAATCTGGACCATCGCCAGAAAGGGTGCATCTAGCATCAGATACAGGAAAGCGACACAGCCAAAATTAAGAATGAGAAACAGCGCACTGTAGACAGCGTTATCGGTAATGAGCATGGATGCCGCCGCCGCGACCGCCAATCCGCCTACTACCAGAAACAAGAATACTTCGATTGACATTGGCTACACGTCCTATTGGGTGTAGTGTAGAAACCTTGTGAAGTCTAACACAGAGGACGCCGAACTTCAAAGGCCCGGCGTCCCATTTTTCAACCATTTCCCAACCACTATTTAGGGTCAGGCATATCGGGAATCGCACGTGTGTACACGCCCGGTTCCACTTCCATTGGCGTATCTTGACCACCTTCTGGAACAGGGTCGATGAGCATGTCTTTGGTGTAGATGGCATCACGACGATCCGTGAAGCTCATCTGGTGTTCGTGACCAAGTTCAATTGCCTGCGTCGGACAAGCGTCTTCACAGTAGCCGCAGAATATGCAGCGCAGCATATTGATCTCGTAAGTCTTGGCGAAACGCTCGCCGGGGCTATGACGCGCTTCATCCGTGTTGTCCGCCGCCTCGACCCAGATCGCGTCTGCCGGACAAGCTGCCGCGCACAGCGAACAGCCGATACACTTTTCCATGCCATTGTCATAACGGCGCAGGTGATGGCGTCCCTTGAATCGCTCCTGGAACGGGCGCACCTGTTCCGGGTATTGGAGCGTAACGGGTTCTTCCATCAGGTGCTTAAAGGTCGTAGCAAACCCTTTGATGACATTCATACGGTAAACATCCCTCCGTAAAACAACATGGTATGGACGCAGCAGCACTGCCACGTCCGTACAGTTTAATCAGTATGGTGCTAGTCTCCGCCAGATTTGGACGGTAGCGCCGGATTGTCGTCTCCGGCTTCAAGAGCAGCGGCTTCTGCCTGGGCTTCTTCTTCGGTCTGACCCAGTTTCGCCAGACGGTCAAGGGTCTTCAGCGTAAAGTCATACAGGCCGAAGGGAATTGCCAGCAAGCCGCCGATGGCCTGAATCCCCATATAGACGGGGCCGCGTTCTTCGCCGGTGATAATCGGATCGTCTTCAGGGTCCATGTCGTCCGCGTCCACTTCCTGACGCGAGGCGATGTATCCGCCGACCAGGATGATCGCACCTAGCAGCACACCAGAAGCGACGAAGTAAGCCGTCTGCCCCAGTTCTTCGCCGATGACGACCGCAATCGCAGTCCAGATAACGGCGATAATCGCCAGCGGAAGCAGCACTTTCCAGCCGAACTGCATCAGCCGGTCATAGCGGATGCGCGGCAGGGTCGCACGCAGCCACACGAATCCAGAGAGCAGCAGCACGACTTTGCCAATAATGACCGCCGGACCGAGAATCGGCAGGCTGTCGACGAGGCCGAAACCGTCATTGTATCCACCGAAGAAGGTCACAGCAGCGATGAGACTGACGGCGATCATACCGAGGTATTCCGCCATCATGAACAGTGCGAACTTCATACCGCTGTATTCAGTCATATACCCGGCGGTAAGTTCCTGCTCTGCTTCTGGCAGGTCGAAGGGCGCACGATTGACTTCTGCGATGAGGGCAATAATCAGCACACCCGCAGCCAGCGGATTCTGGAACACATACCAGTTGATGAACAACCCGCCCTGATCCTGCGTGATCGCAACAAGCGAGAGGCTGCCCGCAATCAACACGGGAACGGCGAGGCCGAGGCCCATACTCAGTTCGTAGCTAATCATCTGCGCAGAGGCACGCATTGCACCAAGCATGGAATACTTATTGTTGCTGGCCCATCCTGCAAGCACAACGCCATAAGTGCCCAGACTGGTGATCGCCAGCAACCACAGAATACCGACGTTGACATCAGCGAGGCCCAGCGGCACACGATACCATACGTCGCCGAGCGAAGGCGCGAACCAGGGCACGAGTATGGGTGGTCCCAGTGGGATCACCGCCAGCACAACCAGCGTGGGGATAGCCTTCAGCATCGGGGCCATCAGATACACCGGGCGTTTCGCCCCTGATGGCATGATGTCCTCTTTGAAGATCAGCTTGATGCCGTCTGCGAGTGGCTGCAAAAAGCCACCCGGACCAACGCGATTAGGGCCGACACGCTGCTGAAAATAGGCGACTAGCTTTCGTTCCAGCAGGGTCGTATAGGCGAAACCTGTCAAGACGACAAGGATCAGCACGACCGAGTAAACAATCGGGTGAATAATAGAGCATCCGTCAGAATCCGAACACTCAATGACCTCACCCTGCACGCGATCATCAGGCCGGAAGGTGAATTCCAGCAAATCCTCGCCCGCACCCAGCACCGATCCCCAGTTGGAAAGGATCAGCGCCAGAACGACGAGAATGATGATTACAGGGATGAGGGTAAGTAGTAGCCTGCGATCCATAGATTAACCCTCGACTTTGTTGATTTGGCCCACAGTCAAGGTCAACGGCGCGGCGTCATCGGTCAGATGGCGCGGCAGGACGGCGAAACCTTCTGGCACGCCCCCGTTGACATATGCTTTCACACGTAGCGACGAGCGCCCCGCGACAACTTCCACTACATCGCCCTGTGCAACGCCCATCTTGTCTGCGTCGGCCTCATTGAGTTCGACGTAGGGCATCAGCACGCGAGGGTGAACGAGTGTACTCGGTTTGAAAGTGCTGGAACGGTTATACAGGCGCGTCACCGGAACGATGACGAGTTCGCCCTTTGCGGTTTTGGGTGCATCCGGCAGTTCGACCTTACCCGCTTTGACTTTTCCGTCATCAGCCTGCGCTGGAATCTGGATACCGAGTCCGCCCTTATTGGCATAGGCAGTACCGCCATAGTAGAGGTCTTGCCCACCAATATCGGGGAACTGGCGCTCCTCGACTTTGGAGAGTTCACGATAGCGCATTCCCTCAAACTCGCTGACGTTTCTGGTGATGTCTAGCATAACAGCAGCGGCAGATATCTTGGCCGTCCCCTGCCCCAATGCTTCGCCAATACGGGAAAGAATCTGCCATGCCGGGAGCGCTTCGCCCATCGGACCCTGTGCGGTATAGAAACGCTGCACCCGGCGTTCGCCGTTAGTAAACGTGCCATCACGCTCGGCAAAGCTTTGCACCGGCAGCACAACCGCAGCGCGGGCACTCACAGCGTCTGCAAAAAGATTGAGGCTGATGACCGTCTCGACCTGGTCAAGCCATGCAGCGGCTTCGGGATCATCAGCAAGCAGTTCTGCCTGCGCGACGATCAACACCTTCGGCGGGTTAGATGCAATGTCCTGTGTCGCTTCTGGCGAAAAACCAAGATAGTGCAGGCCCATGCCGTTTGGTCCGGGCAACGGTGACAGAAGGCCGTTATTCGCCTTGCCGACATGATCGCTTTCAATCAGAAAGTTGGCGGCGGCTTGCATCAACGCACGGCTGCCTTCAAGGGACACGCCATCGGCTCCTGCGACGATCACGAGATTTTCAGCATCGGCGAGGACTTTGGCAGTATCTTTTGCGTTCTTCTTGATGCCGTTCATCCACTGCGCGGCCTGTCCGATTTCATAGCGGATCACATCCGTCGCGAAGTCGTCCATGCGCGTTTTACGGGCATTGGCGACAACCAGATGCGCCCCGCGATCCACCGCTTGCTTGATGCGCAAACGCCAGATCGGAACCTCTTCTTCAAGGTCGCTGGCGATGACGAGTACCGCATCGCCTTCACCCAATTCGCTTAGATTTGTACCTGCACCCACGCCGACCTGCGCAACAAGGTCCGCACCGGCATGAGTGGGAGGCCACGCCCCCAGACGCTCGCCGCCAAGTCCTTCGACCAGTTGGCGCAGCGTCCAGGCATCTTCGTTACTGAGGCTGGTTCCGGCAATCGCGGCAATGTCCCCGTCTGTATCCTTGAGCGCGGCAACGGCAGCGGCGATTGCTTCGCCCCAATTCACCGGGGTCAGTTTATCGCTGATATTGCGTGACAGTGGACGCTGTAGACGGTCTTCGCTGCGGGTAAAGTGATGTCCAAAGCGAGTCTTATCGCTGATCCAGATTTCGTTAACGTATTCGTTCTGGCGCGGCATCACACGTTTAATCATGGCGCGACCGCCGAAGTCACGGTCAAGGCGCACGCTAAGGCTGATGTTCGAGCCTGCCGCGTCGTGCGGGCAGATGCTCGGAATTTCGGTCAATTCCCACGGGCGTGCGCCGAAGCGGAAGTCCGCCGTCGTCAGCGCACCAACCGGGCAAATATCGGTCGTATTGCCGGAGAAATAGGTATCAAAACCGGGATCGCTATTGGTGATGATCTGCAAATCGCGCCCGCGATCATGGAAGGCGAGAACATCGTCGCCGACGATTTCATCCTGGAAGCGCACGCAGCGCCCGCACTGAATACAGCGCTCTTCGTCCAGGAAGATGAGATCACCCAGCGGCACATGCTTGTTGAGCTTCAACTTATCGTCGAAGTCCATACGACTCTTGCCGTTGCCATGTTCCATCGTCAAATTCTGAAGCGGGCATTCACCGCCCTTATCGCAAATCGGGCAATCCAGCGGGTGGCTGGTCAGCAAGAACTCGATGACGTTCTCACGCGCCTGATCGACCTGTTCGGTCTGCGTCCTGACGACCATACCGTCGGTGACCATCTGCGTGCAGGCAGTTTGCAGCTTGGGGAACCAGCGAATCACAGGATTGCCGTTCTCATCAAGCTGATCTTCGCCGGTTTCGCGATCCTTCATAATCGAACCCAGTTCGACCAGGCACATGCGGCACATGCCGACGGGGTCCATCTTCGGGTGGTAGCAAAACACGGGGATATCGTCCCCGGCATACCACTTGGCGGCATCGACCAGATTCATCCCGGCGGGAACCTGGTACTCGGTGTCGTTGATAAAAAGTCGGACTGTTTTTACGTCAGTCTTCGTGTTCGGTGCTGTGGTCATATGCGTTCTCTGCCACGTCCTCGTCCAATAAACGATCTGGTTGGTGCTGTGGTAGATGCGGAGCGCGTCGTTCCACCTGTTTCAGCCCAACCTGCGCACGGTCATACATCGCCTGTGCGACAATTCCCCAGTTGTTCGTTTGCATTTGTTCGGCAGCCAGTTTGCACGCCCGTTCAAAATCACTGGCTGCCAGTTCATATTTATTTTGTTTGAGATGCAACTCACCGCGCAAGACATAGTTTACGACGACATCGGGGCGAAGCGCGATCACATGATCCAGTTCTCGCAGACGGCGATCAAATCTTTTGCTACCGAGGATACGGTGAAACAGGTTTTGCAGCCATCCGCTACGTGCTTCTTCAGTAGTCTGAGATGTTTGCACTGCGGGCTGCTCATCTACAGCAGACACATCAGCATCAAAACCCTCACGCAACTCAGCGGTCATCTCGCCGCGATACTCACTCGCCATCTGTTACGTCGATTTGCCTGCGCGTCTCGTAGCCGGGGTCGCTGTACCAGTCGCACCGCGTCCAGCACGCCCCTGCTCCACACCGCCAGTATTTGACGAAGCTTTCACGTCTTTGCCATTACTGTCTTCATTCTTCCCCATATGCTGCTTAAAATCATCCGGGAAGTGCTTGATCGTCGCCAGAATCGGATTAGCAGCGAAGTCGCCCAGTGCGCACAGGGTTGCGCCCTGCATGTTGCTGGCAACATCGTTAATCAAATCGACATCTTCCGGCTTACCTTCACCAGCGAGAATACGATCCAACACCTTATCGAGCCAGTACGTTCCCTCGCGGCAGGGCGTGCATTTACCGCAGCTTTCGTGCTTGAAGAACTTCGTCATCTTCGACGCGGCCCATGTGATATCAACGCTGTCGTCCAGCACAATAATCGACGCCGAACCGAGAATGGTGTCAATCTCCTGCAAGTCCTCATAGGTCAGCGGCGTATCGAGTACTTTGTCAGTGGCGGGGATAATCGGCCCTGATCCACCGGACGGCAAAATCGCCTTAAATTCGCGCCCATCCAGCGGGCCACCAGCATAATCGAACAGCAGTTGGCGAAAGGTGACTTCACCCATAGGAAACTCGTAGTTGCCGGGGTTCTTCACCTGTCCGCTGACGCAGTAGACTTTTGTACCGGTACTCTGCTCGGTGCCGATCTTTTTGTATTCGTCCGCGCCCTCACGAATGATGTAGGGGACGTTTGCCAGTGTCTCAACGTTATTCACGACAGTCGGCTCTTTGTAGAGGCCGCCCCCCTTTTGTGCGGGGAATGGTGGACGCACACGCGGCTGACCGAGCAGCCCTTCAAGGCTGTTGAGCAACGCGCTTTCCTCACCACAGATGTACGCGCCCGCGCCAAGATGCGTGAATACGTCGCAATCCCACCCAGAACCCTGAATGTCCTTGCCAGCCAAACCAGCTTCATAGGCATCGGCGATATGCTTGTCGAGTTCGTGCGCGAGATCCCAGAATTCGCCACGCAGGTAGATATACACCGCCGTCGCCTGAATCGCCCACGCGCAGATCAACGCGCCTTCGATCATCTGGTGCGGGTTGTTTTCCATAATCTGACGGTCTTTGAATGTGCCCGATTCGCTCTCGTCGGCGTTGATGACCACGTATTTGACCGGTTCGCTTTGCGGGATGAAGCTCCACTTGACGCCAGCGGGGAAGCCCGCGCCACCGCGACCACGCAGATTCGAGTCTTTCACCTCGTTAATAACGTCCTTCGGGTCCATCTTAAGGGCCTTCTTGAGCGCGTCGTAGCCCTGATTCTTGACATAGACATCGTACTTGTGGATGTCGGGAATGTCTTTTTCACGGTAGATAATGTACACGGTTGAACTCCGATAATGCTATTGCTTCACAAGAAAACCGAGTGACCCGGCGCTCCTCTGCGATACGCGGTCAGTGGCGATCTAGGAATTGGCCTCTTTGCGCAACTGATCGAGCAGTTCCTTCATCTTGTCCATGTCCAGATTTTCGTAGTAGTGAAAGTTGCACTGGAGCATGGGCGCTTTATCACACGCGGCAAGGCACATCACATGCTCGACAGTGAACATGCCGTCTTCGGTCGTTCCGCCTTCGTCTACGCCGAGATGTTCCTTGAGTTCCTTGTGGAACTGGTCGGCTCCGCGCAGGGCACATGGCAGGTCGGTGCAAACCTGAAGCCAGTACTTGCCCTTCTCTTTTTCGCTGTACATGGTATAGAACCCGGCGATAGAGCGAACCTGTGTCGGGTCCATATCGCACAGTTCAGCGACTTCATTGATACCTTCGGGACTCACCCAACCATATTCTTCCTGCGCGATGTACAGCAGCGGCATAACCGCCGAACGCTTATCCGGGTATTTGCCCAGGTGGGCCTCAATTCGGTCCGCGTATTTTTCTGCAAGTGTATTGCCCATAAGATTCCTTCACTGTGTGAAACTGTGGAGACGATTTCAGTTCACAGTGACCGGAGCCAACCGATCCGGCTGCACCGGTCAATGAATATATGCAATGTCTAGCGATCGCAGTCACCCAGCACGATGTCCACACTGCCGATGACAGCGACAAGATCGGCGATCATATGATTTTCCGCCATAACGGGGATCGCCTGAATGTGGATGAACGACGGCGTTTTGAAATGGACGGCACGCGGCTTGTTGTCACCCGTCCCGTGTAGGTAGCAGCCGATTTCACCACGCGGGCTTTCGATGGCAGCGTAAACCTCTTCATCCGGGGCAGAGAAGCCCTCGGTCCACAGCTTGAAGTGGTGGATGACCGCTTCCATGCTGGTGCCAAGTTCAGAGCGCGGCGGCGGCACGAATTTGCGATTTTCCGAGCGGAAAGGACCATCCGGCAGCTTATCGACAGCCTGACGGATAATCTTCATGCTCTCGCGCATTTCGATGATGCGGATGTAGTAGCGGTCATACACGTCGCCGTGTTCGCCCAGTGGCACGTTAAAACTGTACTGATCGTAACCGCTATAGGGTTCAGCCTTACGGATATCCCAGTTGACACCGCTTCCGCGCAGGCTGGGGCCGCTAACGCCCCACGCGAGGGCCACATCCGGCTCAATGATGCCAACGCCCTGCGTGCGATCAATCCACAGCGGGTTTTTGGTCAGCAGTTTTTCGTAGTCATCAACCTTCGCCGGGAAGTAGGCCAGGAATTCTTCCAACGCAGGCAGAAATTCAGGGCGCAGTTCGCGCCACACCCCGCCGGGACGGAAGTAGCTGCCCATCATGCGCTGACCGGAGAGCATCTCGAACATGTCGAGGATCATCTCGCGTTCGCGGAAGCAATACAGGAAAACGCTCATCGCGCCCATGTCAATCGCGTGCGTGCCCAGCCAAACGAGGTGGCTGGCAATGCGCGATAGTTCAAGACAAATCACACGGATGGCCTGACCACGCGGCGGCACGTCAAGATCAACCAGTTTTTCGATCGCCGCGCAAAACGCCATGTTGTTCGACATCGGTGACAGATAGTCGATGCGGTCGGTCAGGGTGACGGCTTTTTCGTAGGTTTTGGCCTCGATATTTTTCTCGATACCGGTATGCAAATACCCCACATCCGGCAAGCAGGTGACAATTTCTTCACCATCGAGTTCCAGCAGCAGACGCAGCACGCCGTGCGTACTGGGGTGATGCGGCCCCATGTTGAGCAACATTGTCTCGCCGGTCATCGCCCGTTCAGAGACGAGTCCTTTCAATTCATCCAGACTGCCCTGCCATTCGCTCATATCCGTTGCAAGCGCGTCGGCGGGCGGATTGTTCGTCATATCAACCATCGTAAACTCCTAGAATCGCGCCCTGTTATTCTTTGGCAAACGGTTTATGCGCCATGATTTCTTCAGCGTTGAACGAGAATTGAATCGTCTCATAGCCAAGAGGATAATCGCGGCGGCGCGGGTGACCGTTCCAGTCATCCGGCATAAGGATACGTTTCATGTTGGGGTGACCTTCAAAGGTGATGCCCATCATGTCGTAGATTTCACGCTCTAGCCAATTGGCTACAGGCCAGATTTCCACCGCAGTTGGTACAACCGGCTCTTCTTCATCAACGAAAGTCTTGACGCGAATGCGTCGGTTATACAGCAGCGAGTACAGGTGATACGAAACGCCGAAACGACCGGGACGGTCGTAGTCCGGGTAGTAGTCCACCGCGCTGATGTCAGAGAGGAAATTGTAGATCAGGCCGTTGGTATCGCGCATGTAGCGCAGCACGGCGTCCAGATCGGCGGGTTCGACCACAAGAGTCGTCTCGCCACCGTGTGATTTCACGTCTTTGATCGCTTCCGGCAGAGCGGACTTAACCGCTTCAACCGGGTCTAGTGGCGCAGGAATATCCATAAGTCGTCAACCCTTCGTTTAGCTGGCCCAGTCGCTGATGCGCTGACCGCGAATCTTTTCGTGCAGTGTCAGGATGCCGTGCATCAACTGTTCAGGGCGCGGCGGACATCCCGCAACATAAACATCCACCGGGATGATCTCGTCCACCCCCTGTACGACCGCGTAATTGTTATAGACACCGCCACACGAAGCGCAGTCGCCCATCGAGATCACGTACTTGGGGTCTCCCATTTGATCGTACAACTGGCGTACAACCGGGGCC
>DAOTXA010000022.1:0-11132 GCA_034435595.1 Anaerolineae bacterium | reverse complement strand
CGCCCCGGACGTTCCGGCGCATCCCTCGGTGACACCAGCTTTATCAGCCTGATGTCCTATAGCACGCAGGATTATGGTACGGTCTCCCGCGACATCACCCTGCTATTCACTGGTCAGTATGAATTTAGCGAAGACGAAATTGCGATCAAGGCCGGAACCAACTCGTTTACCAGCACCATCGTGATGCCGGTCGCAATCGTCGAAGATAATGGCGACGACAGCGGCGACGAAGAAGCTACGGAGTGTGAATAATGACAACTGCGAACTCGACACGTAATGGCAATGGCGAAGACCAACTTTTCCGGCGTGCGTTCGATACGTTCTACGAGTTCGATGCAGTAGGTACAGCGACGGAGGCGGCAGAACGCCTCCGCCGCGTCAAGCGTCGTACTCGCTGGATCGCCGTAACGATCGTCGCGGCCTCGGTGCTGGGCAGTATCTTGATGGTGTTTTTGAACGCTGGCGTTGAAGAAGTCAAAGAAGCGCAGATGCCCACCATCGCAGAGCGACTGGCGGCCCCGTATGATCTGGCCTTGCAACCCGCGAATCTGGCGGTGCAGGCAGGGATGCCCGATCTACCCGGCTACCATTACAACAACCTCGGATTCGAGGGGCTGAACCCCGTGTTGCGCTGTATGCTGGCCCCGGTGGATTGTACGCTGTCCTTCGGCAATGTCCCGGTGGCGATGCCGGTGGTAGATACGACTGAAACCAACCCCGAATTGCTGGCGGAAGCCGAAGCGATTGCAGCGGCGGCGATGGATGCGGCGATGGAAGCCTCAACCGAGGTGGACGAATACGGCAACCGGATTCCCGCGGTTTTTACAGAAGACCTGATGAAATTTACCGATGTGACCGGCATTATAGCAGGCCACTACTTCAACGACGACACCGAAGTAAAGATCACTGTAGCTCAGTTTATAAACCACACCGAAGCCCGCAACGCCGCAGTCACCATGTTCGACTATGCGCGTAGCGTCGGTGGCGTCGGCGACCATGTCCTGGGCGTGTCACAGCCTATGGGGTACTTCTACAGTTCAACAGGCGGTTGGATCAACTTCGTCTGGTTTGATGCCAAAACCGTGTACAGCGTTTCTACCCACTCCTGGCGCGATCTCGATGACGTGATCGCAAAGCTTCAGGCGCTGCCCCCCGTCCCAGTGATGGATAATCTGAGTACGAGCTAGCACCTTGATGCGGGGCAACTGACAACCTTATGACATATTTTCCTGGTTAAGCGGTGCCGTAGTGTACCGCTTTTCCATTGTTTGTTCTGGCTTGCCACAACTGTGGATTATAGAAACGAGGTTCTCTCTTTCAGGAAAAGCAGGAAAAGGGAAAAGCAGGAAAATAAAGAAGCGAAGAAACTTTCAATTTTGATCGTTTCTAACGACTTGAGCTTATAAATAATCGATTGTGAACCAATCAATACAAGTGTTTTGGGCGTCACCGGTTTGCAGAAGATACATGTACAGGGCCGCGTGATAATCAGTAATATTTGAATCTGCAAACCATTGTGGCGCTGTGCTTGTCGCTGTGTGCCACGAAGCCTACACTGTATATAAACATGTCAAAAAAGATGAATAACCAGATCGTTAGCGAGGAAGCGGATGCCATTTACCGTCGAACGCGTACCCGACCAGCCCATCGTCACCGTCCATCTGACGGGCAAAATCACCATTGAGGAACTGAAGGAGATTTTCAAGCAAAGTGTGGACCTGACGCCCGATGTAGAAGAACACATCTACCGTGTCACCACCGTTGGCGAGGGGGCCAATATCGGCTTTGGGGATGTAATCGCCACTGTCCGCACCTCGCTAGCCAAAATGCCCGGTTCCAGCGGCGATCCTCGCTTCAACGCGGTATGGGTGGGCAAGCATCACATGGCGAAGCTGTTCGCCGATATGTTACGCAGCGCGCCGCTAGTCAACGTAGAAATGCCCTTCTTCAACACGCAAGATGAAGCAATGGCCTATGTGCAAACACGCATCGAGCAGCAGGAAGAAGTCGCCGGGTAATTCAGGCGTCACAGTTCCAGCACCATCCACTCGATATCGTAATCGACATCGCCCACGCGGATATGGCGCGGGTCCACGCCCCAGGTGATGAAGCCGCACCTGCGATACAGGCGTCGCCCTGCCAGATTGCCAGAAGTCACCGCCAGCACAACCTGTTCTACACCCGTCAGCGCCCGAATATGATTGAGCGCCGCGTCCATCAATGCGCGACCGATGCCCTGTCCCTGCATATCGCCTGAAACGTACATGGCGTTGATGTACATCCGGTGGCGCGTTTTAACCCGATGGTGACGAATCACCTTGACCATGCCCACCAGCACGCCGGAAGCATCGAACGCACCGAATGTGGGCGAATCCGGTAACCCTTCTTCCAGACGGCGTGCCCAATCCTCAACCGTCAGCGCGGCGTCTTCCTCGACAGACGCGCCAAACGCCTCCGGGTGCTCGGTGATTCCACGCAGTCGTAGAGAACGAGTTTCTTCGCCATCTGCTGCCCGCAACACACGAATCGTAACCGGCATTAGTGTGCCTGCAAGGGCTTGATCTTAAAGATAACGCGGGTTTCGCGGGCACGTCGCGCTTCGTCGCCGTTGTAGAAGTCGTCACGCCCGAAATACTGCTTCGACAACATGTTGATATGTGCCGCGCCGCCTTCTTCGGTGATCTCTTCGACAACGCCGCGCACTTCCAGGTAGCGATACGGATTATCAGGGTCAAGCGCACAGATCGTCACCCGCGAATCGCGTTTCATGTTGCGGTCCTTGCGGCGGCCTTTGTCGCTGTTGATCCAGATGTGCGTGCCATCATAGCTGCACCAGACCGGCGTTGCCTGCGGATGCCCATCCGGGTTGAGTGTGACCAGCGTCACCACGACCGGGCCTTCCAGCAGATCAAGCTTGGATTGGGGGATGATGTGTGTCATATGGAAATCCTCCATTGCGTATGATGTTGAATTGTATTGTAAGAGAGAACGATCTATGCGAGAAACGGCCTGTCAATCATCATGATTCGATTATATCCCCATGGCGCAGCATGACGAGATTGTCTGCGAGTCGCCCTGTCGCCCATTGGACAGTCCACTTGTCGGTATACTGGCGCGGGCCGTCCTCCACGATCATCACCAGATACAGATAGACATTATAGAAGATGCGCCGCAAACGCTGCGACTTGGTGCTGAGGAACGCCACCCCATCCCCCGCGACCTCGGCGTATCCGGCGTTATAGACGCCGATGTCTTTGAAGTGCGATAGATATTCTTCCATCAGCGGATCGCCCCACAGCACCCGCTCAAAATCCACGACGCCGGATATGTGCGCGGTGTCATCGCCTGTATCGTGCTCTGTGACGACAAACACATTACCCGCCCACAAATCCCAGTGTACCAACTGCGCCCGTGTGACTTCTTCAAAAACGGCGCGATGGGCCTCGAAGTGCTGGAAGAACTCCGTTTCTGACAGCGGGAGCGCAATATCGTAGCGTCGGGCATCAGCGAACAGCAACTCGCACATCCAGCGGAACGCTTTAGGCCAGGTGTCAAAATGGCGACCATGTGCGAAATAGCCGAATGTCTGACGCTCAAAAGCGTTGATCTGCGCGGTGATGCGCCCCAATTCGGTGATGATGCGCTGATTCTGCTGTGGGGTGAGGTTGTCGCGGACCTTATTCCACGTGTCACCCGCGACGAAATCCATGAAATAGTAATCATAGGGCAGATGCACCCGCGAGAAATCATCGAACTGGATGCGTGGGACTGGAATCGCCGGATTGGTCGCCGCCAGCTTCATCGCATCGACTTCTGCACGCAGAATGTTCTTTTCATATGCGAGGATGTCGGCGTCAGCCGGCGGCCCGACCTTAAACACAGTTTGCCGGGAATCGCTGAAGGTCATGTGATAGGCCGTGTTGAAGTAGCCGTCTTTGAGTTCGCGCAGGTCCGCGATGTTGACCGCGCCGAAGGCATGGCGAACAACGCGCTCAATATCCGCTTGGCGAAGCGAGACTTTGGTTTTGCTGTGCATAGGGTTTCCGTTCTTGCCTGGATGAATGTCACTCATCCAAGTTACCACGAAAAAGTGGAACGTTTCGACACCTAAGCGCAGAACGTGCGTGCTATATTGAATGCGTATTGGAGATCACACCGGGCGGCGCGGGCTTGAACCAACCTCAGCGAGCGCCGTTATACAGCCGGAGGGCGAGTCCGCCGTAGGTGGGGCTTCAGTATCGCCGGGGGATGGTGGCGTTGCACGCGGCATCCACTGGCACGGAAGAATAAACCGGGTATCCGAATGCAGGCACGGACGGGGACGCTCGTCCGTGTTTGCATTTCCCGGCACGTATCGTTGCGTATGCGAGCACGCTGCCTACTTCGCCGGACTTTATTGTGTAAGTTTCCGCACCCGCAAGAAGCGTCCGTCTATCGCTACGACTTCGACCTTGTCACCACGGCGGAGGGCGGTGCTTTCGACCTCTTTGACCGGGTACTTGCGCCGACCGCCCGCGCCTTCAAGCATAACCTCGCCTGTAGTCCCCGCCGCACTGTCGATAGTGACAGTTGCCGTCGTGCCGATGGTGTCGTCCAGCGAAAAATCGTCCGAATACTGACGCTTAAGCACCGCCATCAGCATCGCAACCACCAGACGGCTGACCGCATAGCCCAGCACCAGCGATATAACGACGACAATTGGCAAACTAAACCCGGCGTTGAGGACCGTCAGGCCGACCGCGCCAAACCCCGCCAGAAACGCCGATATCACAAAACAGCCAAGTCCGGTGGCCTCACCGACGCCGGTATCCGCCTCAAAATCCAACCCGAACAGCGAATCTAGCCCCAGGCTTTCTATCGCACCATCAACGCCAAAGTCGAATATATCGCCGATGCCGCCAAAAATCTGCAACAGCAAATAGATTAGGCCGACGACCATAATCCCGCCGAAAAAGAACTCCATCCCTGTCTCCTGTCGCTGAATAAACGGGTTTGACTGGATTATACCGCCGCTTGCAGCCGGACGAGCGTGTGTCCCCCATACACTGGGGGATTCGTATCTATTCACCTTGCCGTGAGACTTGATGGGCATCCACTATTGCGGGCGTCAAGAATGACACGCCTACTAGATCATGAGGGAGGTGTAGGGGACACATTCTTGCGACCGCCCGCTCAAACTATCGACCATTGAGAACCGTCAACTGCGTTATTTCTACAGCTATAACACCGCCATCAACATGATGCTGACCGGGACGAACGCCATCAACCCGGCGGTCAGGGCGATCAACGCCTGCGGCATCCCATAATCATAGGCATCGGTCAGGCGTCCCAGCAGCTTGAGGAACATTTGCAGCAGCACGATGCCACAGATGACGCCGATGATCGTGATCATGCTGCCGCCACCGTTGCTGAAGATGAGATATGTTCCAATTCCCAGAATTGTCGCCAGAATCACCGCCCGGTTGACCAGCAGCCCCAGCACCTGATGCCCGGTATAAGTCAGCGTCCCGCGCCCGCCGACCAACGACGAAATCACGTGTATGATCAGTACCATCAGTCCGAACAGGAACGCGCCACCCAGCCCGCCGCCCAAACCGCCACCCAGAATGGTGAGCGCGTCTGATTCTGCCACGATATTTGTCGTGTTCCAGAACTGATCATCCGGCTCAATCGCCTTGAAGTACACCGGATTGCCTTCCATATCCATTTCTTCTTCGTAGTAGTAGCCAAAGCGCTTGCTTTCCGGGTCGCGTTCTACGCGGTCGGCGCGTTGCGCCTCCATGACTTTATCCCAGTTGGCATAAACCGATTCGATATAGCCCTGTGCGCTTTGCATCGCCAGAAAGCCGATTACGACACTCGCCACGGCAGAGATAATCGCTAGCATCGCCATATCGAGGCCGGCATCCTTCCACCCGAACTGATTGACTTTGTCCATATGAGCGGCGTTGTGCTCGCGGCGACGGGCCTGCGTCGCCGCTTCTTCGGCTTCGGTTTGCGCGTCCTTGCTGTACAACTTCTCGATGGCTTCGTTACCTTCCAGCCCGGTCGCCTGTTCTGCCAGACTGCTGAAATACGAATCTATGCGCAGGTTGGCGTTTAGCGTCAATGCTTTGGATAGCGCCCGCATCGCCCGCACCACGTCGTTGTTCTGTGTGGCGTTCATCGCGCTTTCGACCAGTCGCTGCGCCCGTTCCGCATCCTCTTTGGAGACGGGAATGCGCACCGGATGCCCTTTTTTATCCAGCGCAATCGGGGGCGGACCTTCGGCCTCCTCGCTTTTATTCGCTTCTTTATGGGCCTCAATACCACCCGTTTCATGCAGAATGTATTGACCGGCCTTCAACGCCAGTTCGCGGACTTCGGCGTCGCGGTCGTCGCCAGACATACGCGCAAGTTGCGTTAACGCATTGCGATCCTTCGCTCGTGCCAGTGCCTTGATCGCCGCTTTGCGCCGCGACGCGTCTTTGTCCTTTAGCTGCCGGAGCAAATGCTTGGTGGATGCGGCTGCTGCCATGATTCACACTCCTACAATAATCGCATCTTTCTTTACGTTTACAGCCTAGCACGACTTTCGAGAATCATTGCTTTACGTTTGCATATTTCTGGTTTATCAATGTTTTCTGCATTGAAAGATCGTGCGACAGGCGTTTGCAGGTTGTGGAAACCAGGTTCACTATCGCGGAAAGATAACCATCAACATTTGCCTCTGCGTGCGCGTGTGGCTACAATCTGGCGCGTAATTGAATTGATAAGTAAGATCAACCGGGAGACACCTATATGATAGACCCGACACCCGAAGGATGCTTCGAGCGACTGTTTCGCATGGGGTTGTGGCTGCTGGCGGGGATGATCATCGTCGCGCTTGTGGTTGCGCTCTGGAACCGGCGTGCCATCCGCATAGAGGCGTAGACGGTACATATAAAGAGAATACCGCCAGACAACGCTGTCAAAGACAACGGCGTCTGCCGGTACGGTCTTGGGGAGTTGGAAGCAAAAATAAATGTTTCCAGTGACCCTGGAAGGACTCGAACCTTCAACCAATTGATTAAGAGTCAACTGCTCTGCCAATTGAGCTACAGGGCCGTATGGCAGTCTACATTATAACCCTGTGCCCCACAGCGTCAACCCCCTCACAAGGTCTGCGACGAATTGTAACGACACTCACACCCTGAAAACGCGCCCTTTTCGCGCTTTTTTGCGTTTTTCATGGCGCGGACCTGTGTTAAAATCGTGCCTTTGCGCGACTAATCGCCCGCATGGAGGGTATTTCACCAGATTCTCAAGCCGGATGTCGTCACCAAAACACCGGTTCGCGGGTTATTATAGGTGCGCGACGCAGCAGGATGCGGCACGCATACCAAACACACAATCGCCCGGAGGCACACAGCAATGTGATCCTCCGTGAAACAACGCAAACAATCGAGGATAGTCGTTATGGTTCATAGGCTCAGTCATAATCCAATTGCCATCATCGGGATGTCGGCAGTTTTCCCGCAGTCAGAAGACCTTGATACCTTCTGGGATAACATCGTTCGCAAGGTGGATGCCATCGAGGACGTACCGGCATCGCGCTGGAACATCGAAGATTACTACGACCCGGACCCCACTGTGCCGGATAAGACCTATTGCAAGCGCGGCGGATTTTTGCCGGAAATCGACTTCGACCCGATGGAATTTGGCCTGCCGCCCAATATCCTTGAAGTCACCGATGTATCGCAGATGCTCGGTCTGGTGACGGCGCGTGACGCCATGATTAACGCCGGATACGGCGACGCCAGCCCCGAACTGCGCGACCGCACCGGTGTGATTCTGGGTGTGGGCGGCGGGCAAAAACTGTTCCAGCCGCTTTCGGCACGCCTTCAGTACCCGGTATGGGATCGCGCCTTAAAGTCCTACGGCCTCAGTGACGAGGACCGCGCCGCCGTCATCGAGAAGATGAAGAAGGCGTATGTCCGCTGGGAAGAAAACAGCTTCCCCGGTATGTTGGGTAACGTCATCGCCGGACGCATCGCCAACCGCCTTGATCTGGGTGGCATGAACGCGGTCGTAGATGCCGCGTGCGCGTCGTCAATGGCGGCGATGAAGGCCGGGGTCAGCGACCTGATCGAAGGCCGCAGCGATATGATGATTACCGGCGGCGTCGATACCGACAACTCCATTTTTATGTACATGTGCTTTAGCAAGACGCCCGCCTTCACACAGGGCACCCATCCGCGCCCCTTTGACGAGCAGAGCGATGGCATGATGGTCGGTGAGGGCGTCGGCATGATGGTCCTCAAGCGCCTCGAAGACGCCGAGCGCGATGGCGACCGCGTGTATGCGGTGCTGCGCGGCATCGGCGCGAGCAGTGACGGGCGCTACAAGTCGATCTACGCGCCGCGTGGCGAAGGGCAGGAAAAAGCCCTCGACCGCGCCTATGAAGACGCGGAACTGTCGCCGTTGACGGTGGGACTGTGGGAAGCACACGGAACCGGGACCAAAGCAGGCGACGAAGCCGAAGTCACCACCGTGACGCGCTTCCTCAATAAGCACGGTGGTCAACCGGGCGAGCAGATCGCGCTTAACAGCGTCAAATCACAAATCGGGCATACCAAAGCCGCCGCCGGAATCGCCGGACTCATTAAGGCGTGTCTGGCGCTGCATCATAAGGTGCTGCCCGCCACCCTCAACGTCAATAAGCCCAATCCCAAGTTCGGCATGGATGAATCGCCGCTGTACATCAACAGTGAGACACGCCCCTGGATCAAGGGGGAGACGCCGCGCCGCGCCGGGGTCAGTTCCTTTGGGTTCGGCGGCACGAATTACCACTTCGTCTTAGAGGAATATACACACGATCACAACAAGGGCTATCGCCTGAACAAAGTACCGCGTGCTATCCTCATCGACGCCGCCAATCCTGAAGCGCTGATCCAGCACATGCAGCAGCAAATCGCCACCCTCAACGACGCTGACGGCAAGCAGCACTTCCTCAATCTGGCGAAAGCTTCGAAAGACCTCAAACCAGCGCAGGCGAATGCGCGGGTCGGCTTTGTGGCGTTGAACGCGGCGCAGACCGTCGATAAGCTGGACGCCGCCATCAAGTTTATGCAATCCAAACCCGCCGCCGATGAATGGGCGCACCCGAAGGGCATTTTCTATCGCCGCAATGGGATGGATACAGCGGGTAAGGTCGTCGCCCTGTTCAGCGGTCAGGGATCGCAGTATGTCAACATGGGCAAAGAAGTCGCCCTCAACTTCCCCGCAATGCGCGATAGCTTCGCCCGTATGGACGCCGCCTTCCGCCGTGACGATGCGCAGCCCGTCAGCGAGGTCGTCTACCCGACCCCGGCCTTCGATGATGCCTCGAAAAAGGCACAGGAAGACTCGCTGCGCCGCACCAATTACGCGCAGCCTGCCATCGGTGCTATGAGCGCCGGATTGTACGAACTGTTCAAGGACGCCGGTTTTGACCCTGATTTCACCGCCGGACACAGCTTTGGCGAACTGACCGCATTGTGGGCGGCGGGCGCACTCAACGACGCCGATTATGTGAGTCTGGTCCGCGCCCGTGGTAAGGCGATGGCTCCGCCGTCGAACGCGGCAGAATTCGATGCCGGGACAATGCTGGCGGTTACTGGCGATGTGAGCAACCTCGCCACTGATATTGCATCCATGCCCGATGTTAAGATCGCAAACAACAATTCGCCCAGGCAGGTGGTTTTAGCCGGACCCAAACAGGCCATCGCCCAGGCAGAAACAGCGTTGAAATCAAAGGGCTACAACGTCGTAGCGCTGACTGTCGCCGCCGCCTTCCACACGCCACTGGTGGGGCACGCACAGCAGCCGTTCGCGCAAGCCGTCAATCAGGCGACTTTTAACGCGCCGCGCATCCCCGTGTATAGCAATGCCAGCGCACAACCCTACCCGGCGAATCCGCCGCAGATGCAGCAAATCCTCGGCGATCACATTTTGAACGCCGTACAGTTCCGGCAGGAAATCGAGAATCTATATAACGCAGGCGGGCGTATCTTCGTGGAATTCGGCCCGCGCCGTGTGCTGACCGGACTCGTAGAAGAAACCCTCACCGGACAACCGCACGTCGCCGTCGCGCTCAACGCCAGCCGCAACAAGGACGCCGACGCCCAGATGCGCGAGGCCGCAATCCAGTTGCGCGTGCTTGGTGTGGATATGGGCGACATTGACCCGTATATCTATGAAGCTCCGGCGGATGCGAAACCAAAGCCGCGCCGCAAGGGTATGAAGGTCAAGATCAGCGGTAACGCCTTCCTCAGCGACAAGACCAAACAGGCATGGACGGACGCCATCAACACGCCGGAAGAACTATCTGTCGCGCAGGGTGGCGAAGTCCGCGAGGTGGTGAAAGAGGTCGTCAAAGAGGTTCCGGTCGAGGTCATCAAGGAAGTGGTGAAAGAAGTCCCGGTTCCTGCGCAGCCGCAGCAAAGCGCGTTGACTGCATCCATGCCGACACAATCGCCGGATGTGGGGACAGCCTTCCAGCGCTTCAACGATCAGCAGAGTCAAATTTTGCGTGCGCACGAACAATATCTGGCGAATCAGGCAGAATACATCCGCGTGTACAGCCAGCTTGCCATGCAGCAGGGGCAGATTATCGGCTCACTGCCGCCGGAACGTGCGTCAGAACTCGCTCGTAGTCTGGACGCTTTCCACGCCCACCAGCAGGAAACGCTGCGCGTCCATGAGGATTACCTGCGCCGCCAGTCGGAATACACACATGTGCTGCTCGAAGCGCTGCGCGGTCAGCCGATGATGCCTGTTTCGGTCACAGCGGGCGCACCCGCTGCACCCCAGGTGAGCGCACCCCAGGCAAGCGCACCGCAGCAGAACTACGATCTACCGGCCCCGCCCACTGTTCGGCAGGCGATGACCGCCGCCGCCTCTGAGCCGCAGATCGACACGACTCCGGTCACGGAATCGGTGCCGCCGCCTTCGCCGATGGCCTATGCACCGCCCAAGACGTATGCGCCCTCTACTCCGGCCCCGGCAGAGCCTCCACCCGCACCCGCCGCCCCTGCACCACAGTCGGAGTCACCCGCCCCGGCAACCGACGCCCCCGGCGTGAACGTCGATCAACTGTCCGACGCCATGCTGGATGTCGTCAGCGAAAAAAC
>DAOTXA010000021.1:0-18410 GCA_034435595.1 Anaerolineae bacterium | reverse complement strand
GTGCGCAGGCGCACGTCGAGTACGTCACGCGGCAAACTATCGTTGATGCCCTGCCCCAGGGTGAAGTTACGCGCCGATGATCCGCCGGACATGGTGAAAATGCGTGCCGGACCGAAGAGCGTTAAATCCGAGGGCGTCAGCCATGCCTCGATGGTAATTTCGTCGCTGGCGCGGATGGCCTCTGCGACACGTGCGGCAGCGATTGCCGATTCGATGGTCGTCTCGCTGTCAACGGTCAGTGTGCCAAAATCCCATGTGACCGCGCCTGTGTTGGCGATGGTCAGGTCAATGGGTGTGCCCGCACCGCTGACATCGGCGACGGTGTTGCCGCTGCCCTCTTCAAAGGTATACATGACCTGCAAATCATCGATGATACGTCCGCCGAAGGGCGCGTTATCAATGGTGACGGTGATGGTATCGGTCCCCTGCCCGCCCTCGTCATCAGTGACGGTGAGCGTCAACACATGTGTGCCAACGGTCAGATTGAAGGTCGGGTTCACGCCGGTGCCGATGGATGCCCCATCTTCGGCCCAGGTGTAGGTCTGGATCGTGCCGTCAAGGTCAAAGCTATTGGATGCATCCAGCGTTACGAATTCTACGCCGTCATTGCCGAAGTCTACGACCACACGGTCGCCCCCGGCGTCCGCGTCGGGCAGTTCGTTGGCGGGAATCACGCCTTGCAGCACGAGTTGTAACTGCGCGTACCATTTGTCGGCGATTTCCTGTTCCCCAGCGGCAGTCGGATGCACTCTGTCATACGTCTCGGTGACGGGGTCGAAGCCCGTCCACTGATCGACCGGGATTACACGGGACTGCGGCGTATCCTGCTGCTGGATCAAACCGGGCAGCGCGAGGCGCAGCGGTTCCAGCGAGGGACGGTCATTACGATTATGCGAGGGTGGTGTCGCCAGCAGAATCGTAACGTCGGAGTTGGCAGCACGCAGCGTAGTGATGATGTTGCTTAGATCGGTCAGGGTGCTTTCGACTGTTTGCCCCTGGAAGATGTCGTTGGTGCCCAGCATCAGCAAGACAACATCGGGCGCGGTGATATAACCGGACAACCATGTGGGAAGCTGGTCGAGGATTTCGTCGGCACGCCAGCCCCAGTGTCCTTCGTGATCGAGGTCAAAGTCGGGGTTGGGCGGTCCGCCCTGATGGTTCGCGGTTTGCGAGCCGATGAAATCGACGTTGAAGTTGCCGTTTTGCAGCAATTGCCACAGCGGACGGCGGTAACTGTCGTGATTGCTATCCGCCTGCGTCAGCGAATCGCCGAGCGGCAGAATGAAGGTCGTGAAGGGCGAAAGCGTGGGCGTCGGCGTACTGGTGGCGGTGGCGGTGGCCGTCGCGGTCGCGGTCGCGGTGGCGGTTGGCGTCGGCGTACTGGTCGAAGTTGGGGTCAGTGTCGGCGTGGGTACGAATGCCTCGTCAATGGCAATAATGAAGCGCTGGTAATTTACCATCGCGGGTGAGCCGTTATCTTTGACGCGCAAAATGACATGCGTAGTCTGCTGAGTCGCGCCGTCTGTCAATTGGGGAACCGGGAAGGTAGCCGTCATTGTGTCGGCATTGGTCAGCGGTATGATGCCGCTGCCATTGGTCCCCGGTTCGGGATAGTGGAACCATTCGTAGCTGAGGCTATCGCCGTCGGGGTCGGTCCAGCCGGTGGCGGTTAGTTGTAATTCTTCGCCGGGATAAGCATTAACGTATACGACATCATCCCCGGTGCGAACGGGATTGTGATTGGCGGCGGCATAAGAAAGGAAGGTCCAGTCCATGCGGGCGGCGAAATCGTTCTGGAAGTCCTCGCGCCAGCGCCAGACTGTGGCAATGTGGCTGGTTTCTCCGCTGACAGTGTCTTCGGCGTCGCGCCAGAGGTTATTGGATTCGTTATAGAAGCGTGCGCCCCAACCGCCCCATGTCGGCTGGTCGGGATTATTGAGGCCGTTATCAAGGAAGTAGAACCACGACGGCGTATCGCCCTCTTTGACACCATCGGCACCGGGGGCGGTTTCGGGATAGCGATCGCCATATTCGCCGTGATTATTGGAGACGTTGTTTTGCACCCACGTGCGGCTGACGATACTTGTATTGCCGCCGCGATACATGCCGCGATAGGCGGAATCGAGCTTGACAGCTTGATTGTCATTCCACAGATGGAATAGATTCGGGAAATTGGTACGAATATAGGAACTCGTATTGTCCTGATCATCGATGGCATAGAGGCGGATTTTGCTGACGAAGGCATCCACTTCTGCCGGGGTGCGATCCTGGCTAATGCGCCATAATGCCTGCGCGAGATCGCCCTTGCCGCCCCAGACCACGATATTGACGGGGCGCGGGTCCGGGCGGTCTACGACTTCGATAATCCAGTTCGAGCCTTCGCTGTCCATGGTCGGCCCGATACTCTTAAAGACATCGGGGTCATCTTGCAGGCCAACAACCTTGTTGCCGCGCTTGATGACGCTACCCAAATAAGAAGGCGTCGGATAATCAGGATCATGTAGCAGCAGGTTGTAGTGAACGAGCGAATATTTACCGACAATGTCAAAGATGTTGTCAGGTGCGTATTCGTTGGCACCTTCAAAGACATGTGATGTCGCAACCAAGCCTTCGATGTCGAACTCGTTGGCATAGAGCAATAGACGAACCATCGATTGTTCGTCGTCCGGGTCCTGACCGATGTCCGTCAGGACAATAAGTCGCGGCTTTTGCGTGTCGCCATTTGCATTGGGGATAGCAGGCTCTGCGGAGCGCACAACGCTGCCCATCACCATGATTAGCAGCAGTACGATTGACCCAATCGTAAAGCGTCTCCAGATTGTCCCGCGAGTCTGACTCAACGGCATGTGGTTCTCCTCACCTTGCGACAGCACACAACACAATTTGCGGCGCTGCCAAACAAAAGTTTTGCGCGTTCTTTTCAACCGTCGAGCAAACGGTTCATGACGCGCTCTTGATTCCTGGTACCGGACTTATTACATCAAATGCGTGGAATAGTTATAGAGCATTACGTAGTCTGCTCCTCAGTATAATGCTTGTAGCAGGTCGATTCGTTTCTTTCGAGGCAAAAATTTACGCTTTTCATGGCATAATTCGCATGGATTTCGTTTTTTTCATGGCTCGCTCATACAAGGGAAACCCACAGGCTACGTTGACATAACGCACCCGCAACTCTCTGCTGACAGGGGGCGGAGCAGGTGCGATAATGCACGTCGCCGGATGACAGTCTCGAAAGCTGGTAGTTATGCAATTTATAATGGACATAATTGCGGTCATCTATGTGATGGCGGCGGTTCTGCTGTCAGTATCGGCGGCAAGTTATGGCCTGTTGTTGATCCTGTATTTGCTGGTTCGACACCGCACCCCGCCAAGACCACGAATCGACGACGACCGCTTGCTCTCGGTAACGATTCAACTGCCCATCTACAACGAAGCCGATGTCGTCACGCGGTTGATTGATGCCTGTGTTCAGCTTGATTACCCGACCGGCAAATATCACATTCAAATCCTCGACGATTCGACCGATCATACCAGACAGGTCATTTGCAACCGTGTAGCTTACTGGCGGGCGCGGGGCGTCACGCATTTGCATCATATTTGCCGACCGAACCGTGACGGATACAAAGCGGGCGCACTGGCCTATGGACTCACTTGTACGGATAGCGACTGCGTCGTCGTGTTCGACGCTGATTTTGTGCCGCGTGCCGATTTTTTGCGGCGCACGATGCCCTACTTCAGTCTGAATTCGCACCTGGGCTTGATTCAGACGCGGTGGAATCACCTCAACAGCGGCTACAATCTGCTGACGCGAGCGCAGGCTTTGAGCATTGACGGACATTTCGTCATCGAGCAAACGGCACGTAATCGCTGGCATCTGCCTATGTCGATGAACGGCACGGGCGGCGTGTGGCGCGTTAGTGCGATTGAGGATGCGGGCGGCTGGCGGGCGGATACGCTGACTGAAGACCTTGACCTATCGTATCGGGCCTTGATGCGCGGGTGGGAGTTTTTGTATCTGGTGGATGTTACGGTGCCGGGTGAGCTTCCACCGCAGGTACAGGCATACAAATTGCAGCAAGCACGCTGGGCGACGGGTTCAACGGAGTGCTTGATCCGGCATATTGGCCCGTTGATGAGTTCAGGGCGATTTTCGTTGCTGGCGAAACTGATGGGTGTGATGCATCTGGCGCAATATGCGGTTCAGCCGGTGATTTTGCTGTTGTTTCTGTTGACGCCCCCACTGCTGTATGGTGATGCCTTTGCACGGTTGCCCGATTTACGCCTGCTCACGCTGGTAGGCATGGTTCCGCTAATGATGATCGTATTGGCGCAGATCGAACTATACGACGACTGGCGCAGACGGCTATTGTTCTTCCCGGTTCAGTTGATGACAGCGGTTGCTATTGTACTGAACAACAGTCGTGCGGTGTTGACGGTCGTCATTGGCCCCCGGCGTCAGCGCGAGTTCCGGCGCACGCCCAAGTACCGGGTGAACGAACGGGATCGAGAGTGGTATAGCAGCGTATATCGGTTGAAACCAGACGCCAATATTATCGCTGAACTGGGGCTGGCAGTGTATGCGGTGTTCGGGTTGGTGCTGGCCTTACGGACCTTCCCGGCATTTGCGCCATACATGCTGACGTATGCGGTATCGTTTGCGTTTTTTGCAGGGTGGAATGTGCGGCAGGGGTGGCGGACGACAGAAGCGGGATAATGGATTGTCGCAATTGTTGGCGCAACAAGATTCAAATTGTTGCCTCACGTTTGCTTTTAGTGTATACTGCTCACGTAGTTCATTAACAAACAAGACGGGCAAGCACTGTGCAGTACTTGCCCGCAAAAAAACCGGTTTATCCCCAAGACCGGAAACGATTGTCATAATACCACAGTTTCCGGGGAATGTCGAAGGATGAATCTAAAAATCGCTTGACGCGAATTGGTGTCTTGTTTGTTCGGTGCCGCTTGCGCGGCTCCACCATAGAGGATCAACGATCATTCGAGTTTGCCGACAAGACATGATCGTCAATCCAGCAGTTGGTGGCTAGTGAAGGTACGTTATTTGTAACCCCTAAGTTTGCAGACCCAAGGTTACATAACGTATTACACGATTCAACCCCGTATGAGTCATAGGTTGAGTCATAGGTGCGAAGAATCTATGTATTTCTGCACTCAGTATAGGTCTCGAATTTTAGCTTTACAATTGGGAATTTTTAAAAGTGAATAAAAAAAACGCTTTTTTTGCCCAAAAACGGGCCATTTTTAGCCAAAGAATTCATTTTTTGTTGAAACGCGGCTGGTCAATTTTGCCGCTTTTTGGTGATAGAAACCCTAATTTTTCCAAAGCACCCGCCCTCCCCTCGTGGAAGGTTTTCCAGTCTCGTCAGGCAAATGATTCCGACGTGCAACAGTGGTTTGACTCTGGCAAAGTCGGCGCGTTGGGCGTGGTGATGGGACGTATCTCTGGTCTGGCGGTCCTTGATATTGATACGGCTGAAGCGGATACGCTGTTCCGTCGCGCCTGCCCTGATCTGGTCGAGACGATGACGGTCCGCTCTGGCAATCGCGGACTGCCTCACTACTACTTCGGCATCCCAACTACAGAGCGAATCGTTTCAAGTTGGAACGTTTTGGGCGCAGACTTCCGCGCTGAAGGAACGTATGTCGTCGCGCCGGGTAGCGTCATCGGTGGTAAGCAGTGGACGATTATAAATGACCGCGATCCACGAATGTTGTCAGAAAGCGATTTGCAGCGTTTAGAGGCGTTTGCATGTCTACTCGGGCGTAAATCGCCTGCAAAGCCACTTAGTGTCGATTCTGGTGCGCCTGTGGCCTATTCTGCTGTGGATTCGTCAGCCGTAGAAATTAGCGCGTCCGGCCTGCGGCGTCGTTATGCACAGCGTTCCCCGTTGGTAGGACGCAACAACGCCCTATTCGAGGTGGCGTGTTATGCGCGGGATCATGGATGGTCGGAGATGGATGTCGCCGATGCGCTGGTCGATGTACATGTGTCTGCATCTGCCCCATCCGGTCACCGTCCGCAGACGCCACGCCAACGCGCCACCGAAGCTGCCGCCACTTTGTCGAGTGCGTACAGTCGCCCTGCACGCACTCCAATCAGGCAGCCCACAGATCGAATCGTTTCAAGTTGGAACGATTGGGGTCAGATGCCCAACAGCTTGCGTGAGGCATTGCTACAACATGATCTGGATCGTGAAGCGCGGGTACTGGATGCGCTGTTGTTTGCTGGCGTGCGTCCGGGTGCGGTCATCACCCCGGCGGACGCATATGCACGAATTGGCGACCTGGGTGTTGGGCGGAATACGGTCTATGCGGCGCTCAAAGCGGAACTGCCGGATGGCGGGCGGCTGTTCGCGGACGCGGAACAGGTTCCCCCCCCGGCCCCCCCTTCCCACTCTGCGAATGCTGCTACACGCTGCGCTGTGCTAACCAATCCCTGCGTGATTGGTAGGGTCGCAAAGCCGGGAAAAAATCGCGGGCGACCTGTCAGCGCCTATGTGATGCCGTCGATAGTGGGACTGTGTGAGCGGCTGGACGTTTCACCGGGGTACGGGGATCGCTTGAGCGCAGGCGCCTTCGCCTCACCCGCGAGCTACCGGGCAGCGCTGCATGAGGCATTGATCCGCCGAGCACCGGGCACGTATCCACGGGCGTGGCTGGCGGCGCGTCTGGGCGTGTCTGCGGATACGACTCGCCGCTACGACATACGGGCCGGGATTGAAGCCGAGCCGACCTATCAGGACTGGTCGTTGAGCTTTGCTGCTATCGAATACGTGATGCCTGATCGCCCGTCCCCCGGTCAGTTCATCGAGGATGAGAAGGGCCATCGTTACCCCCCGATTCCTGACCTGGCACGTAAGTTGATCGGGCAGGGCAAGCAACTGATTTTTCGCGTGCAGGACGCGAATCGTTACCGGGTAGGGCGAACCGGAAACGGTCGATGTGCTGCACGAAACGTTCCAACTTGGAACGATTGTGATCTTCAAGTGACCGATTCAATGCCGGATTCTAAATCTGAATCGTTCCAACATGAAACGATTCAGCCACCCTCGCCTGCCTCCAAAACGTTCCAACGTGAAACGATTCGACCTGATGTTATGCCCTCGCCTGCTGCTGAAACGGTCGATGTGCTGCGTGAAACGTTCCAACTTGGAACGATTGGGGATGATGACCGACCGATTCAAGCACGTGCGGGGACGGTGCGTATCACACGGTCCGACGCGGACGATGGTCGATCTGATGGGCGAAACGTTCCAACTTGGAACGATTGGGATAACGTGCAGGCCGACGCCGAGGCCGCCGAAGCGATCTATACAGCGCTGCGTGATCGGAATCCGGCGCGGGCATTGACGCGTAAGGCTGCTGCCGAACTGGTCGCGGACTATGGCGCGGCGCGAGTCCGGCGGGCGCTGGATCGAGTGCTGGCGCGGGCGGATGTGCGCAGTCCGGCGGGGTTACTCAAGAGTCTGCTGCGCGGTGAGTGCGGCGCGAAACGGCGGCCTCAAAAATCGGCGGCACGGGCTGAATCGCGGGAGTCATGGATGGCAAAAATGTCAGCATCGCCCTATGCGGATTTCATCGACACAGGCGGTATGACGCTGGCAGAGATGGCGGCAGTGGAGTTTTAGAAACGGTCGATCTGCTTGTGCGAAACGTTCCAAGTTGAAACGATTGGGATGTGAACGGGCAACGTCATGACGTGCCCGTTCGGTGATGATTTGATGCTGTCGTGAAACGGTCGATCTGCTTGCGCGAAACGTTCCAAGTTGAAACGATTGGGCGTTGTCAGAGATTGCCTTCGATGTCGTCCAGCATCCGCCGAAGCTCTTCGGCGACCTGGCGAATTTGGGATTTCGTGCCGGTATCAGCCTGCCCTACCCCATCCTTCAATCGGGCCAATTCTTTGACAATTTGGACCGCTTTTTGCTCTTTTTGCTTAGAAAACAGCCGATTTCCGTCATTGAGGGCGGGATCGGTGGGTAGGGCAGGGGGAACGACAGGGCGGCCTCTTTGGGATAAACGAGGTCGTTCATCGACAGGCATGATAGCCGCCTCCGCCGCTTTGATCGCGTCTTTCGCGGGTAGTTCTGACCACTTCACGAGTGCCTTCTGCGGCAGGTCATAGTCATCTGCGATCTTCCAAACTTCATCTGGCAGGCTGAGGATTTTCCGGCATCGTGTCAGGTCTGCCGGACTTTTAAACCCCATTGCACTGAGCAACTCTTCGCGCTTGCCATAGGGTGTCTTATCGAAGCGTGCGGCCTGCGCATAGAAGGTCCGGTCGGATGGCGAGGACGGGTCGAAGCGGTCGAAAGTGTAGCCCTGCTGCGCATAGAGCGTCATCACCAGCACGGCGTACTGGCGGGCCTTGCCGATGGCATTGAGGTTTCGACGTGCGCTGTTTTCGACGGCCTGTCGCCAGACGTTGTGCTGCTCCATCACGCGGGCGGGAATCTTGCGCCACTTGCTTTGCTCGTTGGGGACGCCGTTGGTCTGCCCGTCGAAAAATGCGTATAGCAGATGATAAGCCAGCCAGCGCCGCTCACCGGTTTCGATCTGGTGAAGGTTTCCCATTGGTACGAGTGTGATGGGATGGGCCAGCCCGTCGCGGCGGATGCTGACGGCAAGGTCGATTAACTCCATCAGACTGCGCTCAATGGGAGAATAACCGCCACCGCGATAGGATTCGCTGTCGGTGTTGAGCAGGTAGGCACTGAGGGTGAACTCGCGTCCCATATCACCCTGAATGACACGCACCCACTGTACGAACAGGTCGGCGACGTTGTGCGGGTCGCCGTTCCAGTGCTGGCGGACGGCGGACGGGATCACCCGGCGCGGTTGCATCGGGTCTGGCACGACAGAGAAGATGTCGTAGGATTTGATGCGCTCGGTCTGAGCGTCGGCTTTAGCGATGTCACCGAAGATGCCTTGATCGGTGGCTAGCCACGAGTTATCGACCGTTGTGTCGGACGTTTCACCGGAGGACGATGTGAAGGGGTCTGCCGCTGATTTGCGGAAGTTTCGTTTTGCCATCAGATGGCCTCCGCATGTTCGACGATCTTCCACGCCTCCGCCGCCGCTTTGGTATCCGGGGCGAAGTTGAACAACACGCGGCGCTGGAAGGACGCCTGACTCCACACCGTCCGCAGCTTGATGGGGGGCCACACATCGCCGCCGAAGCGCTCGTGCAGCATCTCCAGCCCGTAATCGTCGGCTTGCGTTCCCTGCCGGTACATGGTGGGGACGATGCCGCCGATCTGTACGGGATTTAAGCCTGCTTTCTCGCGGGCTTTGCTGGCTTCGTCCTTGTGCTTGAGGCTTTCGATCAGGCCGTCAAAGCTCAAGTATTCACACTTGGTAGGGTAGATGATGGCGTCTGTCGCCATGTAGATACTGCCGTGTAAGAGCGATGGGGTAGGGGCGGTGTCAAAGATGACAATGTCGATCACGTCTTCCAACTCGCGGAAGCGCTCACGCACGACCATCACATCCGAGGTCATGAGCGGGATGACGCGGGTGGACGCATCTGAGGGAATAACGAGCAGTTCGCCCTGAACCGGGTTCTTGTTGTGGGCATATTGCTCCGGCGGGATACGGCGCAGCGCCTGCTGGAAGGGCAGGTCGCGGACGAGCAGATCGTGCAGCATCGGTACCTTTTGCAGGCCGAAGGCGACGGTCGCATGGCCCTGTGGGTCAGCATCGACCAGGATCACGCGCTTACCACGAATGGCGAGTCCGGCGGCGATATGGGTGGCAAGTGTGGTCTTGCCGACGCCGCCTTTCTCATTGAGAAGGGTCAAAATTTTCATTGGGGTATGTTTCCTCGCACAGTCTTGGGGACTTCGATCATTGTATGCGACAAAAAAAAGAGCGGCAAGAATCAGTCCCTTCAGGCAGGTACGTATGCAGTTTGAAATTTTATATGTAATAAATAGAAGGATGAATAATAACAATTTTGTAATAAAAAAATTATCTAAAAATGTATATCTGTGACCCTAATTATAACATTTTGTGCTTCGCTCGAACATCGGTTATACGCGCCTGCGGGTGATTGCCATCAGGCCCTCGTGCGTCAAAAACATCATGATCGCCAGTGCGACCAGCAGCGGGCCGATAGCCTCTAATCCGGTGCTGCCTGTGCTGAATCCGCCAAGTTCAGGAAAGAGTGAAATGTCGAATGCGGATGCGCCGATTCCCGCGCTGACAACACTGCCGCTTTCCGCCATCAGGCCACCGATCCAGGGAAAGAGGGCGATGCCCAGACTGGCTGCACCGACCTGAAAGCCGATGGTATTGGGGGCGTGTCGTCTGCCGATGCGGGTGGGGGTGGCGGCGATGAGTGTGGGGAAAACCGGGGCGAGGGCGAATCCGAGGACGATGAGTCCGGCGAATTGCCCGATGTCTGCCGGGTTCAACCAGATGAGGGTCGATCCCGCGATCATGCCTACGGCGCTACCGCGCACCAGATTCGCGGGTTGCAGGCGGTCGCCGATGCCGCCGAAGAAGATGCGCCCGACGGTGAAGCTACCCCAGTAGAGGGCGACAAATAACTCTGCCGTGTCCAGATTGACGCTGCGGCCTTCTGTGAACAGAGTATAGCTCCACTGTCCAGCGCTGACCTCTAATCCCGCGTAAAAGGCAAACAAGGCGATTCCGAACCATACAGGCCACAGGCGCAAGGTGGATAATGGGGAGATGTTGCGCCCGGATGCTTCGCTATCATTGGATGAATCTCCGGTGGCGGCTTGAAAGCGCGGCAGGGCAGTCAGGATCAATAGGGCGAGGCTGATTTGCAGGCCACCGACGATGACATATCCCCAGCGCCAGGAAAGTCCAGCGTCGAACAGGCTGCCCATGATGAAGGGGCCGATGGTCGCGCCGACGCCGAAACTGGCGTGCAGCCAGTTCATCAGGCGGGTGCTGCCATAGCCCGATAGATAGGTATTGCCGCCTGCGTCGATCATGCCCGTTCCCAATCCGGCGACGAACCCGCACAGAATCATCGTCTCCCATGATGGAACGATGATCAACAGGGCGAACGCGCCGCCGCGCAGGGCAGAGGCGAGGATGAGCATCCAACCCGCGCCGAGCCGGTCGATGATGGTGCCGCTGTTGAAGGTTGTCAGTAGTGCGCCAAGTGTACCCGCCAGCAGAAAGCCGCCAATGGCATCGTTGGTCAGGCCGAATCCGTCACGAATTGAAGGCCAGGCCAGACCGAGCAATCCTTCTGGCAGGCCCAGTACGATAAAAGTCAAGAAGGCGATGGCGACAGTGCGGTCAAAGTTGCGGATGTGATCGGTCAAAAGCGACTCGTTTCTTATAGTCAATCGTTAAGTGTGGGGTTCCAGGGTCATCGTGACATACTATTCTATGTCACAAACTTATCTATTTTGCGAACCAGTTAGCTATGCAAATCAAGGTTTATCACACGCTTTTCGTGATCTCGAAACTGACATTAATGAGGTCAACGCGTTCACCGGCTTTTTGGTGCAATGTGTTATAATAGTTGCAGGTAAGGGCTGGGGGCCAGACCTTAAGACACTGAAACAAGCCACAAACTTTTGATTCGTTTATAGTCTTGTTTCAGGTGGGTGCCACCGATACACGTCTACTGCAATTTTGTCCCCCGTAAGGTACTCCTATCTGTTAACTAATTTTTCAAACAAACTCAAAATATCATAGACTACATTTAATGATGACAGCACAATATAGCAGCAGCGATGCAATGGATCCACAGTATGGGGCCGGAGCCTGTGCCCGGTATCAATCCTGTGTTTGCATGTATATCTGGTAGGGGAATACGTAAAGATATGGTATCTTCTTGTTAAATTTAGCAAGATGACGCCGGGAAGAGAATTACCTTGTCTCAGGAAGAACAACAGGCTCAAGAGGCAGCAGAAACATCGGTGGAGATTTCAGAAACTCCTGAAGTTAAAGATGCTGCTAAGGCCAAGTCCAAACCGTCTAAAAAAGAGATCAAAGATATGGCGACGCGGGTCGCTGATCAATTGGGCGAGCGCAACAACAAGCCTCGCCAGCAAATCGCCAAAATCATCAGCCTGTGCGGGCTTAAGTATGCCGAAAAACTCGTTGAAGAGACGAAAGAAATTGAAGCCCAGGGCGGCATGATGACGCAAAATGGCGAACGGCGGCGTACAATGGGCGGTGTTTTCTTCCAGCTTGCCCGACAGCAACTCCCTGAAGAAATGCGCGACCGCATCTTCAATAGTTGGCGGCACGCCATTAACCAGCATATCAAGAAAGAACAACAGTATCCGGCATATGATTTTGAACAGCGCGCCTCGATGCTGGAAGGCGTCCTCAATGACGAAGCAGGGGAGATGACCGAAATGAAGATCAGCCTGTCAGGGCGTCCCGGACCGGTTGAGCGCCGCCGGGAACTTGTGATTACGACATTGGACTATAAGTTATCTGAAGGATTCGCCATGCCGCGTGGCGTTCCGCTGCCACATCTTACAGAACATACCTATGTGGTGTATATCGCGTCCAAGCACTGGGATAACATCGAGAAGGCGTTGAAAGACGAAACTGATGAATTGCTCGTAGAGGGCATTTGCGCCTTTGACGAGGAGATCGACAAGTTCGCCATCTATTCGACGTATGCGACGACTAAGAAGCTCCAGAAGAAGGAGCGCAAAGCCGCAAAACAGGCCGAGCAAAGCACCCGCGATAAAGGGAAAGCTGCGAAGGACAAGGCGCAGCGTGGCAACGGCAAGAAAAAATCGTTTGATAAGCTGGACCGTCCCGAAGCTGTTGTGCAGACGGCTTCTGAACCTGTCGAAGCACCGCCGCCACTACCAGATTTGAATCTACCGGAGGGCGTGCCGCCGGAAGTCGCGCAGAAGCTAGGCGATTTCATGCGTGCGGCAGACACCTACCGGCGCAAGATCGCTACGTTGGAAGCCAAGCCACCGAATCAGCAGCATGGCCTTGATATGACACGGAAGTTGTTGGACGGTATCGAGCGCAAGATTGACGCGTTGAAGAAGGAACATAACATTTAGATGTAGCGCTTGCGGCGTGCACATGGGAAATGACAACAGGGACGCTCAAGTGTCCCTGTTTTGATTTGTAGAAGGCTTTTTGAACCTTTCTACGGTTTACATTTCAAGAGTTGATATTGGAACCTGAAACCATCGAGTCGCCATTTTCTTACCTGATAGTTATGTTAGTTCTTGCGCACCCCCATTAAATAGGGGGTAGGGCAGACGAAAACGGGAGTATATTGAAAAAATAAGTTAGCCTTAACTAAATTTGATGGAAACGAGGTGCGTATGTACGCCACAGACAACATCATCGACATTCGAGGATTGACGCATCGCTACGGAAAATTCACCTCTGTGCAAGACGTGAATCTCACCGTTCATACGGGTGAAATCTTCGGCTTTCTTGGCCCTAATGGGGCAGGCAAGACCACGACGATTCGACTCATGCTCGATTTCATCCGGCCTAATGCGGGGGATATTCGCGTGTTCGGGTTGGACGCACGTGACGACAGTAGCACTATTCGCAAGCGGGTGGGCTATCTCCCCGCAGAGCTAACCCTATGGGAAAACTGGCGTGGGATTGAGCATATCCGCTGGCTGAACAAGGTCTATGCGGATGATCTGGTTCCCGAAGCGCAGCGCCTCGCCGACGCGCTTGATTTTGACCTGAATCGTAGTTTGCGCGGGTTATCAACCGGGATGAAGCGCAAGATGGGCGTGATTGCGGCGATGGCGCACAAGCCGGAACTGCTGATTTTGGATGAGCCAACCAGCGGCCTTGATCCATTGATGCAACAGGTCTTTCACGATCTGATGCGCGAGGTCCGCGATGAAGGGCGCACCGTATTTATGAGTTCGCATATGCTGACCGAGGTCGAGCAAATTTGTGACCGTGTTGGCATCATCCGCAACGGAAGACTGGAAGAGATCGAAACCGTCGCCAATCTGACGCGCAATACATTTCGTTGGCTGACTGTCACCCTGCGCGATCCGGCGGTTGTCAACGGGTTCAGCACACTGGATGGCATTAGCGAGGTCAGTGTTGACGGGCACGAAATCTGCATGAAGGTGAGCGGCGAGGCCGATATGAATGCGGTTGTCCGCGAGATCGGGCGGTACGATATTACGGACTTGCAGTTTATGCGGCCCACACTGGAGGAGATTTTCCTCGCCTTTTACGGCAAGCAGGATGCGCCCGTGCAAGCTGTCGAAACCGAATCTGCCGCATATAGTCTGGAGGTGTAACCATGACTGCCGCATTCAACAAAGCCTTTCGTGAGTCGCGCCGCCTGAACCTGTGGGTGAGTATCGGGCTGGCGCTGTATACCGCATTCGTACTGAGCATTTATCCGACGATCTTTGAGCAGCAGGAAGAGTTCAACGAATTGCTGCAAAATTACCCGCCAGAACTGCTTTCCATGATGGGGGTTAGCAGCGGTCAGAACACGAATATCGCTGATCCCGGTTTCTTCTTGCAAGTCTACGTGGGGACATGGGCAGTGTTGATTCTGGGCGTGCTGGTGACGATGCAGGCCTTCAACGCGGTCACCAATGCAGAGCGTAATGGCACGCTGGACGTGATGCTCAGTTATCCGGTGACACGGCGCGATTATTTACTGGCACGTATGGCAAATACCGCCGTGACGATCTTGATCTCGCTCACGGTGATTACGGTGCTTGTGCTGGGCGCAACGGCGATGCTGCCAGAATTTGAGGTGGATCCGCTCAAGCTGATTCTAGCCATGTACAGTGGCTTCTTCTTGCTGATGACACAGGCGGGGCTATCGTATCTGCTGGCTTCGTTTGTGCCGTCAAGCCGTCGCTGGGCGGGGGCGGTCGCGCTGACCATCTTCATCGGTTCGTACCTGATTTTCGGCTTCGCGTCGAACAGTTTGGCAGTGGAGAGCATTCGCGGTTTGCTGATGTTTAACTACTACAACGCGGGCGAGATCATCAACGAGGGCGTGAATCTGGCGGATTGGCTGGTGTTGGGCGGGGCGGGGCTTCTGCTGGTTGCTATCGCATATTGGCGCATCGACCACAAGGAACTTGCCGTCTGAGGGTGGGCGGCGGTATCTGGCAAGCATAAGCGGCAAAAGAAGGGCATCCACCATTGGGGCGTCCTTCTTTGATTGCAACCTGATTTCAGTGTAATTCAAGTGCGCTATTCGTGTTTGCCGTTGGTGGATGACGTATGCCCGTTTTCCAGATTGTAGCGGGCAACGGCGTGCTTCATCTGCTGCGCCATCTGATTGAGATCGCGGGCGCTGCTATCGACCTGGGCGGCGCTGGACGCCGCCTGTGTGCTGGCATTGCGGATGGCGACCATCGCATCCGTCAGCGTGTTGACGCCTTCGGATTGCTCCTGCGTGCGTGCGGCGATGTGATCGGCCTGTTGCGCAGCACTGTAGAGGACTGCTGCCAGTTCACGAATTGCCCCACCTGCGCCAGCGACCAGTTCGACGCCTTTTTGTGCGCCCTCGCTGCCTTCGTTGGATGCGCGGACGGCATCGTCGGTGGCACGTTGAATCTCGTCCAGAATCCCGGTGACCTGCGCGGTTGCGTCCTGAGATTGTTCTGCCAGACGGCGGACTTCTTCAGAAACGACTGCGAACCCACGTCCGTGTTCCCCGGCTCGTGCGGCTTCGATACTGGCATTCAGTGCCAGCAACTTGGATTGGTCGGCGATGTCGCCCACCATGATGATGATTTCACTGATGCGCTGCATTTGCGCGGCTAAATTGTTAATGCTGGTGGCGATGCCTTTGATGTTTTCGCGGATGGTCGTCATCCCGTCAATGGTCTGTGAGACGGCCTGTTCACCTTCATGCGAAATCTCGACAGATTGTTGCGCGGACTCTGCGACATGCTGAATATTGCGTGCTGTTTCCTGCACAGATTGCGTGATGGATTCCATGCCGTTCAGCGTGCGCTGGAGAATCGACACCTGTTCTGCGCTGGTGGTGGCTTGCTGTGTCGCTGCGGATTGCATTTGTACGGAAGTGGAGAGGACTGTATCTGCTGATTCGGTCACCTGAGACGCCATTTGCATCAGGCGCTCTACCATTTGATTCAGGTTTTCTCCCAGCCGGTACAATTCGGTTTGCTCGACGCCGGACGTGTCCAACCGGACGGATAAATCTCCGTCCGCGACCTGTTCGATAAACGCCACATAGTTGCTGACGGTGGCTTCGATGGTGTGTGCGGTGGTCTGCTCGCTTTCAATGCGTGCTTGGAGGTCATCTGCCATGCTGTTGAACGCATCCGCTAGCGACCGTGTTTCATCACGCGTGTGAATTTGCACGCGGCGGGTGAAATCTCCGCTGGCGAGGGCGGTTGCCGCCTCGGTTACGCGGATAAGCGGTCGGGTTATGGTTTTTGCAACCTGCCATAGAATGCCGCTTGCGAGGAGGATGGCTGCGACACTGATCCCTGCGATCAAGAGTCCGGTAGTGTTACGTGCATCATTCATCCGGTTAAAGAACTCTGCATAGTCGGTTTCGTGGGCTTTAAATCCGATTACCCAGTCCCAGGGCGCATAGTATGCAATGCGAACACGGGCGTTTTTCGGGTTCGGTTCGCCGGGGTTTTGCCATGCGTATGAGATGACATCCATCTGACCGGGAGCCAGTGACAATGCGCGGGAGGTGACTTCCTGAGTGATGAGATTGCCGTCGGCGTCGGTGGATCGCCAGATATTTTCGCCATCGCGTGTACCATTTTCCGAGATGATGTAGGTTCCACGGTTGGTTCCTGTACCCTGTAACACATAGACATACCCGGTGTCGCCAATGCGAATGTCACGCAGAGTGTCGAACAACGCGCCGAATTCCTGCTGGCGCACGCCGACGTACAAGACTGCGAACACCTCGCCGCTGGCGTCAAAGAGGGGTTGGTAGACGGTGATATACCAGTCATCCCATACATAGGCGATGCCACGATAGGTTTCTCCGCGCTGGATGGTTGCTGCGACCGGGTTGGGCTGTCCGTTCGGGTTGACTATGGGGATATAGGTCCCAATAGCGCGTTCTGTTTCGGAGCGGGGGACATTGGTCGCAACCCGCAGCAGATCGCCGACTTCGTTCATGCGCTGGAAAATGGTGACCGTACCGTTTGTCAACGATTCGATGGTGTCAATATATGGCGTGGGCTGGTCAAGCCGGGTATTTTGTCCGAGCCATTGGTCACCAACGCATAGGCGAGGCAGGGCAATCTGAGATTCGACAAGCGATAGCTGGTTGGTTGCCGACCAGTTCGCTGTTCCCTCACAGACGGAGAGTCCGCCGCCCTGTGCCAGCAGATACGAGGCGACATCAAGGTCCGCGTTGACTTTTTGCTGGACAGCGGCGTCGTGGGTGCTGATAATTTTGTAGACGTTTTCGCTGACGTGTTGTAGATCCGCGTCGATCAGGTCGTTGATTTGACCGGTTGCGAGGTCGCCCAGACGCTGTGTATTGAGAATGCTGGTAGCAAGAACAGGAATGACCAGAATCCCGGCAAGTGTGAGGTAGAGGGTGAGTAATTTTCCCCGGATGCCGAATGTTTGGCGCTGGGTTTGCAAGTGTGTGTTGTCCATCGTGCCGTCACCTCATGAGGGCAGGGTATTGCTTCATCCACGATAAAAAGATTTCATCTCCATATTGCGATCCTATCATGGACATTACAGCGTAACCGTTAAGATTGTTCAGATTAGTATTATAACAATTCATCTAAATACTCAGAAAGAAAAAAGCGACCCGGAGGTCGCTTTCTGGATAGTCAGCCTATGTGTCTGTACAGACGCTATTGCGTGCGCCGGTGCGGGATCAAGCGTGAGGTGGTATCGACCGTGAACAGGCTTGCCCCTGCTACCAGCAGGAACAACCCCATCTTTTCAAGGAATGTGCGATACCAGGGTGTTTCGCCGGTTTGGGGCAGCCCGGTGATGCTAAGGACCCGTGCGGTGCCCACACCTGAGTAGGGGCCGTTAAGTGCAGCCGAGTTGTCGATGACAAATGGTACCGCAACGTTTGTGCCGATGCGCGTCACGATGGTCAAACTGACTGATTCGCCGGGATCAAGCGTGCCGATATTGTAGGTCACCGTTTGTCCGTTGACGGTTGCCGCGCCCGCAGAGATGATCTCCAGGCCATTTGGCATCACGTCTGTCCAAGAGATGTTAGACGCGGGTTGTGTCGTCGGATTCGAGACGGTCACCGTCCAGTTGAGTGTTTGACCGGGGATCGCAAAGGGCGAACTCACACCTTTGCTAATCACTGGTTCGCCGGGGACGACCTGTGCGACTGCCGGGACCGGGGTCGGCTGTGGATCAACCACGCCGGGCGGGTCAACGGGGTCAGGCGGATCGACCGGATCAGGCGGGTCAACCGGGTCGGGTGGATCAAC
>DAOTXA010000020.1:0-6600 GCA_034435595.1 Anaerolineae bacterium | reverse complement strand
GTGCCCGCGCCTGGTTCGCCGACCGTGTCGAAGAAGCCGGTCTGCTGCTGCGTGATGACGACGCCGGCAACCTCAGCGGATTCCTGGGCTGTAGTCAGCGCAATGCCAAAACGCTGATTATCGGCTCACATCTGGATAGCGTCCCTAACGGCGGGCGCTATGACGGCGCAATCGGCGTGCTAGCCGCGCTGGAAATTCTGCGTACCATCAAGGAAAACGACCTCACGCTCCCTGTACACATGGAAGCGATCAACTTCACCGACGAAGAAGGCTGCTGGCAATCGCTGTTCGGTAGTCGCGGCCTCACCGGGACGCTGAAGGCCCTGCCCACCAGCGACAAAGAAGGCGACTACGGGGCATTTCGCGCCGCCCTGTTCCGCGCCGGAATCCGCCCCGCAGATGTGCATCACGCCAAACGCGACCCCAAAACAATCGCCGCCTATCTGGAAATGCATATCGAACAGGGCGCACGCCTCGACCGCCAGGGCATTGATCTGGGGATTATCAACGGCATCGTCGGACGCAGCGCCTACCAGTTGACCTTTTACGGACAAGCCGCGCATTCTGGCACCACGCAATCCGAATCCAAACGCGACGCCCTGCTCGGTTCTGCCGCGTTCATCGTGACCGCGCACCGCCTCGCCCGTGAAAAATACCCCCAGGCCGTGTTTAACTGTGGCTCGCTGGACATTCAACCAGGGGCGACCAACATCGTCCCCGCAGAGGCCAATCTGCGTATGGAATGTCGCCACCCGGAAGAACACGCTCTCGCCAATATGGAGGGCGAACTGCTGCGTCTGGCGCAAGATTTGGCGATCCGTCATGGGTTGACCGTCAGCGCCCGCCGCGTGATGCATGTCCCCGTAGCCACCCTGCCCGAAAGCATTGTCGATATCGCAGAAGATGTCTGCACCGATCTCGATATCAGCCATCGTCGCATCGTCAGTTACGCAGGGCACGACGGGCAGGTGATGAGTCGCTTCACCAAAGCAGGCATGATCTTCGTGCCCTCCGTCGGCGGCATCAGTCATAATCCGAAGGAATTCACCCGCTGGGAGCACGTCGTTCAAGGCGCGAACGTCCTGCTGCGCACCGCGATCAAACTAGCGCAAGCTTACAAGTGACACGCAGCGAAGAAGAAAACGTCGTAATCTTCTTTTTTCGTGATTAAATCGTCTCTACTCGAATTCGATCACATCCAGCGCAAACGGCAATTGTGGATTCACACCCGGCACGACCAGCGAGCGCGAGTCGAAGTTGCTCACGTACAGGCGACCATCCGCGTATGCTACATCGCTGGCCCCGCGAAAATTACCCGCGATGACCGTCAACCCCGCACCGGGATCAACCCGCACAACCGCATTGATGACACTCGCTGCCGCATAAATCGCGCCGTCCGCCGCCACTGTCACCCCGTCGAAACCGGGCGCGTCACCAGATTCAACCTCTGAGTCATAGCGATAGACAATTTCGCTATTTTGCCCGTCCAGCGATACTCGATAAATCGTATCCAGCTCGGTATCCGTGATGACGATCGCGCTGGAAGCGCTGTCATAGGCGATTCCGTTGGGTAGTACACTGAGCGATTGCGGATCATCCGGCGGTGGCTCCCACCACAGTTCAGCAGACCCCGACGGATCATAGCGCCAGACTTCACGGCGGCTGCGATCCAACACATATACGCTTCCGAAGCTGTCAACGACTGCATCCTGCGGTTCTGCCAGCACATCAACCGCGTCCAGATCGCCGAACGCGTCTAAATCGCCCTGCGGCGACAACGCCCAGATCGCGCCACCCTGTGAACGAAAATCAGCCGTCAGCCTGTCGAGGATGTACAACGTGCCATCCGGTGCAAACGCCAACGCCGTCACCGACCCGATGCGTTCCGCACTCCCCGGCACCGGAACTGCTACCCCGTCCGGGTCAATGCGCCAGACCGTCCCCGTCGCATAACTTGCCGTGTAAACGGTCCCCTCTGGCGATACAGCCACCGTCGCCGGGTAAATATCCTCGCCGGGGATGCTGGCATACTCCGCGATGGTCACGCCTTCCGCGACCGGGAACGCGACGCGTCTTTCCGCACTGTTAACGCTCAACAGAATCAAGAACACGACGAACGCCGCGATCAGAAACAGACCGCCCATCATCAGTAGAATAAAGATCACCAGCCGCGGACCACGTGGCAGTCTTTGTAGATTTTTCATCAAAAGTATCCCGTTTAGTCCAATCCAAATTCGCTTGTGCAGTCTATCACAACCGGATGAGATGGGGATGATTCCTCGTATAGACGGATATAGACTCTATAATGCGCACACAACTTTCTCGTACCAGCGAACAGGACAGCGAATGCAACAGATCATCACAATGGGCGGCGGTGGTTTTTCAATGGAACCGGATAATCTGGCGCTGGATCGCTATATATTGGCCCAGACAAAAAGCGAACAGCCGCACGTCTGTTTTCTGGCCCAGGCCAGCAGCGAATCGCAGGACTATACGCTGCGCTTTTACCGGGCATTCAACAGTTTGCCCGCCCATCCCGATCATCTGTCACTGTTTCAGCCACATACCGCCGACATCGAAGGGTTTCTCATGTCACAGGATGTCATCTACGTCGGCGGCGGCAACACGAAATCAATGCTGGCTGTCTGGCGTGAATGGCAACTCGACCGTATCCTGCGGCAAGCTATGATCGCGGGCGTCGTGCTGGCGGGGGTCAGTGCGGGCTGCATTTGCTGGTTCGATCAGGGGACAACCGACTCTATCCCCGGCGAGTTGACCGTACTCGACTGTCTTGGCTATTTGCCCTATAGCTGCTCACCCCATTATGATGGCGAACCGGAACGACGCCCGGCCTTTCACAGATTTGTCGCAGCAGGGCAAGCGAAAGCGGGGTACGCCTTCGACGATGGCGCGGCGGGCCACTTTATTGACGGCAAACTAAAAAGCGTCGTCAGTTCCCGCCCGGATGCAAAAGGCTACTATGTGGAACGTGTGGACGGTTCTGCGCAGGAAACGACACTCGATACGCTGTATGTAGGCGATTAGGGATGTCCACGATGCCCCGCGACATTCTGCCGTAGGGCAAACGCCGGATTCGCGCCTGTCGTGCGTTTTCGACGGCAGACGGCGAACGTGTCATAATCAAACTATGTCCGTTTGATCCTGGGAGCTTCTGTCGTGTTAACGCGCTTCGCCCTGCTTGTCGCTGTAATTTTCGCGCTGGCTGCCTGCGCGTCTGACCCTGTGCCACAGGTCACACCAACTGTCGCGCCCTCGCGCACGCCCATCGACACGCCCACCGTCCAGCCGACAGAAGTGCTGTTTCTACCGTCAGCAACGGCGACCGTCACCTCAACATCAACCAGCACCGCCACGCCGACGCTCTCGCAAACACCACTGCCGACCAACACGCCCGATCCCAGCGCGACGAACACACCCACGCCGACCAGCACGCCGACCCCGACCGCGACCTTTACGCCTGATCCCAGTGTGACGCCAACGAATACCCCCACCCCTACCGCGACACTCACGGCAACCGCGACCGCATCCAACACAGCGACCAATACGCCCACGTCCACCCCCACCGCGACCCTGACACCGAATCCGAGTACGACGCCCGTTCCAACCAGCACGCCGACCCTGACGCCGACATCCACCCAAACGGCAACGGCAACACCCACATCGACGCTGACGCTCACACCCCTGCCGACTTTCACGCCTGTCCCGACAGAAACGGCAACATCCACACCCACGCTGACACTCACGCCGCTGCCACCGCCGGATGACCCCACGCCGCTGCCGACAGCGACATTGACCTTAACCGTCACCCCATCGCTGACACCAACCGTCACGCCCAGCCTGACACCAACCATTGGCCCGACGAATACGCCATTACCGACCAGCACACCCTTACCAACAGCGACGCCCTTACCGCCCACGCCTGATTTGACTCGCACACGGAGCGCGGCGGAAATTTTTGCCACCGAGACGGCGCTGGCCCTGTTCCTGACACAGCAGGCCCCGCCCACACCACAGCCCGCCTCACCAATCCCGCCGCAGCCCGGCCCAACGATTGATGTGACGCCGGAATTCGCCACTGCCGAAGCGCCGGAAACACCCCCGGCTACCGATCTCGGCATCATCACACCTGTACCGGGTGACTCGACACAGGAAGTATTCGTACCCACCTTCACGCCGACCCCCGCGCCCACCGTCGCCCTCAACCCGGCAGACATCCCGCCCACCATTGAGTTCCGCGACTTCGCCCAGCCCATCGCCCCGGTGCAGGTCGGACCGCGTGCGTTCGTTATCGGACCGGGCGGTGTCATCGGCAGTTTCGTCACCGCGAACAACACCGCGCCCTCGCTGCTGGCCTTCAACCCGGTGGACCCGTCGCGCTATGTGTTCACCGACCCGGCGGGCAATCTCTATCGCGCCGATGCCAACGGTGTCGGGCGGGCAGACGTATCACCGTTCTCGCGCTTCCAACCCGCCACACCACAGGAAAACCCCTATTTTGTGCGTGAACTGGTATGGTCGCCTAATGGACAGTACATGGCAATGATTATTGCGGGCCATCTACGACATCCTGACCCCGGTGAAGATGGTGTTCACGTCTACTTCCCCGGCGAAGTTGAACCGCGCACCCTGCTGCGAGACGCGCCAACTGAAGGACATCCCGGCTTTCAGTTGGGCGGAACCCGTGACTTCCTCCACCGCTCGACCGGGATTTTCTGGTCGCCGGATTCGTCACGGATGATCGTCCGCGCAGAGATCACCGATTACTTTGACGGCACAACTCGCGGCGTGATCTTCGTCGTTGGCCTCGGTCAGCCAGATACCTCGCAGCCGCCATCCCTGCGCTACGGTTACGGCAGTTGGACCCGCGACGGTTCGCAGATCGTCATCAGCGGGCGCGATCCGTCGGATAGCGTCATACTCGGCATTGTCAACCCCGACGGCAGCGGCCTAAACGTACTGCTGAATGCCAGCGCCATCGGCCTGTGGGTGCAGGATGCGGTGCAGGCATCGGACGGCAATATCTACGCATTGGGGCGACCGGGTGACGCCCGCAATCACGCCGGACCGCTCGCCATCTATGACCAGAACGGCAACGCCCTGACGCAATCCATCGGCGATTCGACGCCCCGGCGCGTTCAGTGGGCACCCAATGGTCGCTCGGTCGTCGTGCTGACCGAATCCAACCGCGCCTTCCTCGCCAATATCAACGGCACTGTGCAGGAAATCACCGGACAAACCGGCGGCAATGGCGCACTCGTCTGGCAAAGCGGCGGCACACCGTCCAACCTGCTCCCGCCCGATGGCGGCGCAAGCAGTGGATTCGCCACCCCAGAGGGATTCGTGCCGCCCGGTGTCATCTCCGGCAGTCGTTACGCCGCCGGACAGCAATTGCGCGTCTACTCGCAATCGTTGAACCTGCGCGATGCACCCGGCACCAACAGTAACGTCATTGGTGGCGCGTTTGCCGGGGAATACGTCGCCATCCTCGCCGGACCCACGACCGTTGACGGCTTCGAGTGGTGGCGCGTCCGGCTGGCGAGTGGAGCCGAGGGCTGGCTGACTGCCACCTTCAACGGCTTCGATACACTGGGACCATAACCCATGCTGCGACTCGTGCTTCGCATGATATTGGCGGTAGGGATGCTGTCCGCCCCGCTCATCGGCGCGACCATCGCCACCGGGACGACCCTGCCATACGATCAAATCGCCCTGTCGTATGGCGGCTTCGAGGAGGATTTACTACTGCTGGATATGCGGCATAGGCTTGCTGTCAGCATCCGGCGCACCGACGAGATGGTTAACGCCTCAGACCTCGCGTGGTCGCCCGATGGTCGCTATCTGCTGTATTCTTCGCTTGGCGATCTCTATACAGTTGACATCACTACCCTGCGAACTCGCCAGCAGACTGATCTGGGGCACCGCACCCACAGCGCCGCATGGTCGCCGGATGGCACCCGTCTCGCCTTTGCCACCAACGTCGATCTTGTCACCGATTTGCGCGTCGGCGATTTTGACGGTGAGACGCTGGCAGAACCACGCCTCATTACCGAATTTAGCGCGGTCAACGGCGTAGGCGGCGTGGATTGGTCGCCCGATGGTCAGTTCATCGTATTTTCGCTGACCGGAGCGCCCATGATCGGGCGTATGGAGGTAAACAGCCTGCATTTCAACCGCGTCAGTATGGATAGAGCTTTGTTGAGCATCAGCCAAATCGATCATACCCGCAATAGTGATCACATCGCGTTTAGCGGCACAATGGCTGGCGACACCTTCGCCAATATTTATGAAGTGCTCCCCAACGGCACGACGACCGCTCACGCTGTACACGTCACACGCGGCGGACCGTTCGCATGGTCACCGGACGGCACGCGCCTCGTCTACGCGACCGGGCGCTCTGGCAGTAACGTATTTGTCATGCATGTCGATTCTGGCGACCATGTGGGCGCGACCGTGTTGCCGCCGATGTGGGTCTGGCGGTAAAGGTGCAGAGAGTGCATATCCAGCAGATAGATATCGCGGTCAGGGATCGTCTGTGTGCCCGAAAACGCGAGATAGCGACTATCCGGCGACCAGGCGATG
>DAOTXA010000019.1:0-23734 GCA_034435595.1 Anaerolineae bacterium | reverse complement strand
TCATAGCCGTGAACATGGATGAAGATACGCCCTTCAAACGTCTCCAGCGCCTCGACGAGTTCGACGGCAGTATTCGCATATTGGACAAAAATGGTATCGACGCGGTTGCGTTTGAGGATGCGCTTGAGTTCGGGGGCGAGCCGGTCATTGTAGTGGCTGCCGATGCCTAACTTGCGCTGTACGCGGTTTAGAAACCATTCTGCCCGTGTGAACGTGTTGCGTTCGTGGCGGTCTTTCAACCCGTAGATGGGCATATTCCGCCACATAAAGTCTTCGCTCTCGCGCTGGACGACCTGTGCCACCAGCAGACCAGCATCCGCCAGCATATCCCGGTGACGGTGGATAAATAATTCTGATGGCTTGTGCCAGTAATGTTGCAACATGAGCACGCGAGACATATTTCCTCTGAATTTCGACCTGTGTTCAGCAGATGTCGCCGTCACTTTAAGATGCTACTCTGACGTTGTAGACGCTGTTTCGCCCAGCGAAAAATCCCCATCAATCGAGGCCAGTACAAAGTCGCATAACTTCGCAAAATGCGCCTGGTGTATTTGCGATATTCCGGGTAACGCCAGAAGTGACGCGCAAATTTCACAACGTAATGGCGGTTTTCCCGATCACCCGATTGCTCTACATACCGGAACAACTTATAGTAATCAGAAACCTTATGCTTTGTCAGAATCGCATGGTGCGCACGACCAAAATAGCGTTTCATGCGTTGATACATCTCGATGCGTTGTTCGAGAAATGCCACCCGCGCCGGACTAAAACGGTACGAAATGCCACCCGAATTGTGCCGGTACGTGACCATAGGTTCGCCCGGTATGAAGCGTGCTTCGCCATTTTGTGTGACCAGCGCTTGGATCAGGTAGTCGGTGCTATAAGATCGAAGCGCGGGGGGATAGGTAAACGGCTTGAACATCATACTCGCCGTATAGATGAAATGCCCTCTCATCACTTCTTCCAGCGTAAAGATACCTCGATCGTTGGGCATCGGGCGTGCCTGTGCCAAATCAGTTCGATCTGGCCTCAGCGCATCGGTATGATCGGCGGCGTGAAAGGACAGCGTGCAGGCAGGGTGTGCACGCATGAATTCGACCTGCTTCTGCAATTTGTGCGGCGAGGTCCAATAATCGTCACCTTCGAGGATGGCGATATATGTTCCCCGGCAGTGATCGAGAATATCTGCGAAGTTATTTGAGCCAAAGTGCCCCATATTTTGTTCGCGCAGCAACAGGCGAATCTTATCGGGATATTGGGCCTGCAACCGGGAGAGGATGGCGGGTGTGTCGTCCGTTGAGCAATCATCACCGATGACCAATTCATAGGCGAAATCGGTCTGCTGGGTGACAACGCTGGTCACCGCCTGCTCGATGTAATTCGCCTGATTGTAGACGGGCATTGCTACACTAACGATAATTTCAGGGGCTTCATTGCCGGTCATGACGACTTCCCGTGAGCTTGGATATAATATCAGGCCCCTTCTCGACGGCAAGGCGAAGCAGTTCACAAATTTGGGTGATGTCCTCCGGTTGAATAGCGGTTCCGGTCGGCAGTGACATGACCTTTTGCACCAGCGATTCGGTGTTGGGCAGCAGCAATCCGGCGTGGGGGAAATAGGAGCGGTGTGGTTCCATCTGATGGCAGCCGGGATAGAAATAACGGCGGGCGAGGACGTTTTCGGCATGAAACAGCCTGATTAGCGTGTCCCGGTTGATGCCGGTCTGTGTCTCGTCAATTTCCAGAATCACGTACTGATAGTTGCGTCGCTCGTCTTCATTGTAGTCGTATAGTGTCACGCCGGGGATGCCTGCTACCTGCTCTGCGTAGCATTCGTAGTTGCGGCGATTGACTGCAACAATCGAATCGAGATTTTCCAGCGAAGTGAGGCCCATCGCTGCGGAGACTTCGTGCATTTTACCGTTCACACCGACATGATCGACCGTGTCGTAATTCGAGAAACCGAAGTTGCGCATGTAGCGCATCTTCTGCGCGAGTTTATCGTCATTGGTGGTGACTGCCCCACCCTCAAAGGCGTTGACAAATTTGGTGGCGTGAAAACTGAAGAATTCTGCATCACCGAAATTGCCGATCATCCGACCCTGGTGCGAGCAGGCGAAGGCGTGGGCCGCATCAAAAATCAGCCGGAGGTTGTGGCGGTTGGCGATGTCTTGCAGCGCCGCGACATCGCAGGTTTCGCCCCACACATGTACGCCGATAATGGCGGTTGTGCGCGGCGTAATCATGTCTTCAACGCGGTTTGGGTCCAGATGGTGGCTGTTTGGCCCCACATCACAGAATACAGGTGTAATCTGCTGCCACTGGAGGGCATGAGCCGTCGCTACAAAGGTAAACGAAGGTAAGATCACCTCGCCTTCAATGTCGGCTGCGCGAACTGCAATTTCCTGTGCGACTGTGCCGTTGGTCATCACCATACAGTGCTTGACGCCCAGCATATCGACGATTTTTTGCTCCAACGCTTTGACATATGGTCCATCATTGGTCAGCCAGCGCCGGTCAAGAATATCATTGATGCGCGACAATAACGTTTCGCGGTCGCTGATATTGGGGCGGCCTACATGCAGCGGACTGGTAAAGGTCGGGGAGCCGCCAAAGATGGCAAAGTCGTCAATGCAGTGTTTCATCAGAAGAAGTCTTTATGTGCTGGATATACACTATTCGCTAGAAATCGATCTCGTCACTGCGGACGCTTCCCTTCTTTGCCGGGAGGCCGCGATAGATGCCCCAGGGTTCGGTGTCTTTGGTCACCGATGATGACATGGCGATCAGGGAACCCTCGGCAATGGTCACACCGTCGCGGATGGTGGCATTGACGCCAAAGAAGCTGTACGGTTCGACCACACAATGCCCGGATAGGACGACCTGTGACGTGAACAACACATGGTCGTGAATAACGCTGTGGTGACCGATGTGATTGCCGCTCCACAAGACAACGTTATGCCCGATTTTGACAAAAGGTTGCAGCGTATTATCCTCCAGGATAAAGCAGTTTTCTCCGATTTCGACATTGGAGAAGGTCGTCGCCTTTGAACTCACATAACTAATGAGCGGGTAGCCCTTCGCCTTGATTTGCTCGTAAATGGAGGCACGCAGTTTGTTCATGCGGCGATGCGACATCGGCGCGAAGAACGCGTATTCCGCCGGGTCATAAGTCTTTTCTACATCTTCGAACGCGACAACCGGCAGACCTTCAAATGTCGGGGCGTCGATATAGTCGCGGGTCAGGCTAAACGCGACAACCTCATGTTCGCTGTCCTCTTTGAGGTAGAAGTGCGCGAGCGAGGCGAAATCCTGGTTGCCAAAAATGATGACTTTGCTCATAAGGCCCTATCTATAGACGTAGATGGTGTATTCGTAGAGGCGATAATCATGCCGGACGACGAAGTGACGGCTGAGTTTTTGTGTCAGCAAGGTGGCTACCCGGTCGAATGAGACATGAAACAGGTCGTCGCGCTCCCAATCAACCTGCTTTGACATGACGTTAAACGCGATTCCCGTTTTCGCATGGGCAAATACGCGTGCGAGTACGGCCTCAAAATACTGCCACATGGCCTCGTCGCTGAGTTCACGTTTTTCAGTGAATACGCCATTCATCACGATGTAGTCATATTGTGGGAGAGAGGCATCGTCTTCAAGGATGTCGAAGCAGTAAAAGTCAACATGCGGAAATTTGCGGCGGCTTGCGCCAATAAACTTGTCGGAAATATCCATGCCGCTATAGGTGATGTGGCTGTGTTCGGTCTTCTGGATATATTCGTAGAGGTGGGAGAGTCCGCAGCCGAAGTCCAACAATGAGACATCCTGCGTGGCAGGCGATTGGATCACATCAAGCATGACACGATAGCGGGTGTTCACGTCTTCCGCTTTAGGCCAATCCACGCCCAGATGGGTATCACCGTGTTCTTCCAGGCAGCGTTCATAATGTTCGACAATGGCCCGGTACGGTTTGTCACTCATCAGATGACCTCTCTGCTTTACGTGCTGGCGCGATACAAGGGAAAGAAACGACTCGACGGGATTTGTTTCTGCCGGATTAGCTGTGCATAATGGTCCTGGTCAAAGATGCGCCCGCAAAAGTAGGCGGTTCGTGAACTGGTGGACCACCCCCGTTTAAAGCGTGACAGCCCATCGTCAGCATCACCTTTAACACCGGCACCAGCCCCCAGGCTAAGCCATTGTAAGCCGCTGGCTGTGAAATATTCAATAGCAAAGTCAAACAGCGCGAATGAGGCCCGCAGCCGGTATCCTTCCTCGGTATAGGCTGCCAGATGATAATAGGCGCGGTCCGGGTGACGGTACCACAACACCAGGCCAACGGTCTGATTGTGGTGTTCGGCACGCATCATCACCATGCCGGGAACCTGAAGCTGCGCCGCGAACGAAGCCCGCGAGAAACGAGTGATACCGGTGATCGCATGTCGTTCGATCAGATTGGCGTACAATCGCGCCCATGTATCGAGATATTCTAGTGGTTGCTCGCAGAGGCTCACCGTCAGTGACTGGCGGGCTTTACGTGCATATCGACGATGGTGTGCGCTGATAAAATCTCGACTTGACTGCGTAAGATCGACGACGAAATGGTCTTTATAGGCGTAAGTTACATCAGGGAATGCCGCTCGCAGCAGTGCCTCGTCATACGTGCCGAAGGGATCGGTCACAGCGGAAACACTCACCAGATCGCTGCTGAGGGTCGCCAGATCGTCGGGCAGACGCGCCCAATCGCTGCACATCAACAGCGGATAACAATGCATGGCGTCGGCGTGGTCGCTGCCGGGGATCGACCGGCGGAGAAAGTGCGCACCGCTGTTTTGCAGTACGATGGGTGTACCAAATTCACGCAGGGAATACGCGTAATCCGGGTGCAGGTATCCGGCGGGTGAGGGGGTCATCACACATGGACTATCTGTATAAGACGCGCCAGGCGTTACGCAACCGGGCAATGACGCGCCACGAAAAATATAGGATTGGTGTTGTGATCTTACCGGCGGCGGATTCTGCCCACCATCCCGGTGCAGCGTAACCGAGTTCGCGCAACTTGACGCCGATGAGTCGCTCCAGTTGGAACTGTTCCAATGAGGATAACTCAGCCTGCCAGTTGCCGCTTTTGCCGCGCCAATAGTGGCCCTCTGCGGCTTTTGTGTCAGGGTCAGCGGTCTGGCGTCGGGCCTTCATCTTTGCGAAATCGTGGTCCGAGGCAATTCCCGCGATCATTGTTTCAGAGGCGTCCAGATCGCAGAATTCGTACAGTGTCTTGAGCGCAACCTGCGGGTTATCCAACACATCTTCATACCGCACTTCGAGATAAGAACCAGCATATTGACTGGCCTCACGAGCACCTTCAACCATGCGCAGCCATTCATTCGCGGCACTGGTAATGTTTGTCGCACCGAAGCCGACGTTGCGCCTTGCAGCCAGCATTGATACGACTACGTCACGTCCATCTCTCAGCACATGAATGAACCGGGCATGGGGGATGAAGTGACGAATGGTCGCGGTGTGCAGCGCATAAGCGGGATATTTATCCAGAACATGCGAGGCTCCCGGATTTTTGGCTGCGATTTTTGCGTAGGTACGCGCCACGAATTCACGCAGGTAATCTTCGAATTCCTCTTCCTCCCATAGAAAAGGCAGCCCTTGATGCCATTTACCCTGATTGATATTGCCTGCTTCACGCTCCCAGGCTGTCACCCATGTCCCTACGTAACGTTCAAACAGAGTCAGCTCAACGGTGGTGGCAACCTGTGGATGAGCGGCAAGCAGTGTTTGTATCCATGTCGTCCCACTGCGCGGGGAACCGACAATAAATAAGAACTGCTTGTTCTCCAGAATGTCAGGGGTGGCACTTGTTGGTGACACAGTCTGCTATGCTCCGTTGATAGTCCCGGATCAACCGGAATTGAGGTCTGCCACTGTGTCGAGTTGTGCGTTTTCCCACTGTAGAACCGGGCGCACTACCCCGGCTCGCTTACCGTACCAACTCCCCCGCGTTGACGTATCGACAATATCGAAGGAGACGATATATTCGTGGCGGTAAAGGACACGACTCTGGTCTTGCACGACGAGGAGATGAATGTAGTATTGTCCGGCGTTTAACAGATCACCGGGGATATAACAGGTATTGCGAAATAAACCGGATGGCAGGGTATTGCCGCTCCATCCCGGATTGTCTGCGGGGCCGCTCGCAAAGGCGACGATGCCCTGTTCATTAATGAATTGCAGCGTGATATTCAGGGCGGCATCCGGTACGAAATTCCAGAAATCGACCTCGACGGCAAGCGGTGTTTCCATGCTCAACACATCTTGCGGCGTATCTGAATTTGCACGCACACGCACCGCATGAATGCGTGCTTCGTCCACACCGGGCGCTTCGTCTGGCGTATCCCAGCGGCGTTCCGTCTCATTGATGGTATCTTCGCTCAGATATGCAGCAATCACAGGGGCGATATCGCCATCGCGCACGATCTGACCATTGTTGATCCAGATGCCACGTTTGCACAGGCTTTGCACAGCGGTCATGTTATGACTGACAAAAATGATGGTACGGCCTTCACCGGCGGCATCGTCCATTTTGCCCAGGCATTTCTTTTGAAAGCGAGCATCCCCCACTGCCAATACTTCATCAACGAGCAAAATCTCGGTTTCCAGATGTGCGGCGACCGAGAAGGCCAACCGCAGATACATGCCCGATGAGTAATGTTTGACCTGCGTGTCGATAAACTTCTCGACCTCGGCAAACGCGACGATCTCGTCAAACTTGCGGTCGATCTCATGGCGTCGCATACCTAGAATTGCGCCATTGAGGTAGACGTTTTCGCGCCCGGTCAACTCAGCATGAAAGCCCGTCCCGACTTCCAGCAACGATCCAAGACGCCCTGCAACGATGGCTTCTCCCGTTGTTGGCTTGGTAATGCGCGAAAGCACCTTGAGCAAGGTGCTTTTACCCGCGCCATTACGCCCGATCAAACCGACGACTTCGCCCGGTTCGACCTCAAAATTGACATCATGCAGCGCCCAGAATTTTTCATCGGAGAGAAACGCCGATCGCTCTCGAAGCACCGAACTTATCCGTCTGAACGGTGTTTTAATGGCATTGACGAGACTTTCCTGAAGCGTAGCATACGCCTTACGCTCTGCCCCGATGCGATATTGCTTGCCGATATTTTTGACGATGATCGCTTTTTGCGACATTAAACCACATCCGCGAAACTGTCTTCCATACGTTTGAAATACCATAACCCGCTCATGAACAGCAGCGCAGAAACCAGCGTAGAGACGATGATGATCGGCCCCGGCGCAGTGTCTACACCCAGCAGCGCCCAGCGAAAGCCTTCAACAACGCCGACCATCGGATTGATGCCATAGATGGTGCGCAGAGGTTCGCTTAGCAGGCTACTGGGATACGCGATGGGTGTGATGAACAACCATAGCTGTGTAATGAAGGGAATCGTGTAGCGCACATCGCGGAACTGTACATTCATTGCGGAAAACCACAAGCCCACACCTAACGAAGTCGTCAGGGCGAGTAAAAAAAACAGTGGCAGGTAGATCACATTTGCGGTGATCTGGATGCCGTTTGTGCCCAGCGATGGCAAATCCAATGGTGTGACGCTTAATAACGGCGAAACGTCTGCCGGGAGTAGCAGCATATAAAACGCAATCATCACCAGCAAAACGATAAATGACAACAAGAAATCAACTACAACAGAAAGTGTCGTCGAAATCGGAATGACCAATCGTGGAAAGTAGATTTTGCGGATCAAGTTCGCGTTGCCGACGAGACTTTGTGACGATTGGACAATTGAAGTGGCGAACATTGTCCACGGAACGAGCGCCGTAAACGAAAAGATGGGGTATGGGACGCCATCGGAAGGAATGCGTGCAAGACCACCAAAAAACAGTGAGAAGACGATCATCGTGGTGATGGGCTGAATAATTGCCCATGTCATGCCGAGGATAGTCTGCTGGTAGCGAATTCTGATATTGCGCCAGACCAGGAAAAAGATTAGCTCTCGTTGCGAGGCTAATTCCCGAAGGCCGGTCCACAATGTGCCCGGTGTGGGGTCAATGACGATTACATGCGAAAGCTTGGTGTCGGTTTGAGGTACGGGAGGTTTCGCGACCAAAACAGGCTTCATCCGATTACAAACAAGGCTATCCATACATAGCGCATCACATCATAGCAGATAGGCGTGTGTTGCGACAGGGCAGCGCAATCAGCCCTACTCGTCCGCACGAATAGCGTATCCCAGCCCGGAACGCCCGAAGCCGTTACCATTGTAGAACAGCAGCAGTTGACCGTTGAGCGGGTACACCGCACCGTAGGCGATCATCTGTGAGTCCCAGCCGGTTTTTGAGCGAGTGATACCGGCCTCATCGTCCTTGCGCTGCCATGTGATGCCATCGCTAGATTCGGCATACCCCATGCGATACGCCTGCGCCGGGTCGGTGCGATAGCCGCGTGTGCTGCGATACGAATACAGCATCTTATACAGGCCGTCTTCGACAAATACTGACGGGCGTGCGATTGCCCCGGTGAACTCATCGTAGTCGATGCAGACTACACCCGTCCGCCGCCAGTGGATGCCGTCATTTGATTCGGCATACTTGACGTGATAGGCGGGTTCCGGTTTGCCGTCGATCATCTGCCAGCCAGTACACGACGTATACCACATGCGCCATAGACCGTTGTCGATCATCACCCAGGGCGTCGTAACAAAAAATGGATCCTGTTCATCACGATCACAAATTGGTCCCTTTGCATAGCGTGTATATGTCTCGCCGCCATCCTCGCTAATTGCCAGACCAATCGCCAGACGGTAGGAAACGGTGATTTGCGGGTTCCAGCCAATGTAATACAGGTATTTTCTATCGCCGTTTTCGACAATGCACGAGATCATCACCCCGCTGTCGTCGAAAGTTCCTAATTCGCCCAACGGCAAAACCGGTTCATCAGATAGTGCTAGGATGCGTCGTGGCTCCTCCGCATCGACATCCACATAGCCGGTGCTTGAACGTGTCTGTGCGTCTCGCGTTGAGAAATATACGCGCAGGGCATCTTGCCCCATGACATCAATCGTTGGCATCTGTGCATAAGAAACCATCCACTCCATATTGTGATCGGGTGTGAAGATCAACCCGCGTTTTTGCCAGTGCATATCTCGCCTCTATCTAGGGTTGCGATGTCGCGTCAATTGTGACGGGTGTCGAGGACTGCACCAGCCATTCATAAGTGTCCGGTTCGGTCGCCCACAGGCGGATTTCCGGCATGGCAAAATCAGGCACATCGCTTAAATCAAGTTGTGCATAGACGCCATCACTATCAACCTGAATCTGGTCGCGTAGCAGCGGCATGAACGGTAGTTCCGGTTGTAGGGATGAACGCGCTGTAAAGTCGGCCTGTACTGTGCCGTCTCGATTAACCGTGTAAAGAATGGTATCGTTTTCGGCTTCGTTATAAAACTCGATACGCCAGCTTGTGCTGGGCGTCCCGTAGATTGTCGCCAGAATATACCTGTCTATTTCAGCATCAATCAGCGGCAGCAGTGCGTCGTATGCCGCCAAAGCCGTCAGGTCTGCGGGTAGCGTATCGTCCAGGGTTCGCCGCTGCGCCGCAAGGATATCGGCCTGTGGATCGACTTCTGGCGTTAACTCGGCGGCAACTGTAGTCTGTTCTTCACCCGGAACAAGTGCCAGTAGATCACTGCCTTCTACAGTAATCACACTGCCGGTAATGGTGACAAACTCGTTGTTCAAGTTGCTGAGTGTTTCATAGGTCGCGTTTAGATAGATGCGTCCGCCCAGTACATCCTGAAGCAGAATTTGCTGTTGTTCGGCATCGACGATGAGTGTTCCCGCCAGCGAAACTTCGTCACCGGGTTGTAACGCTGAAAAATTCTGAATCGCATCATCACCAGAGGCGGCAGCCACCGGCGGCGGTTCGGTAACTTCCGGCGCACCGGGCACGGTCGGGGATGGCCCCGGAGTTGGGCTGTTCTCTTCTGCCAATTCAGGCGGGATATCGGTAGGGTCAACGGTTGATGTAGGCGATGGCGGTGGATCGGTTGGCGTAAGCGCAACAGGAATCGTTGATTCTGGCGTGACATCGTTGCTTGCAGGGACGGAGAGATCGGTCGTCTCTGGGGCTAACGTCGGCAGAATAAATCGTGTTGGCAACGGTTCATCTTCTGCCGGTTCACTTGACCCGCACGCCGCCAAGATCAAACAAAGTATCGCAATCGCCACCACATTCAATCTATGCATTTTGCCATTGTCCGTTTCTATCCGTACAGAGAATCATACACAACAAAACTGCTCCCGCAGGTGTCTGGTCAGGAGCAGTTTACGATTTCACAGGCCGACAGGGGGATGCACTGCGCGTGCATCTCCCCGTTAAGGATCAGTCACCATAGATTTCGATGGCGTCGAAGAAGAAGAGATTGCCATGGTCCTCGTGGATCAGGACAATGTGATGCGTACCGGCACCCAGACCATAGAAGGTGATGGGGTTCTGGAACACGTTCGTCGCCGACTGCTGGCTGAAAGAGACACAGCGCAGACGATCTGGTTCGATGTTGTCGTTTTCGACCACACACATATTGACGAAGCCACTGGCAGCAGCAAGGAGTCGTTCAATCACGGTGAAGGAGTTGCCTTCGATCTTGAACTGCACGATTGAACCGGCATCCGTCGCATACGCCTGCGAACCGCCATAGTAGGATTCGAAGGGGAAATCGATCCAGGCTTCCGGTGAATACAGAATACCGGGGTCTGTGTTGTCGATTCGCCCAGTATCACCATTCAGTGTTGACTGCGGTGCGCCCAGTATGGCAACACCGTCGAATGACATGTACTCGCCATTTGAACCTGCATGACGGACTTCTACCGTGTAGGCAGCGTCATCCGGCAGACCGGGGAAGGCGAAACCGTAACGGAATTGCAGGTCGGCGCTGAAGGCATCGACGGTTTCTTGAACGACACTACATGTCGATGTGCCATCGCTCTTCAGCTTGTAGCAGACTTCTACGTTAGCACCCAATGTCGAGCGCACGAAGTACAGGATAAACCCGGCAGAACCGCTTTCCATGTCGAACGTAAACCCTGCACCCGGTACAGTTGCATAACGGATGCTACCACCGTAGAATTCGGTGTTTGTTGTGCCCGTCCAGGTGAAGCCATTAAAATATTCGATGCCATAGCCATCTTCCTGATAGAAGGTGTTCGCCTTCAGTTCAGGCGTGCCGCTGGTTTCGACGGCGATGGCGGAGATGTTCACGAAGCCGGAAACCTGTCGGATGGTGATGGTTTCAACCGTGTCGTTCCCAAGACCGAGGTCAGATTTGCTGACAGACCAGAGGTTGCGGAAGGTCAGCGTACCATTGTTGAAGTTTGTTGACTGGCAGTTATCCGTACTGTTACGACAAATTTGAATATCACCCTGCGCCACATTCTCGTAGTGGTAGATCACCAGATTGGTCATATCGGTCGTATCTACCTGGAAGGTCGCTGTTGCACCGGCTTCGTTAGTGTATACTGCCGTACCACCCTGGGTCGAAGCGTTGTTCCACGTCGTCCATGTGCCAGTGTAGGTGATCTTCGGATCGTCTTCTTCGTATAGATTACCGGCTTCAAGTACCGGAGTCGGCGGCAAGCTGCTTGCCAATTCGATTGCGTCAACGTTGATGAAGTCACCCTGCGGCGTCATCGTCACGCGGGCGATGCTGTTGGCAGGTAAATTCAGATTACCCACCGGGATCGCCGTCGATTGACCGAACGTGAGCGCGTCTGCGAACAGGTCCACATCGGTGCAATTAGCTGTTCCAGTCTGGCAGAAGCGAGCTAAACCGTGAACTGGATGTGCATAGTGATGCAGGATGATGTATGCAACGCTCGTTGTATCCAGCGTAAACGACAGGCTGGCGGTCTGATCGCTGGTGTAAAGTGCGCTGCCACCAGAGTGCCCCGCATTCACGAAGGTCAGCCAGTCACCTGACGGAGTCAGCAGGGTGCTGTCATCCTCGTAGGTGTTGCCATTGGTCATCGCAGTGCGAAGTGCTACACCATCAATGTTGACGAACCCGCTGATGCGGCTGAGTTCCAGTATTACCGATCCACTTGACGGCAAGTTAAGGTCCGATGCTGAAATGACCCATGCCTGACGGAATGCGAGCGTAGCACTATTCAGATTCTTCTGCTCACAGGTGCCGCCATTGCAGATTTCAAGCACGCCCTGTGCCCCATTCGTGTACGAGTAGATCACAACATCGGTCACGTCTGTGGCGTCGAAGCCGAAGGACATACTTGCTCCGTCCAGATTCGAGTAGACGGCGTCACCGTTATAATTCCCTTCGTTGGACCATGTCGTCCAGTTACCGCTGTAGAAGAGTTCGGAACTGTTCTGATTGTAGAACCCACCTTCCAGCGAGATTTGTGGCAGCGTGTTTGCAGTAGTGATGCTGTCCAGATTGATGTAGTCGCTTACGTGGCGAACAGTGATGGTTTCAACCGTGTTGGCCGCCAGCGATAGGTCACTGCGCGAGATGTAGATTTTGTTTTCGAACACCAGCGCCGGGTTGTTCAGGGAGTATGTACGGCAGTTCGCACCATCGTTCGCGCAAACCTCCATGACGCCCTGAGCGATGTTCTGATAGGTGCCGAGAACCAGATACTCCATACCCGTTGTATCCAGATCGAAGGTATACCCGGCACCGGGGGTGTTCGTGTAGATAGCCGTACCCCCTTCATTCGATGCGTTGACCCATGTCCGCCAGATACCGTTCTTGGTGATCGCGTTGTTATCCTGACTGTAGACATTGCCCGCACTCAGCGGTTCAGGTCGCAGTTGGATGCCGTCGAAGTTCACATAGCCAGAGATACGCTCGAAGGTGATCGTCTCGATTGCATCAGCGTCAAGGTCCAGATCGTCAATCGGGATGATCCACGCATTACGATAGATCAAGTCGCTGGTGTTATAGCTTAGTTGGACGCAGTTATCGTTGTTACCGCAGACTTTCGCCGTCCCCTGCGCCACATTTGAGTAGTAGTAGAACACGATGTCAGTCGCGTCGGTCGTATCGACGTTGATGCTCAAGCTGGCATTGGCGACATTGCTGTAAATTGCGCTGCCGTCCAGCGTTGAGGCGTTTGTCCATGTCGTCCAGATACCGCTCTGCGTGATGCCGAGAGTGTTGTGACCGTAGATGCCACCGACTTCAATCGCCGGTGTCGCGGTGATGAGTTGCAGGGCATCAACGTTGATAAATCCGTTCAGCGGGCGCACGGTGATGCGCTCCGTTTGGCCTGAATTAATCCCCAGTGAACTCAGGGGGATGATCCACGGGTTGCCGAAGGACAGGGCAGGATCATTGAAGTTGCGTGTCTGGCAAGTTGTAGTGCCTGCAACACAGACTTCTGCCATTCCCTGCGCGACATTCTTGTAGTGATACAGCACCAGGCTGGCTGCTCCGGTTGTATCCACCGTGAAGCTCAGTTCATGGTTGGTATTGTTGTTGTAGAGTGCCGTACCGCCCAATGTTGAAGCATTTATCCATGTTGCCCAACCAGAACCGTCAGTTGTGACCGCTGGATCATCCTGCTGGTAAATCTGACCCAGTTCGATAGACGGGCGTACCTGCAAGCCATCGAGGTTGATCCATCCTGATTGCCGGTTTAGCGTCAATTGCACCACGCTATTTTCCGGCAGACCCAGTGTGGAGAACGGAATCACCCACGCGTGGTTCTGGGATAGCGCATCACTGGCCAGGTTCTTGGTCAAGCAGAACGAGGTTCCAGTGCGGCAGATGCGCAGATCACCATGAATCGGATGCATATAGTGGTAGACAACCAGTTCATTGGCGTCGGTCGTGTCGATATTGAAGGTTACGGTCGCGGTCGGGTCGGATGAGTATCTGGCTGCGCCGCCGCGATTCCCTGAGTTCACGAATGATCCCCAGGTTCCGCTATAGCTAAGGCCGAATGCACTTTCCTGCACAATAGGCCCGGCTTCAATCGCCGCCGATTCGCGGATCTCGATCGCGTCGAGATAGAACGCACTGTTAGAGGCTGTCGTCACACGCAGTTTATTCAGCGGCGTGTCACTTTCAACATTTTCAAGGCTACAACCGAAGGCTGCGTCTTGTGCTGCATCGCTGTTAGCGTTTATGAGTGTGCCGTTTATCTGACCACCGTAGCAGATAATGCCATCCAATGATCCGTCAAGCACGTTGTCGAAATTACCATCGTCGTCATGATCAACTTCGACGATGAAGTCACCCGCCCCCGGATACTCGCGGTAATCGAGCACGAACACGTTGCCCACAAAGGACATCTCGAAGGTCTGGTCCAGGTTACTGCTGTAGTGCAGCGTAGAGTTGTAAACCGGTGCGAAGTACAGCGGGTTCCAACCGGCGCTGTAGAACAGGTTCAGGTCAGTGTCATCGTAGATACCGGCCTGTGCAAGCTGTCGCACTATGATGATGCGCACGCGGCGTGCCGTGGCGGTTGCGTTGCCATCACCATCGCGTACACGATAGGTAAATTCAAGCACGCCTTCTTCGCCCGGAGTCGGCGTTAGTTGCAAACGGCCTGAACCCTCTGCTGCGTTATATGCGGTGTTCACCTGCCCGCTTGTGAAGGTGTCGCCGCTGAGTTCGACAGTGCTGAAGTTATCAAACGTCCAGTCGTAGTCTACGTCATCCGTCGCTTCGTCAGAGAAGCTGACGGTGGGGGCGTTGAGGTCTGCATACGGGCGCAAGCGCAGATCAATCGAAGACAGCGAATCGGCGTAGATAACTTCGATGTCGTTGCCATCGTTCTCGGCGTCGTCATACGCACTGGGGCTGCCGTCATTGACTTCGTTCAGGTTTAGCTCGATGGTTCCATTTACTGTGTCATCTAGCAGGGCACCCTTCGCCTGGAAGCTGAAGGACAGCGGGGTGCCGTCGGTGTAGAAGTTCGGGGCCGGGCAGAACGTCGCGACACCGTCTTCGTTGATGGTGATGGCTGCACCACCACACGCGCTATCCGCCGTGTTATCGAAGAAATCCGGGAATTCTGTGATCGTGAAGGTATACGGGCGGAAGCCGTCCTGCACCTGATCAACGAGGTTAATAGAGATGCGCGTGTCTTCGTTTTCCGTGAAACTCGACGTGCGATTCTCATCCAGAATGATCGGGTCTGGCTGACCGGATTCATACGCGCCGATGTCGATATTCTGGAAAGTGCCGACCGTGCCCTGTTGCAAACTGATGAAACGCGGGTTGCCCAGCGCATCAATCGCACGCTCGTCAACCAGTGGCGATGTGTCGCTCAAAATCTTGCCATCCACCAGATCGTCGTCCCCTGCGTCGATGCCGGGGTTCGGGTCTTCACCAAGTTGACCGGACGGACGCAGGCGGAACGGGTCATCCGGGTCGTTGATCGCAGTGAAGAAGACGGCTGTCTCGAAGGCGTCGCGTACCGCGTCAAAACCCGTACCCTGGGTAAGCGGCTGGATGTCTGTAGCGCCTGTGCTGGGGTCTACATCCCACTCGTTGGTCACAACCAGCGCCGTACCACCCGCCGGGTTGCCGGATGCGCCGCCGTCGTTGCAGATACCTGCTGCCGAGCCGGTATTCGCCGCATACCAGTTGTTTGCTGCACCAGAATAGAGTGCGGCATCGTCAACAGACCGGCATTCAAACGACGTACCCTGGAAGTTACCCGCCGCAATTTGAATCAGACCGCTCATATCGTTGTTGTAAATCAGGTTGTTGAAGATGTCGATTCGGTGATCGTCTGCATCATTGCAGGATTGGTCCCCACCGCAGACTTCGTATACCTTACTGGTGCTTATGCCCATGGTGATGAGATCACCGAATGCGGTTATGTCAAACTCATGGTTGACGACCGTGTTGTTCGTAAAGCGGAAGTTGCGCCCCTGATACAGATGGATCAGCGTCTCAAGATCGGTATTGCCATCAAAGATGGAACTGAAGATCACAACTTCGTCGCCGGGGCCAACATCTGAGGTAACTGCTGGGATGTTCACATTGCTGGGGCTGCCAGAGGGCCACTGGTTGATAAAGACGATGGCTGCCGCACTGTTGTCAATGAACCGGTTAGCGCTCAGGTCAACGCCTGCGTAGCGCACGCCCAGAATATGCTCGGCAAAGTTACCGCCGGTGTTATCTTGCCCGGTGATGTTGCCGTCAAATGTGTTGTTGAGGACGACGATACGTTCGCTATCCGGGCCGCCGACACCACTGTTGCCAATATCCAGCGCCGCCGCAGATTGGTGCAGTGCGGTTCCGGCGATCGTGTTTACATTGGTGAAGCCGGTAAACAGGTTGTCATCAACCCACACATTATCGCTACTAAGAATTTGCAGCGGATAATCGAAGTCTGAGAAGGTGTTATTGACGATGTTGATACGATTCGCCGACGTGCCTGATTCAGTGATAACGATGGGGCGCACATAAGATGTGAAATGCGAGTTGACGCTGCTTGGCAGCGCACCGAAGTTCGTACCCGGGTAGCCTTCATACAGGCGGGAACCGCCGACGAAGTCAAAGCCCTGAACCGTAACACCCGCGCTGGTCGCGCCACTAACAACGACGCCGCCGATGGCTTCGCCGTCCACATCCATCATTTCGTTAACCCAGATCGAACTGTTCGGGTAGTCGATCTCGTCCACGCTGTCATAGCTGACAATGCTCACGCCTGCCGGAACGCGGAACGAACTGACGTATTCACCCGGTAGGAACACAACGGTTCCGTTGCTGCCTGCGGCTTCGATGGCGCGGGCCGGATGGTTGTACGGTGCGCCAATAGTCCCGTTAGGGCTTAACGTCAGTGAAGAAGTGCTAACATAGATTGCGCCGCCCGGAGCATCGCCGGGGACTGCCCAGCTACGATCCCAGTTGAACGATAGGTCGAAGGTTGGATTCCCAAGCTGCACCAGACCAGAACCAAAGGTCGTGTCATAGCCATCGGCGTTGCCGGTGGTTTCACGATCTACGAATAGGTCGATAGTGCGCGTCATCAGATAGTGTTCCAGACGCTGCGGGCGCAGAATACTGAAATACAGGCTCATGTTGCTATTGGGGTTGGAAAGCGCCAGCGCCGAAAGACCGGCGACATGCGCAGCCGATGCCGACGTGCCGGTGAAACCACCCTCGCAGCTATCAGCGCCACTCAGCAGTGAGGTGTTGATACCCGTCGGGGCCGAGACTTCCGGTTTTACGCTCGGTGTACCCGTGCCAGAGTTGCCGCGTGCGCTGCCGTCCCATGCCTGCCAGCGATCCTCAACCACATCACCGATTTCCTCATCGCTAAAGCAAACCGCGCCAACTGCGATGACATTTGCGTTTGCCGCAACTTCGGTCAATGCACCCGTCGCCGGGGTCGTGCCGCCTGTAATGCTGCTTTGCCCGGTCGAATCGACCACACGCACCGTGATCGTCGTATTCGGCCCGCCTGAGGAAAATTCCAGCGTTATATCACACGGATAGGTACAGTTGCCAGGCACATTGTAGAAACCACCACCACCAATACCGAAATTGGTATTGGTGAAATCGCCCGTGATCTCAGAGGCAAAATTGTTATTCTGATCCGTGTCATAGTAGATGATGCTGTTGGGGCTGGTTTCAATAGTAACCGAAACCGCAAGCCCCGTATAATTGAACTCTTTGACGCCTTCGGTGCCACCATTACCGGCACTGGCGATCACGGGGATGCCCGCTGCATATGCGTTGTTGATGGCAGTATCGATGTCAGCGTCGGAAATACCGGTGTCAACCACAAGCAGGATCAAATCGTGAGCGGCAGAGCGGGCGCTGTCGATTGCCAGCACTACCTCTTCTGCTGTGAGTGCCGGATAGGTAAACACGGTGGAATTGGGCGCAATGTCACAGATCGTCTCGACGACATTGATCCCGTGATTGCCCTGACCACCCAGTGTAAGCGGATTGTTTGTCACGCAGCTTTGATTGGCATTTGCATTGCTGATGCCCGTAAAGCCGGTGTCGATGACAGCGATTTCGATGCCGGAACCTGTCGCGCCTGCTTCGTGCCAGCTATTGACGCCGAGGATTCCCAGCGTGTGCGGCGCGATGTTCCCGGCGATGGTTGCCGGGGCCGGGGCCGCACTCGGTCCGGTAGAAGCGATGCGCTCCATCGGGACAATCGCCATCACCAGGTCGTTGGACACCAGTTCCAGTATGGATTCAACTGGCACATAGGCCGCGACGTTTTCGTCGTTCATGGTGTCGATTGCGCCGCCACCCGCCAGGATGAGTTCTCCAACCGCTGACATGGCTTCCGGCTGTGCGGGCCACACCACCATGCCAAAACGTCCGGCTTCATCAACCGGGACCGAGAAGTTTGTCGCAATCGCCATCATCTGCGCCAAATCGTTCGCAAGATAGGCTTCGATCATCTGTGCAAACGTGCCTGCCAGCTTGCCGCGCACATCGTCCAGCGAGAACGGGGCGATTGTCGGTTCCGCAGTGTCTTCGGAAAGATCGTAAACTGCGACATCATCGACCAGCAGACTGACACCCGCGCTCGCACCAAAGGCAAACGTACCGCTTAAGATGGGCGCTTCGTCCGTGAACATGAGGACGGTTTCGCCGTTCACATCAAGCTGAATTGCGCCGCCTTCGACCAGCAGGCTGAGATCATACCAGGCCGCCAGCGAGTGCGCCGCCGGGACGCTTGTCAGTTCAGTCAGGCCGTCTGCGTCTGCGCGGTACAGAGCAACCATTGTATCGGAGAAGCCGAGTACATAGGCTTCGCTGGCTTCATTTTCATGGAAGCGCAGCAGCAGGCCCTGCATCGGACTGGCGACTTCGCCTTCTGCCAACTGCGTCAATTCGATCAAATTCACGCGGAAGTCGGCACGCATATCTGCCAGTACCAGCGATTCGAGCGGTTGCAAGCTGCTACCCGCGTTCAAGAGTGCCGCGCTGTTGGTTTCGCCTGCGATCACGCTGGCTTCACCCACAAACAACCATTCGCCGTATTCGCCTTCAAAGTCGTTGGCGATGACTGCTTCGAGGTCGCTTTCTTCTTCAGCGTCCACACCAGGTTCAGGTGTCGCTTCCGGCGTGACTTCCGGCTCAGGGGTCATTTCCGGTGTCGCTTCCGGCGTCAGTTCGGGTTCAACCGTCGCTTCGGGTGTGACTTCAGGCTCCGGCGTTGCTTCAGGGGCCGCTTCTTCCGTGCCTTCGATTTCCGGCGTCAGCTCGGGTTCAACCGTGACTTCCGGCGTGATTTCGGGTTCAACCGTGACTTCCGGTTCGACGGTGATCTCAGGCTCAGGCGTTGGCTCAACGGCTTCTTCCGTGCCTTCGATTTCCGGCGTCACTTCAATTTCGGGTGTGGCTTCCGGTTCTGGCGTCGGCTCGACCACCTCGGGTGTCGGAACCGCTGTCTCCGGTGCGGGTTCTACGACTTCCGGCGTCGGTTCCGGCGTGATAATCACTGCCGGGGCCGGAAGCTGCTCCACGACCACATCATCAATTATGACTGCGCCCGTGTTGTTGGCACCAGTGCTAAAGATCACGGCACCCGCTGGCAGCGGGTCGGTGACGATCTGGTTGATCTGGAACACATCGTCTACCAGCACTGAAATCTGGCTGCCCAGTGCCGTTACCGTCACTGCGTACCAGTTCGGCAGCGTGTCGGAAACTGCTTCGGGATCAACAGGGACTACCGGTCCTTCAGCCAGCAGCGTCAGGCCTTGATACAGGCTAACCCGTCCACTGGCGTTAATGGTGACGTTGTAGTTATCTGCGCCGACGCGGAAGGCAATATTCGCCGTATTGTCGTCCACGATGCCGACGTTCGCGCTGATGCTTAGATGTTCCCACATCAGGCTGGTAATGACGGCAGTTTCAAACTGACCGCTGGTGGTCAAAAAGCCGTTTTCGCCTTCGACACCAAGCACCCAGCCGGGGCTGAGTGTCCATCCGAGGGTATCGCCATCATTGAAGTCATCGCCCCAGATTGCCGGGTTCACCGTCTCTGGTGTGGGGTCTATTGGCTCGATGACAACCGGCGTAGGGACCGCTGTCTCCGGTGCGGGTTCGACCACGTCCGGCGTCACCTCGACTGGCACTTCCGTCGGGGCCTCGGTTGGCGGCAAAACCGTTGTCTCCGGTGCGGGTTCTACAGGTGCTTCAGTTGCTGCCTCGGTCGGAACCTCAACCGGTGGTTCTTCAGTTGCCTCCTGAGCGTAAACGCCAACACCGCCCAGCGGCATGACCAGACTCAGGATCATCGAGATCAGAATTAGTGCAGATAATGCGGACGCCATTTGACGTTGTGTGTGGTGCTTCATTTATACAACCCTCCGCTGTTGCCAGGAGCGAATCGCCTGCGACAACATTTGTGCGAAAATCAGCGATCATTGCTGAAACATTGACTTTATAGAAATGTTTACCGTCCTTCTATATAAAAGGATACGGCTTGAAAGCACGAGGTTTCATTTAGAAACCGTATGAATTTGATATTCTGCGTTATAGACGGGTTTGTGCAATGGAGAGGGAGTGCGCGTCAGACGGGGGTTCGAATGACCCATGATGCATTTGTCTGAGCAATCAATACTCTTGCACTCCCTATTATTCATTTTGCTACCCACCTAATAACAGACCGGATATTGCCAGTTACGTCACTGGCTATCATAGCATATTTGACGGCTAGGCTAAGTTGACATAGGGTTTGAAGGTAGCAGCTATAACGGATTTTTCGGAAACAGCAAAATCACATACAAACCCATAACAATAGGAGCGCTCGAAGGCGCTCATTGTTACGTGATATTGCAAAATGTGAGAATACATAAACCCGCAGACTAATGCGTCACATACCCGGCGTTGATGTAGTCCGGTTTCGCATCAGGTCCAAAACCGAGTTCGCCCCGACGTACCCGTAACGCCGCGACTGCATCCGCATAGGCCGGATCATCAATCACATTGTTCATCTCGCCCGGATCGTTTTCCAGATCAAACAACACTTCGGGATGCTCGTCAAAGTAGCAGTATTTAAGCGCATCCCGCTTGATCATCACATATTTGCCATATAGCTGCGACACGCTCTCGTTCTGCCACTCGACAGTTTCTCCGCGCAGCAGCGGCGCAAGGCTGCGTGAATCCAACCCGTCGGGAACAGGTATCTCCGCCAGATCGCACAGGGTCGCATACAGATCACACAGGTTGACGTTTTCCTCTACGACGCGTCCGCCCTCAAAGCCTTTGGGCCAGCGGATAATCAGCGGCACACGGGCGCTCGCTTCATAGAAAGACTTCTTCTCCCAGATACTATGCTGACCGAGCATCTCGCCATGATCGCTGGTATAGACGATGATCCAGTCGTCCAGATTCTGACCGGCCTGCTCCAAAGCAGACATGATGCGTCCATATTGCGTGTCTATCGTCTCGATCATGCCGTAATAGGCGGCGACTGCGCGCTGCATCTCACGCACAGAGACATCCTCCCCCACCATCACGCGATGATCCGCCAGCGCCGGATGATCGGGCAGTTGATCGTCAGAATATAAAGGAACACGGTTCAAATAGTAGTTGAACAGGTCTGTATCGGTGAAATAGGGATAATGCGGCTGCAACAGACTCAACTTTAATACCAGCGGCACAGCGCTACCGGGGCGATCATAAAACGGATCATTGAAATAACGCTGGATGTAATCAACGGTCGTCTGAGTCGCCTGTGCGTCGAAAATCTGATACGGCCCTTCCCCGATTCCGGCACGGCGCACCTCTTTCGCATCACTCCACTTAAGGCGAACACTTTTCTTCGGCGGTTCCACTCCTTCTGCCAGTTCGACATACTTGGGGCCAAGGCTCATATCGCCGAACGGACGCGCTCGCCAGCCCTGCATCTGATCTGGCCCCAGATGATGCAGCTTACCTACACACGTTGTCTGATAGGCGTGTTCGGTGAACTGTCGCGCCCACGTCTGCGAGAAGGGTTCCAAATCCTCCCAGCCTTCGACGCCGCAGGTCTTCGGCAGTTGACCACTCATCAAACACTGCCGCGCCGGAACACATACCGGTGACGGCGTATACGCATTGCGGAAGGTAACCCCCGTTCGCGCCAGTTCGTCTAAGACCGGCGTGCGGATGACTTCATTCCCCTCGTAGCCAGTCACGTCGGGGCGATGCTCGTCACTCATCAAAAACAGGATATTCGTCGGCGTCATGGGGAGCCTTTCGTGCGATATTGGATATAAAATACGCGGTTAAGCGGGTTTTCTGGCAATGAACAGGGTTTCGTTGCGGTTTAACCCGAAGCGTGTAATCTCTGCGTCAGTAAAGACATTGCCTGCAACGGATAGCTCCATCTGGAATCCGGCGGCTCGCATCCTATCGGCATAGTCCGTGCCGATATTGCGCACATGATCCCACTGCCCGAACACGCGCAGGCGATCTTCTGGGGTCGTCACGCTCCAATCCTCGAAGGTTTCTGCCAGACCATGCCGCAGGGGAACGTTGAGATTGGCCCATCCACCCGGTTTCAACACACGATAGAGTTCGCGCAATGCCGCCATATCATCGGGAATATGTTCCAACACGTGACTGCAAATAATCACATCGAAGGCGTTATCGGCGCAGGCCAGTTGGGTAATGTCCATTTGTAGGTGCGTGGTCGGATCGTGGCTGTAGTTGGTGGTGAAATACGTCAACCCTGGTTGATTCACGAGTCGCAAGGCAATACCCGCATTAGGAGAGAAATGCAGTACTGCTTGTGGACGGGTCAACAAGTCTGTTTTACGCGCAACATATAACATAAACAAACGATGGCGCTCGCGTGATTGGCACCTGTCACAAAACTGACGATGTTCGCCGCCCTGATGTTCGGGACCAGGCAGAAAGCGGCTAAAGTTCCGCTGGCAACATGGGCAATGAACCGCATTGCCGCGCAGACGCAAGGTCTTCCATTGCGTTTTGATGCCGTGCTTTAACCAGACTGGAAATAAGCGCTTGACCCTGTTATACACGCTGGCCTTCTTCCTGTGTCGTTGTCCCTTACGGTACGCACAGCATAACGTACCCATATTTGTAGCAAAAAGAAAGCCGCCATTCCATGCTAATCCCGGAAACCAAAAGCGAGTGCGCCATGTGGGGGCACTCGCTTTCCGATAGAACGTCAGGGGGGATAAACCGCTGCCTAGCGCCGTCGCCTGCGCCGTCGATTCGGTTCGGACATGCTCAACAGGATCGCAATCGCATCGCGTGTAAGCCGGTCCACCGTGTTCGGATCGTTGACATCGGGACGGGTATTATGAGTCCGGGTATACGCGCTGCGGTCAGTGTTCGTCATTGGAGAGTACCCTCCGTGCTTAGTCCGATAGACACAATATAGCACAAATTTTCTAATCTGGTTGGATTTTTGTCAACTTCGAACCGGATTGTAACCGGGCGGCAACCGCTGATAAATTCACGCATGGGGATGATCGCGGGGGTGCTGCCGGACAATGTGCATCTCTTCCACTCTATATGGTATACGCAGATTGTGTCCATCAAGATGCGGTTAGAATAAGCGTTCAAATAGGTTTCTTATACCCAAAGTCGCATATATGTTAAACTCGCTTGCCAAATGACAGATTTTGAACCCGCCTAACCACTGCCAATTTATTGGCAGTGGTTAGGCGGGTTTCTCGTAGGCTTTAGCCCGCCTGATGTGTGGCTGAATTTTGCTTCGGGAACCTTGTCGGGCGAAA
>DAOTXA010000018.1:0-6092 GCA_034435595.1 Anaerolineae bacterium | reverse complement strand
CATCGCCTGGTCGCCGGATAGTCGCTATCTCGCGTTTTCGGGCACACAGACGATCCCTGACCGCGATATCTATCTGCTGGATATGCACTCTCTGCGCCTTTACCGCCAGACCCACATCGGCGGCAACACGGTCGCGCCCACATGGTCGCCAGATGGCACGCGCATCGCCTTTTCGAGCAATATCGAGGGTGTGCCGTCCGTGTTCGAGATCACCCCTACGCTAGACGGCGAACCCGATTCGCCGCGCCTGCTCGTAGAAATGCCTGATGTGCGCTGGCTGCGCGGCCTGCACTGGTCGCCGGATGGATCACTGTTATACAGTGACGACCGACTCACCGGAATCTTCCAGTTCACGCCGGATAGCGGACAAACTTCGTCGCTCCTGAACATGCCACTCGCCTATTTTCCGAGTGTATCGCCAGATGGCGAGCGCTTCGGCTTCTTCGCCCCTGCGACACAACGATCCAGTATCACCGCCCTTTTCGTCGCTGCCCGTGACGGCAGCACAATCATGCGTGTTCCCACCAGCACTCAAAACATTAGCGGCGGACACGCCCCGGTCTGGTCGCCAGATGGATCGCGCATCGCCTTCAGTGCCCTTGACCCACACAACACCAGCAGCGTGTACAAGGTCATCGTCTACACCACTCATATCACCACCGGGGAAACCGAGCCGCTGTATGATTTGCCGCCTTCGTCCGGCCTGAACGCAATGGATTGGAGGCCGCGATGATCCGCCTGCTGCTGCGCCTGTGTACGCTGACCATCCTCGCCTGCGTATCGCTGATCGTTGTGACGATTGCAGCGGGGAATGCCCTGTCATGGGGCGATCAACTGGTGATGTCTGTCAACTGGCTCAACGGTCGCTGGCGCACCCAGCCGAAGATGATGATTGTTGATCTGGATCGCGGGTTGCGTGCCGGACTCGACCGCCATGTCGGGCATCTGCAAAACATCGAACATCTGGAATGGTCGCCAGACGGACGCTATCTGGCGTTTTCCGCCAGCCAGACACCGCCCGACCGTGATATTTTCGTCCTTGACTTCCAGACGATGCAGGTGCAACAACAGACCAGCTTTGGCTTTGCCACCGATTCGCCGACATGGTCGCCCGATGGCACACGCATCGCCTTCGCCACCAACTATGACCGCGTGCCTTCGGTGTATGAGGTCACCGTAGACCTCGCCCGTCCGCCACGAGCACCGCGCATCGTCTCAGAGATGTTCGGGCTGCGGCGTGTGATGGGCCTCGACTGGTCCCCCTCCGGCGACTTGCTCTACAGTGACGACCGCGCCGTCGGTATCTTGAGTTTGAATCCAGACACCGGGCGCAGCAATATCGTCTTTAACGTGCCCTTCGCGTATCAGGTCAGCATCTCGCCGGATGGCGCACGCGTCTGCTTCATGGCCCCCATCTCGCCACGTGCCAGCGGCAGCGGATTGTACTTCGCCCCGCGTGACGGCTCGACCCTGACCGAGGTGATGACCAATGGACGCAGCATCAGCAGCGAACACCCGCCTGTATGGTCGCCGGACGGATCGCGCATCGCCTATACCAGCTTCGACCCATCCGGGACCAGCGTCTACCAGACGACGATCTTCACGACAGATTTAGGCAGCGGGGCAACTGATTCGCTCTATGTCATGCCGCCAGATTCATCGCCGCGCTCGCTTGATTGGAGGCCGCGATGATCGGGCTTCTGCTACGTGCGAGTGGCTTTTTGGTCACTATCGCTGTATTGCTGGTCAGCGGGTTCGTGTGGATGGCACAGCAGACTTCCGGCGAGCAATTGGCGGTCGTGATCGGATGGACCAGCGGGCGCGACTCATCGCTGCAATTGATTGATCTGGAGCGCGGCGCATACCTGGAACTCAATCAACGCCTGCCCGACCTCATCAACCCGAACCATTTAGCGTGGTCGCCAGACGGACGCTATCTGGCGTTTTCCGCCGTAAGCCTGCAAGCCAACACAGTAGATGTCTACGTCATCGACTTCACGACGATGCGCATCCACCAGCAGACCGCGCTCGGCTTCATCACCCACTATCCGACATGGTCACCGGATGGCGAGGAAATCGCGTTTGTCTCGATCTATCAGGGCGTCTCCACGATTCACGCTATGCCCGCCCTCGGTGGCAATCCAACCCGCCCACCCACACTGACAGATTCACCCGGTCTGCGCGACGCCCGCGACCTACACTGGTCACCGGATGGCGAATCGATGCTGTTCACCGATTTCGACGGGCGCGGCATCATGGCCTTCAACCGAGACTCGCGCCAGCACAATATCCTGTTGCGCTCCGCCAGTGCGCAGGACCCGCGCTACGCCCCAACCGGAACGCAGATCAGCTACGTTCACGCCTCAATGCAATCCCGCGATCGCCTCGGCATCTTCATCACAGACATCAACGGCGGACCCATCAACGAACTGCGACTGGGCGACACGCGCTTTAGCCCCAGCAGCCCACCTGTCTGGACGCCGGACGCAACCCGTATCGTATTCGCCGCCGTCCACCCCTACGACGCCAATATACGCAGCATCAACAGTATCGACATTGAAAGCGGGAGCGTTCGCACACACGAGCGTCTGCCGTACCAGTCCTTCCCCGTTTCGCTGGCATGGAGGCCCCGTTGACGCGGATTGCGATACGTTTGACACCCACCTTCGCGTTGTTGGCACTGCTGCTGTGCGGCTTGGCAATCGCCTACGGAATAACATCGGGCAAGGGGGACGTAATCGCCTATGTCGCCTGGGATAACGTCGCCACCACCAGCCAGATCGAACTGCTGGACCTGCATCACGGCGCAATTCTGCCGCGTTTCTCGGTATTCGGGCGCATTGACGATGTGGACTGGTCGCCGGATGGCGAGACACTGTATTTCGCCGCCTATCGCCAGGAAGAAATCCGCCGCGACATTATCGCGCTTGATGTCGTCTCCGGTCGCTGGCGATGGCTCACATCCGGTCCCGCCGATCACAACACGCCCGACATCGCCGAAGATGGCACACAGCTTATCATCAGCCGCAATGATCGCAGCGGCGGCAACTGGGATTTAGCGATTCTGGATGCAGCCAGCGGCGATTTTCTGGGCCTTGTGGTCGAATCACGTTTTCGTAGTGAGGGCCGCCCCGATTGGTCACCCAATGGCGACCTGATCGCCTATCAGATTAGCGGATACATCGACGTGCCGCTGCTCATCGTCGCCGATGTGGAAAGCGGGGTCACGGTGTGGGAGGGCGCAGGGATCACACCTGCGTGGTCGCCGGATGGACGGACACTGGCCTATATCGCTTCGTCACCCGGCCTCGCCAATATCAACCTGCTCGACATCGATTCACAGCGCTCACACAATCTGACGCAGGGCGAGCGCCGCGAAGCGTTCCCCACGTGGTCGCCAGATGGTCGGCGACTGGTGTTTTCCGCTGCAACGGAGAATACAGCGACCGCACAACTCTACATCGTCAACCGCGACGGCAGCGGATTGCGCCGCCTCACGCACCACAATCTATCGCATCTTTACCCGGCGTGGAAGCCGTGACAAAACAATGCGGACGAGCGCTGCCCGTCCGCATCCACATAGATGAATTGATAACCGGTTCCTTACCCGCCGAACATGAAGCTCAACTCAGGGTCAACACCGACCACACAGTCGCTGAATGCCTCAAAGTCGGCCTGGTCAACATCAGCGGTGCAGGTCAACAGCGCATCGACTTTTTGCTGTGCTTCCACAAGAGATGGTTCCAACGGCATGTCTTCCAGCACATAGCGGTCAAATGCCTGATGCAGCCAGTAGCGGACGAAATTCAACTCTTGCCCGACGAAATCCCCCGGCAGTACAACTGTATTCGGCTGCGCCAGCAAACTGGCGAACTCACGGTAGAAGGCGATTTGATCAGGACTGGCCACCCCGGATGACGCCAGCGCGTCCAGCCGCACTCCAAATGCGGGCATTCCGGTCAACAGATCGGGCGAAGTCGCTACGGACTTCAGGAAGCGGAAACACGCCTCTGGCTGAAGGGTTTGTGCGCTGATGTGACCGCTGACCACATCAAACGACACCGCATTGTAGTCTGTGCCAAGCGGATAGCCGATCAACTGATACGTTGGACCAACCGCAACAAATCGCGGATCGCTCTGGAATGGACTCGGCGCGATGGGGTAAATTGGCCCGGTATCAATGCCACCACCACCGCCGCCACCGAACATCGCCAACTGCTGGTAGTTGATGATGCCATTCTTCGCCAGATCAAGCACCTGACGCATGGCCTCGACGTTGTTGAGGCTGGTGAAGTCGAAGCTTGGCGGCGTGGTGCGATAGTCGATGGGCAAACCGCCAAAGGCCGCGATCAACGTCATTAGATGGGTGGCGCTGCTATTCAACGGGGTAAAGACCGTCTCCCCATTTTCCGCCGCAACTGCTTGCAGGCTATTCACCGCTTCAAGGAACTGGTCGGTCGTCCAGCTACCCTGCGGAACCGGAACACCAGCCGCCTCAAAGTCCTGCGTATCAATTGCCAGTGAATCCGCCAACAGCACATAGGGGAAGCCGATAACCTGGTCATCCCAGCTAATCTGACCCGCGACACCGGGCAGCAGATCGTTACGATCAAACTCCGGGTCGGCGTCAAAGAAGGGATTCAGGCTTAGTGCTTCATTTGTCGAAAGTAGCAAGCCATTACCGTTGAAGCGTATCCAACAGTCGTATTCGTTGAACGGGAACTGTACGCCCAAGCGGGTATCCAGTTCGACAAAGCCGATTTCTGGCTCGCTGGCGGCGAATTCAGTCGCCAGCGCTTCCCAGCGTTCCAGGTTGGGCAAGGGGTTGATATAAGCCGGAATACCCACTTTCAGCACCGTCTCACCGGGTGCGAGTTCGGGCGGCAGGTCCGGCGCATCTACGTTGATCGTACCCCGGCGCGTAGCCGCCATTTCAAGCCCGTTGGCGATACCGAGTTGCAACATATCCAGTGACGCCTGCACAGGCTGTCCCGCTTCCGCCCCGGCACGCACCGCATCGACCGCCATGCGCATGTAGTTGACATCGGATAGCACGATGCCGTTGGCGATCCCCTGATCAATCAACGCCTGTTGTTCCGGCGTGAACTCCGCCGGGAGTATCATGAAACCTTCTGTATCAAGGGTCCGATCCATCCCGTTTAACGCCGGAAAACCCATCAGGCGATTGACGACTTCTGGCGTCTGCGAGAGGAACTTCGCCAGTTCATACGCCAGTTCAGGGTACACCGTCCCGCCACTAACGGCGAAGCCGCGTGTCATGATACCGGCCTGATTACCCGGTAACAGTGTCCCGGCGGTTTCTACGCCCTGCATGGGGAAGGTCAGGAAACTGGCGGGGAAAATCCCCATCGCGCCCAGCGGATTCGGCCCCGGCGGTGGGAATCCGACCACGCCCTCATCGTTGAGGTCCTGCCACTGTGTCATGAGATCGACAACCGCCGGATCAGTCAGGGTCGGCTGGTTGGGGACAACGGTCGTATCCACCGGGGCGACGGGCAGCACACTATGCAGCAGGTATTCACTGCTAAACGAGGTCAACCCGGCTACCTCAATAACACCAGCATCATTGGTAACAGACAGTGCCCGCGCTGCGTTCGCATAATCGGTCAATGTCCACTCCGCCGTAGGATATGGTAGCCCTGCCGCGTCAAATTTCTCCGGCGCATACACCATCACCATCACATCATAGGAAGCAGGCAGCGCCCAAAAGCCGTTATCCCACTGGTAGGCATCCCATACTGCCGGGACGTATTCCGCCGGGTTAAGCGTCGTATCCACCGCAGCCAGCGGCGCGAGGTCCAGCACGTATCCGGCCTGGGTGATAAAGGGCGACAATCCACCCTGATCAATCAGAAACACATCCGCCTGCGTGTAGTATTCGGCAGCGGCGTCCAGTTGCTCCTCGATAGATACGAAGCCAACCGGGGGAACTGTTTCACTTATCCGCTCTAGAATCACACGGACACCGGGATTTTGTGCCTCGAATTCGGTAATGACATCATCAGTGATGGCGTCCGCCCACCAATCCGGGGCCGCCACCGACAAAATCGTCTCGGCCTGCGCACCCGCGC
>DAOTXA010000017.1:0-2611 GCA_034435595.1 Anaerolineae bacterium | reverse complement strand
GCCGAGCCGCAGTGCCACCATGTTCGCAGCAGAACGCGCCCGCACTGCCGGGGCAAAGGTCGTGCTAGATATTGATTTTCGGCCCGACCAGTGGCATGACGTGCGTGCATTTGGTGTCTCGATTCGTGCGCTGCTGCCCACAGTCGATATTGTCATCGGTACAGAGGATGAGATCAACGCAGCCATGTTGACCGATGATACGCAGATGTCGCTGACTCACTCGCAAGTGTCAGATACGAAGGTGCAGGGCGACAGCCGAGGGGCGATCCAACGTATGTTGGCGCATAATTTAGAAGCGGTCGTGGAGAAGGTCGGGTCTGAAGGTGCGAAACTACACACACCAGATGGCGGGGTCACGTCTGTGCCCGGTTTCCCGGTCGAAGTGACCAATATCCTCGGCGCAGGGGATGCCTTTGGCGGCGGTTTCATCTACGGATATGTGCGGGGGTGGGATTTGTATCGCTGCGCACGTCTGGGCAATGCCTGCGGTGCCATCGTCGTCACCCGGCATGGTTGCGCCAACTTCATGCCGACGTTTGAAGCGGTCAGAAAATTTGCTGAAAGCTACGGCGGATTGTGATGTACCTGCCGGGGCAATGCGCCCCGGCGCAACACAATGTCGCTGTCTGGCACATGATAGCCTTAGACGCTTCTCTTTTGTTGCTTTGCCTAATTGGGAACTGGCCCGGTGCTGGCGCGTGGCACAAGTTCTGGCACAAGGATACGCTGGTACGCTGTCGCGTCGTCCTCTTCGATCAATTCCACCAGATACTTCGCGGCAATTTTGCCCAGTGCAGCCAGGTCGAGCCGGATTGTAGATAATGGCGGATTCAGGAATTGCGCGTGCTGCGCGTCGTCAAAGCCGATAATGGATAGGTCTTCGGGGATGCGCTTGCCCGCTTCGGTCAGCGCACGGATCGCGCCCAGCGCCAGATCATCGTTGCCCGCGAAGATGGCGGTGAAGGGTTCGCCGCGTTCTAGCAATATATGTGCGGCCCGGTAGCCGTCCGCCATCCCATACGGCACGTCAACCGATGGCCCCGGTTCCAGCCCATGACCGCGAATCGCAGCCTCAAATACCCTGTGCCTGACGACGGCGTTCAACTGGTCAAGTGGCCCGCTAATCTCGGCAATTCGCCTATGACCGAGTTCCACGAGATAGTCGATTGCCATATGCGTGCCTTGTTGGAAGTCATACGTTACCGACGGCAGCATCGTACCCATCGGGTTACCCATCCGCACAAACGGAATTTCCTGACTGATGTTCAGCATATCCTGATCGCTAATTTGCAGGCGCGGGGCCAGCAAGATGAAGCCCTCGACCATTCGCGCCGCAGATTGCTCCAGCGTAGATTTAAGTTCGTCCGCGCTAATGATTGAGAACAGGACGTGATAATCAGCGTCATTGGCGGTAGCGGCAATTTGCGCAATGGTCAGTCCGATCTCACCCATATAACCAATGTCTACGAATATGGTTTCGATCAGGCGTGTGCGTTGATTCTTGAGGACCTGCGCCGCCTGATTGGGCAGATAGTGCATTTCTTCGATCAACCCTTTAATCCGCATTCGCACCACATCTGATACGCCAACCTGGTCGTTTAGTACACGAGAAACCGTCTGCACAGAGACCCCGGCACGCTCTGCAATATCACGCATTGTGGTACGCTTTGAGGTTGATTTCGCCATAAGACCTACCCGTTTAACGTTAACGATCAAGTGTTTTTCACGTAAAATAACACATATTTCTGCACATAATAGCACTATTCCGCAAAAACACAAAGAAATATTTGACAATATGCGTGATACGTGCTATTTATTTACGTGAACGATAACGTGAATCGTTCCACAAAAACACAATGAATTAAATCACGGTTACAGGAGAATAGTTCTATGAAATTCCGTTTTGCCCTGTTCTGTCTTATCGCTTTACTCATCCTTCCGAGCTTTGCTATCGCTCAGGACGGCATGACCTACTCCGAAGCGCCGATGCTGGCAGACATGGTCGCGGCTGGCGACCTGCCACCGGTTGAAGAACGTCTGCCAACCACCCCCCGTGTGTTCCCCGTCTATGAAGAAATCGGCGAGTATGGTGGCACACTGACACGCGGTTTTACCGGCCCAAGTGACCGCTGGGGGCCAACAAAGCTCCTCGAAGAACGCATTCTTGAGTTTGAACAGCCAAACCCTGACACCATCGAACTGGCACCCGGTTACGTTGACGCCTGGGAAATTCAGGATGATGGCGCGACCTTCAGCTTTACGCTCAAAGAAGGTCTGAAGTGGTCAGACGGTACACCCGTCACTACCCGTGACGTGCAGTTCTGGTACGAAGACATCTTCCTTAATGAAGAACTGACGCCCTCCATCAGCGAACTATACCAGATCAATGGCGAACCACTTACCATTGAAATCGTAGACGAGCAGACCTTCCTCGTCAAGTTTGTTGGCCCGTACCCGCTTTTCCCCGAAGTGCTTGCTAAGGAAAGCACCGGCGCACCCGGTCTGGATCGCCCCGGTTTTATCCAGCCTTTCCACTACCTGAGCCAGTACCACCCGACCTATGCAGATGCAGACTTTTTGCAAGAAGCGATGGAAGCCAACGGCGCGGACG
>DAOTXA010000016.1:0-14048 GCA_034435595.1 Anaerolineae bacterium | reverse complement strand
CACCGATGCAGAATCGCCCTGTGCGATGCTCGGCTCATTGATGGTAAAGGCGACAATTTCCGGTTCCGGTGGTGCAGACGGAATCAGCAGTGCCACAGCCAACAGACCAAGTACGCCGACGACCACAATCAACGCCGCCACCGTCACCGCTGCCCATACCGGCAAAATCGGCTGCTCGGTAAAATGACCGGGGACCGCCGTCAGGAACCCGGCTTCGTCGTGCGAGCGAATCACCAGATCAAAGGGGTAACGCTGCGAAGCGCCGAAGTAACGCGGTCGCTTCGGCTTGATCTCCCCCTGCAAGACGCTACGCTGCCCCGGTGCCAGCGTAATTTGTGGCATAGGGATGCCAAACGTCAACTTATCATTAATCTGTTTGCCATTGATGCTGAGTGGAAGCGGCACACTACCCTGATTGTGAATGTGCAGCCGGAAGCTATCCCCGTGTGTCAGTGAAGGCGTCGCCAGCGCCACACCAAAACCCATATACGGCTGTACCCGCGCCATCAGTACGAGTTCGACACTTTGTTCAGGCGCGATTTCCGGCGTCACCGTAACCCGCAACGTATAGTCACCAGGCACCGAATCACTGCGGCGCAAGGGCTTGATATTGATGAGGACGGTCGTGGTATCATCAGGGTCAATTTCCAGCGTCGGACGGTTGACGCGCAGCCACTCCTGTGGCATTCCTGCCACATCAACAGCAAAACGGCGCGGCTCATCGGCGGTACTGGTAATCGCCAGTTCAACCGACGTATATGACCCCGGCGGGACCGCAATCGGCGGACCGTACACGTCCGCCCGGAACTGGGCATCCGCTCGCTCAACACGCTGCGTATCGTCATCGATTGTCTTCATCGGCGCTGTGGGCTGCTCGTCAAACGAGTGATAGATCAGCCGCAAATGACCGATCTGAATTTCTTCGCCGCCACCCAGCACCCGTGTTTCTTCCCCGGATATACGCACCCCGTCGACAAACGTGCCATTCGCAGACTCCGTATCAGCCAGTTTAACCACATTCCCCTCACGCGTGATGCTGATGTGATACCGCGAAATCGTATCCGTATCGAGGGTAATCACGTTCCCGGTGGAGCGCCCAACGGAGATACTGTCTTCTTCGAGCGGAAACGAATCGAAGCGACCATCGGGCCAAAAAACATCCAGACGCGCATAAGCCATACGCCATAGACTCCTGCTGATTGCGTGAAAATCGCCCGCAGCGATCATGCTGCGGCCCTCATTTATTGTAGCGATTTGCGCACGTGCGGCAAAGGGTGGCGGTCTTTTATAGAATAACCGGTGGTTGCCAATCCCTGTTTTACAAAAAGTAATCTTTGAAGAATCAAAGTTTGTAAATGCTTTTATCTGCAAAACTGGAGAAAGATAACACATGGAGTATATAATGCCAAATCGAAAAGAAGCCATAGAAAAAATCAAAGAAATGATTGGCGATATCAAGGTCGCTATGCTCACTACAGTCGATAACGACGGTGATCTCCACAGTCGGCCTATGATGACTCAGGCACACTATTTTGACGGTGATGTCTGGTTTTTTGCCGCTCGCTCATCAGATAAAATCCGTGAAATCGAACGCAATCCCTCGGTAAATGTCGCTTATGTCGAAGGCAGTAACTTTGTTTCCATCGCAGGGACAGCAAACATTGTCTCGGATGTGCAGAAAAAGAAAGAGCTATGGAACACCGGATTGAAAGTGTGGTTTGAAGAAGGCCCGGAATCATCAAACGTGGTGTTGATTCATGTAGATGCGAAAACCGCACAATACTGGGACGCACCCGGCAATCCACTCAGCCAGACAGTCGGCATGGTAAAAGTCCTCCTCACCGGGGATAAAGACGCCGCAGGCGAGAGTGAGAAAGTACAGTACTAACTCGCTCATTATCGAGTTCTAAGGGTGTTGTATTTGCTTACCCAACTCAAGCAAACGAAAACGGGACAACTGACCAATCAGTTGTCCCGTTTAGCATTTTATCTTTACTTGTGCGCGTTACGTCACGCGATGGCAGGCTGCCCAGTGACCCGGCTCAATCTCAATCAGCGGCGGATCGGGCGGGGTATAGCAATGGTCAAAGTGAACCGGGCAACGCGTGTTAAAGTTGCAACCGGGGGGCGGATTCGCCGGACTGGGTACATCACCCTGCAAAATAATGCGCTGGCGATCATCTTCTACACTCGGATCAGGCACCGGAACTGCCGACAACAACGACTGTGTGTACGGGTGCAGCGGGTTGTCGTACACCAGATTCGTCGGGCCGATCTCGACGATCTTGCCCAGGTACATCACCGCCACACGATCACAGATGTGACGCACCATCGAAAGGTCATGCGCGATGAACAGATAGGTCAGGTTCAATTCTCTCTGCAGGTCTTCCAGCAGGTTGACGACCTGTGCCTGAATCGACACATCAAGTGCAGAAATCGGCTCGTCAGCGACAATAAAGCTCGGATTCAACGCCAGAGCGCGGGCGATACCAATACGCTGGCGCTGCCCACCAGAGAATTCATGCGGGTAGCGGTTGATGTAGAAGGGATTCAAACCCACCTTTTCCAGCAAATTCTCGACGAATTCCTGACGCTCCTTGCGCGGCATGATGTTATGAATGACCAGCGGCTCACTCACAATGTTGCCGACCGTCATACGCGGATTCAGCGACGCAAACGGGTCCTGAAAGATGATCTGCATCCGGCGGCGCATCTTGCGCAGTTCGTCACCTTTAAGCGTGGTCAGTTCCTGCCCTTCGAATTCGACCGAGCCTTCGGTCGGGCGGTACAACTGAAGTACAGTACGCCCGGTTGTTGACTTGCCACAACCCGATTCCCCCACGAGGCCCAGCGTCTCACCGCGATACACCTCAAAGTCGATGCCGTCAACAGCGCGTACCGCGCCCACTTGCCGCTGAATCACGATCCCAGCAGTAATCGGGAAGTGCTTTTTCAACCCGCGCACACGCAGGATGACATCTTGATCTGTGCTTTTGCCCTTCTGGGCCACAGCCTGTGCCTCGGCGTTAACCATTGTCTGCTACCCCTTGTTCTTCCTCTTTCTTCAACGCCTCGCGGAGATCGTACCACGCGGCAACGTAGTGTTCAGGATGACCCTCTTCCACCTGGCGCAGGGGCGGCATTTCGACCTTGTCACGGTCCGTGTGGTACGGGTTGCGCACCCAGAACGGGTCGCCCTTCGGCTCAATGCGCATATCCGGTGGCGAACCTTCGATCTGTACAAGGCGATCATTGCGACCGTCAACACGCGGCAGCGAACGCAATAGACCCAGCGTATAGGCGTTACGCGGGTCCTGGAACACAGTACGTACCGGGCCACGCTCCACCACACGACCGGCATACATCACCTGAATCGTATCCGCGATCCCGGCAACCACGCCCAGGTCATGCGTAATCCAGATCATCGCCATGCCCAGTTCGGCCTTCAACTGCTTGACCAGTTCCAGAATCTGCGCCTGAATCGTTACATCAAGCGCCGTCGTCGGTTCGTCTGCAATCAACAGCTTCGGATTGCACGACAACCCAATGGCGATCATCACGCGCTGGCGCATACCACCGGAAAACTGGTGCGGGTACGCGGTCAAACGCTTGCGAGCGTCAGGGATACCGACCATATCCAGCAATTCCGTCGCACGATTTTCAGCCTGTGTCTGGTTCATGCCCATGTGCAACTTCAAGCCCTCGGTCAACTGCGTGCCGATGGTCAACACCGGGTTCAGCGATGTCATCGGGTCCTGGAAGATCATCGCAATCTCCGCCCCGCGCACCAGACGCATTTCATCTCTGGAGAGCTTCAGGAGATCACGCCCCTGGAAGATCACCTCACCACTTTCGACCTTGCCAGGCGGGTCGGGGATCAACCCCATAATCGAAAGCGCGTGGACACTTTTGCCACTACCACTTTCGCCAACGACGCCCAGGGTTTCACCTTCGTTGAGGGTATAGCCGACGCCGTTCACGGCGTAAACCGTCCCCTCTTGCGTGTAGAATCGGGTTACGAGGTCTTTGACCTCCATAAGTACACCCAAGACGGAGCCTCCTTCACTCGTCACTTAACGCCGGAATGACGTTCTTGATACGGTTTGAAAAGTTCAATGAGTTTGCACAATTCTCACAGGCTTGTCAAGCGCAGTACAAACTGACTGACAGCCGCTTCCCTTGTGCAAGTTCACTAAAGTCAATCACTGATACAGATGGTAGGGGATTGTTGATTTTATTGAGTCACTCAACAAGGTTTTAAATGCTTTTAAATTGATTGACACTTAAATTAAAACGCCCTTAGCGCATCGACAGGCGATGATACCACGCGCAAGGGCGGTTTGCTACATACTCATCGGCGTTTTGTGCGCCGGTATTTTGATTTCACCACTAAGGTGTGGCAAGAGTCACGGGTTTGACCATACCTTTTAGCATACGCTCCATCGCCATAGTGTGGCTGCACACACCCCGATTCTGGAAATATGGATTATCGCAATCCCATTTGCCATTGTCGTAACTGATGTGATACGTATCGTGCGAACCTTTGAAATCGGCATCGAAGGATAGAATAGTGATGCGGTCCGTCTCCTCGGCATATTGCTTGGCTTTTTCCACATCGCTGACTACATTTTGACCGTTGGCGTAGGGTAAGCGTTCGCGTTTGAGCATTGATCCGAAGAGGCGTTCGAGCGTCATGATGTGAGGGCAAATCGCGTATTTCTGAAAGCCGGGGCAGGTGCAATGCCAGCCTTCGGCGTTCAGCGTGATGTGATAGGTATTGTTGCTGCCCTTGAACTCTACTTCAAGGCTTTGAAAGCTCACGCGATCCAATTGTTCAGCATATTCTTTCGCCTTCTGAATCTTGCCGATCATGCTGTAGTCCATCTGTGTAGTTCTCCTTTACTTTTTGTACAAATTACGGTATTCAAGAAACAAAAAAGCACGCGGCGTTATTCCACAGCCGCGTGCCTATAAGGACCGAGATTTCCGGTTGTATAGGGGTGCGATTTTCACGTTGGCAACCTCCTCACAAGCGGGTCAACACCACATCTATGTGGCGACACCAATGTACCGCATGGTGTATTCACTAGCTACAGTTTAAGCCGGGTTTAAAGCGCTGTCAAATGATTTTCATCGGCACATCGGCACAAAACCAGACAGTCGTCATACGTCGTGCCGTTAGACATCAAATGCGGTACAGTTTATGAGAACGCAACTGGACCAGAAACGAGAGGATTCCAATGGGCGCAGACGATCATCGTGAACAGGCGGGTGACAATCCAGTAACAACAGCCATTGTCACCGTTAGCGATACGCGCACGCCAGAAACCGACAAAAACAAGCACTATCTCGAAGCACAATTGACCGAACTGGGGCACAAAGTCGCCGCCTACCGCTTGATTAAAGACGAGCCAGATCAGGTCGCGGCAACGCTAGACGAACTCTCCGCCCTGCCCGACGTGCAGATCATCCTGTTTAACGGTGGGACCGGCATCGCCCCCCGTGACACCACCTATGATGTCATCAGCCGCAAACTCGAAAAGACACTACCCGGATTCGGCGAAATCTTCCGCATGATTAGCTACGATCAGATCGGCGCAGCAGCAATGATGAGTCGGGCGACAGCAGGCGTCTATCGACAACGCTTCGTCGTCTGTATGCCAGGGAGCACCAATGCGGTCAAAACCGCAATGGAATCGCTCATCCTGCCAGAAATCAATCATCTCGCATGGGAAATCACGCGTTAACCAGCCCTGACACTCCTCATGCCTCGAACAGACTTCACCATAATCACAGCCGCACGACGACCGTTCCCGCCAGTTTGTCGTGCCAGCCCTGACGCTTTGCATCACCAAATACCCATAAATATCCGAGCATGAAGAAACTGCTCAACGTGTAGCCGATGATGTTGCGCAAAACCGCTTCGGCGGCATTGACCTCAGACCCGTCCAGCTTCAACACCGCAATCCGCATCATCCGTTTGCCCGGTGTCTGCCCACCCGCAGGCAAAAAGCGCATCGGATACCAGATGTACACCAGCACGCCAATCACCCCGCCCAGGATCGTACTCTGATCAATCAACATATCCGTCGATTGATTGCTATTGAAGGTCAAGAAAGTGAAAACAATACTGGCGACGATCACCAGCACCGCCGTAATCAGCATCAGCACCAGACCATCGATGACAGATGCGATCAAACGCTCCACAGGCGACGCCAGATCATAGCGGCGCAGCGCATACGGCTTGCGATCCTTCTTGTCTACGGATGCCTTTTCCTCTGCCGCGATGACTTCGCGCAGGGTGGGTGCTGCCGGTTGCGTGGAAATCTTAATTTGCGCCGGAACGTTGGACAAGGGATTATCGCGCACAATCTCCCACTCAAACGACGTGCCTTCTTCCAGCGAGTCAAGCGCATTTTCCGCCAGCGGATGAAACGGGTCCAGCGTCATGGCCCGGTCCAGATATTGGCGACGCTGTCGATCCTCCGTCGCCAGTTCCGACGCCAGATAATACGCATCCGCCGAGGGTGGATTCTCGTTGATATATTCTTGCAATAAGGCCCGTGCGCGTGCGTGCTGGTTATGGTCGATTGCCCGTTTGATCACGGCAAGTTGCGAATCCATAAGCCGCTCTTTCTACGACATAGTTGGATTTTTGAAAGAGTATACTGCACGCACTGCCCGTTTGCTGTGGGAAATTTGTCTGTATCTGGTTAGACGTACCCGGCGAGGACTTTATAGCGATTGTCACGCGCCACCTCATGCCAACGGGGAAAATACGAGTCGAACAGCGCTTCATAGGGCAAAAACGCATTCGCTACGATGACGAGCCGCCCACCCGCCGCCAGATGATCGCCTGCCTCACCAATCATGCGCTGCGTCACACCATACGTCACATCAATCCCCTTATGAAACGGCGGATTGCACACGATCAGGTCAAAGCGCTCATTTTCCAAAGTGCTGTAGACATCACTCGCCAGCACCCGCATATGCTTAAATCTGCTGAGTCGCATGCTTACTTCAGCACAGCGCACCGCCAGCAGATTGTCATCAACCAGCGTAACCTGTTCGACCTCAGTCGCCAGCGCAAAGCCAATTACACCCAATCCACAGCCAAGATCAAGCACGCGCTTTTCGCCGTCGCGTAGTTCGAGATGCTCCAACAAGAAGCGCGTCCCCTCATCCAGCTTGCCATAGCTAAACACACCGGGCATCGCCGCCAGTTGAACAGGTCCGCGTGGCGTATCAAATGTCACCGGCTGCGGATCGTTCGGCAGCACTTCACCCCACTTCGACGGATATACGAGCGAATCCTCGCGTTTAACTGCCAGCCCCACCCGCTGCCGCGCCTTGTAATCAAGCGTGACCGACTCGCCCAGCAGCGTACCGGCATCTTTTATCGCGGATTTCACCCCGGCGTCGTTTGCCCCGGCGATGTAGAGCTTGCCGCCCGGTTTTAGCGCACGGGCGAATTGCCACAGCAACATACGCAGCAACACACGTCCTTTGGGGATGAAGATCACCCCCGCGTCATAGCCCGAATCCACTGACGGAAACACCCCATCCGAAAGCGTCACGTTCCCCGGCAAACGATCCAATCGCGCCAATTCACTGTAATGCAGGGCGAATACAGCCACCTGTGCAGATAAATCTGCCACTTCCACGACAAAATCACGTGCAGGCGGCACAAATACACCTACTCGCGCAGCGTCGGGCAGTTCGAGACGACTCAAAACGAGTTCAGCAGCGGGGTCGCGTAACGGCATCATCCATCAAACTGGCGCATATGGCGCAGTATACTGTACGCCTGTAATTCTTAGTCCCCGGCAGGGACGGCTGCGGGCGTGTTGTACCCTTGCGGATAAACCTTATGCCAGTTCCACGCGGTTTCGATGATCTTCTCCAGATCGTCATATTGCGGTTCCCAGCCCAATTCCGCCTTGATCCGCGCACTATCCGCGACCAGACGGGCCAGGTCCCCCGCACGACGCGGTGCTTCTTCCGCCAGGATCGGATGCCCGGTCACCTTGCGTGCCGTCTCGATGACTTCACGCACGCTATACCCCTGTCCACTGCCCAGGTTATACACACGACTTTGACCGTCTTCCAGCGCTTGCATCGCCAGCAGATGCGCCTCCGCAAGGTCCATCACATGCACATAGTCACGGATAGCGGTGCCGTCCGGCGTATCGTAATCGGTACCAAACATCATGATCTTCTCGCGCTGACCCAGCGCAACCTGCAACACCAGCGGAATCAGATGCGTTTCCGGGTTGTGCGCCTCACCGATATGCCCGTCAGGATGCGCACCGCTGGCATTAAAGTAGCGCAAGCAGCAGTATTTCAAACCATACACGCGATCCATCCACATCAGCAGGCGTTCAGCCGCGAACTTCGTCTCACCGTAGATACTACCGGGGATCAGCGGCTCGTCCTCGCTAATCGGTACGCGTTCGGGGTTGTCATATAGATTCGCCGTCGAAGACAAAATGAAACGCCCGACCTCGTACTTCGTCACGGCTTCCAGCAGATTCATCACGCCAACGATGTTATCGCGCAGATACTTGAACGGGTCTTTCATACTCTCGCCAACCTGAATGTGCGATGCGAAGTGGAACACACCGTCAAAGGGCGGTTGCTCGCCTTCGGCACGTTCGGCGTGCATGGCGAAGAAGGCTTCCAACACCGCCGGAGACATCAAATCACCGTGGAAGAACTCGGCGTCTTTGTGTACAGCTTTACGGAAACCGGCATATAAATTATCGAACACCACGACTTCGTGTCCGCGCTCGATCAAGAACTGAACAACATGACTGCCGATGTATCCGGCCCCGCCTGTAACGAGTAGTTTCATCAGCGCATTCTCCCGCGTGCTAGATTGGCTCATCGGATTCAAGTCTCATCAACGAGACTCGCATTCGCCTTATCATACACGGGTGGCGTGCCTTTTCCCTCAGTCAAACCCACAAATTCATACAATTTTCGCTTGACCGGTGGTTCGTTTTCCCGGCATCGTCCTGCGTATAATAAACGTCGTGCAGGCGTCGAACGGGCGGTGAGCGAAGACACTGCATACGCGGTACAGTACACGTAGAACCCTCAACTACTTAACCGAAAGGAACCTATTCCATGCGGGGAACACGCTATCTTCTGCTGGCGATACTGGCGTTGCTGCTGGCGATCACTGTCGCCGCGCAGGGCGCACCAGAAGCCATTAACGTCGCGCTGGCAGACCTCAACGCCAGACTCGGCACAGCCTACACCCTCAACGACTTTAACTGGTCATGGGAACAACAAACCTACGAAGACACCAGTCTCGGTTGTCCGGCAGAGGGGCAGACCTACGAAACCATGCAAATTGTCGGCTATCGCTTTGAATTCTTCATTGGCGAAGAAGTCTATGAATACCGCACCTCGGCGGATGGCTCGATTCTCGCCTTCTGCGGTGCTTCCGGCCTTGATGACGAAGAAGATCAAGAAGAAGGCCCCGCTAGCGAGGTCATCGGCAGCGATGAATACACCAATCCGCTGTGCCAGCTTCCGCCGGAAGGCATCACCTATATGCCCACCCGCATCACCCGTGATATTCAAGCCCGTGTGACGCCCGGTCTGCCCAACACCCTGCGCGGCGAACCCGACCGGCAGGCAGCGACAACGGGTGAAATCCCCGGCGGCGCGATCTTCACCATCACCGACGGTCCCATCTGCGATGACGAGGGCTTTTTGTGGTGGCTTATCAACTACGACGGCACGGTCGGTTGGACCGCCGAAGGCAGCAACGGCGAATACTTCCTCGAACCCGTCCCCGCACTGGAACTGCCTGTTCCGCGTTTGCAACTCGGTGCCGATCGCCTCGATCTGGTGCAGGAACTTTCGCGTCTACAGGGCAACTTCTCCGGCGCGATTGCCTTCGCCCCCATCACAGAAGGTGATGAATTCGCGTCTACGCTTCTCGCAGGTGGCGGACTCGGTTCAGAGGGTGTGCAAATCTACAGCCTGAATAATCTGGACGAGTCGCTGCGCGTCCTCAGCGGAACCGATGTCGTCACCACCATCGCATATGGCACAAATCCGAACGTCCCGCTGCTCGGCGGTGCAGACGGCGCACTGCGTCTGTGGAACACGGAAGACGGCGCAGTCGTGGTCGAGCGTGCCTATCTCGTCAGCCAGAACACAGCCATCAACGCCGCCGCCTACAGCGCGGACGGTATGCGTCTGGCGGCAGCAGGCGGTCAGGCATTCGGCCTCGGTGAAGCAGAAGAAAACGTCTTCGGCATCAATGTATGGGCGGTCGAAACCGTCTCGCAAATCACGACCCTGCGCGGTCACACCGCCGAAGTTACCTCATTGGTGTTCAACGGCGGCGGCGAACTCCTGTTTTCCGGCAGTTTGGACGGCACGCTGCGCTTCTGGTACATCGACGAACCCGCCAACAATTCAACAGTGGATTTCGACACGGGCATCACCAGTCTCGCCCTCAGCCCGGATCGCGGCACAATGGCGGTTGGCCTGATAACAGGGGATATCACCCTGTTCGATATGAACACCGGGCAGTCCGGCATCACCCTGACCGGTGCACACTTCGGGCAGATTTCCGCCCTCGCCTTCAGCCCCGACGGTTCGCTGCTAATTTCCGGCGCGGTGGATAGTGGCAACGTCGTCGCATGGGATTTGTCCTCAGAGATTATTTCACCCGACCTTATCGGCACGCATGACCAACCCATCACTGGTATCGCCTTCAGCCCCGATAACACGCTCATCGCCACTTCCGGCGAAGATGATACCATCCGCCTGTGGGGATTGAGCAACAGCTTCGGTTAAATAACCTTATGCACTACCCGGTACGGGCGAGAGACATCCCTCGTCCGTACTACCCTCCTATGCCTCACTTCTTGCTCCTGACGAAGATGCAATCCTGCGTAGGATCGCCGTTGATCAAGCGTGGGTTAACAAGCGGACCCGCATCCATGATCAGCGTGTCTCATTCAGTACAATGAGCATAACAAACAGGGAGATCATCACCATGTTTAAGCGAATCTTACGGCTGTTCCTGATTCTCATCATTTTAGGAGCATGGCATATTCTCGCCCGTGCTCAAACAAGTGACCCACTAAACCCCGTCCCTGTGCCAACAATCATCACCTTCGAGTCCAGCCTTGACGAAATCACTATGCCGGACGCCGAAAGCGGCTTGACCAGCATAGACTTCACCTGGCACACGGTCAACGCTCGTGCAGACATCCGGCTAACGCTCGATATAATGCGTGCTAATGATTGGGTGGCACTCCACACCGAAACCGACATCGAATACATTGAAAATGGGGAATACTTGGGTACGGTCGAGCCACCGCAGCACTTCGGCCCGCTCACCTACCGGTTAACCCTGCGCGACAACGATGACAACATTCTCAGTCAGCAGTTTATGGTAATCCCCCTTGCCGCCGACGAGACACAATCACCCGAAATCCTCAACTTCCGCGTGCAGGAAAGCGCCGATGTCAATGCTGTCAACCAGCGCGAGGCCATTGTCGGCGTTTCATGGGAAGTCGCCAATCGCCCGCCGGGGACCAATCTCGTCTTTGAGCAGATTTTCGAAAACGGGCAGACCGCTGTCAACATCGAACTCCCGCGTGAAAATCTATGGGTTCCATCTGTCGGGACTGGCGTCGTGCGTCCCTTCTTGCCCGGACGCGAAGGCGTATTGATCCGTATGAGTCTGGTCGATATGCAAACCGGGGAAACGCTCGTCAGTGCAGAGCAGGGGCTTACGGTTACTGGCACATTGCAACCCATCTCCGCCACCCCTACACCCGTCCTTTATACACGTCCAGCTACGCTACAACCGCCAACACTCGCAGGAAATCAGCCGCGCATCATGACCTTCTTCGCCTCTCCCAACCCGGTCCCGCATGACGGACTGTTGAACCTGACATGGGAAACGACCGGAGCACCCTTCGTCGAGTTAAGCTGGCGAGATCGCAACGGCGATAATGTGGTAGTTTCCTTACTACCGCCCACAGGCTCGCGGCTCGTTGATGCGGGTGAGGTCTACCTGACCGGCGGTTCGCGCTTCGATTTCCGCATTAGTCTGACGGATAACAGCGGGAACGGCCTGGTTGACCCGTACAACGGCGGCCTAACCGCCAGCGTCAGCAACTTCGCACAAACCGACCTTCAAATTGACCGCTTTGAAATCGCGCCGAACCCCGTCGAGCGAAGTAGCGATGTAACCGTCACATGGGAGGTTAGCGGCGCATCACGTGTCATCATCACCCGTCTCGACACGGCGGGTCGCTTTACCGACGATGTCCGCGACAATCTGCCCGCCTCCGGCGAATTCACTTACACACTGCCCGAAGTGTATACGCAGTCGATCTCTTTCAACCTGTCTGCACGTGACGAAAACGGCGTTCTCATCCATCAGGCCGTTGGCGCACAAATCAGCCATGAATGCGCCTATCAGACCTTCATCGCGCCCGTTTGTCCAATTTCGCGTGTTGTCACCGATGCCGCCTACCAGCGCTTCCAGAACGGTTTCATGGTCTGGCGCAGCGACTCACAGAGCATCTTCGTAGTACAGGACAACGGAATCTATGAGGTCCACTCCGATACCTGGACCGGGCAGGCCGTCGAAACCGCGCCCCCGCCCGATGGCTTTATCGCCCCACAACGCGGATTTGGCTGGTTGTGGGTCAACAATCCACACTTGCAAGAAAGTCTTGGTTGGGCCACAGGTCAAGAGATCAGTTACTCTTCACCTTTCGAGGTCACCAGCGAAAGCAGCGGCCTGTTCACGCTCCCGACTGGCGCTAGAATTAACCTGGCTTTTAACGGACGCTGGCAGTCATGGGGACCATAGTCGAACGCTAAATCACTTTGCGCTGGTGGGCGTGTAGCGCGTCTGGTATGCTGGCGACATTTCACAGATCGACCCAACGGAGCCATCGACACATGCGCCTACGCGCTCGCCTGCTGCGACAATTCGCCATCTTCGCCGGATACGCCCTCGTCGCGGTCGCCATCACATGGCCCCTCATCCGCCAGTTGGATACGCACCTATTCGGCGACTTCCTCACCGATGCCCCGCAGACGGCCCGTCACATCTGGTGGATCAATCACGCGCTGACTAACGGCGAGTCGATCTTCTTTCAACCGGCGTTCAACTATCCCGATGGACTACCCGGAGCGTGGTTGTGGGCCAATCCGCTGGAGTACTTTCCCGGTTGGTTGCTGCTGTTCTTCGTCTCGTTGAACGCCGCCACCAACCTGACCATGCTGTTTCATGTGGCGATGAACGGCTACACAATGCACCTGCTGCTTTACGAACTTACGAGTCGCAATCGCGCTGTCGCCCTGTTTGGCGGCTTGATCTTCTGTGCATACCCGGCGATTCAAAGCCGCATCTATGGCGGGCACGCGGGCGTCGTCGCACTGTGGGCGCTGCCGCTGTTTCTACTGTTGGCCCATCGTGCGCGTGAAACACTGCCAAAGTGGGCCTATATAGTCGGTGGTGGATTCCTCGCCCTCAGCATCGCCGGGAACAGCACACTCCTCGTCTACTATGCCGCCCCGGTCGCCATTAGCGTGCTGATCTACCTGCTGTTCACCCGCCGCTGGATTTGGTTCCGGCGTGTGTTCATCATAGTCACGATCGGCGCAGTGTTCGGGATAATTTTGCTGCTTCCCCTGCTGTTGGAAACGCAATCCACGCCCACCTACGACGCCGGTATCGTCGGGTCCGTCACCTACAGCGCAGATTTGCTATCTGTCGTGTCGCCGTCCTTCTTCCACCCGTTGTACGACGAAATCGAGCATTCCCGCCGCGCACTGGGCACCAATCTACTCGAAGGCACCGGATATATCGGCGTAATCGTGGCATTGCTGGCGACAGTCGGCGCATTGAGATGCAAGCCCGTTCGCTGGCTGATCCTGCCCGCACTGCTGGTATGGCTATTCTCACTCGGACCATTGCTCAAAATCGAGGATACACCCGTACAGTTCGCCGTCGAGGATTACCTATCCTATGTACCGCTGCCCTGGGGCGCACT
>DAOTXA010000015.1:0-3469 GCA_034435595.1 Anaerolineae bacterium | reverse complement strand
CTCGTATCTGCGCGACCGCGAAATTTTGCTGGTGCTGGATAACTTCGAGTACCTCATCGAATCGTCCGACGTACTGACGGAAATTCTACAGCTAGCGCCCTCGGTCAAAATGCTGGTCACGGCCCGCGAGCGACTCAGTCTGCGCGAGGAATGGCTGTATGCCGTCGCTGCGCTGCCCATCCCCACAACCACGCAGGATGCCGGAGATTTCGTCGCGGTGCGGCTGTTCGCGCAGAGTGCACGCCGCGTGCAGCCTGATTTCGACCTTGACGCCAACCTGTCGGACGTGATTGATGTTTGTGCGCTGGTCGGTGGCGTACCGCTGGCGCTGGAACTTGCCGCGTCGTGGGTGCGTGTGATGTCTCCGGCGCAGATCGTCAAGGAAATCGAGCGCGGGCTTGACATCTTGACCTCGTCGCTGCGCAACGTGCCAGAACGTCACCGCAGTATGCGTGCCGTGTTCGAATCATCATGGCGCATGATGACAGATATGGAGCGGCAGGTCTTCCGCCGCTTGTCGATATTCCAGGGTGGTTTTACGCAGGAAGCGGCAATCGAAGTTGCCGGGGCCAGCCTGCTGACCGTCTCTTTGCTGGTAGATAAATCACTGCTGAACCCGGTGGAAGGACGTTACCAGCTTCACCAGTTGCTACGACAGTTCGCCGCCGAGCGTCTGGCTGAAAACCCCGAAGAACGAGAACAGGTCGCCGCCGCTCACAGCCGGTTTTACGCCGCGTTTATGGCGCGTAACGAGGAAATCTTGCGCCGCGACCTCGACATTGAAACCGGTGTGCAAATTCGCCGGGAACTGGAAAACATCACTGTCGCATGGCGCTATGCACGCAACAATGGCACGTACAAAGACATCGAGACTTTCATCACGCCCATCTTCTTCATCTATGAATTGCAGAGCGCCTACGATCGTGGCATGGATGCGTTTTCAGTGGTGGTGGAGCATCTAAGCGAGGAAACCGCGCCCGATGCCGTCCTCGTCCGCGAGCGGGCACGCTTGCTCAAAGCCATCTGTGCCGAGGCGTGCATCCAGAACGATCTGGCGCAGCAGGAACTCGCCATTGCCATGCCCATCATGGAGGCAAACGGCCTCGAATGGGAGATGGCACTTGGCCTGCGTGCCCTCGGCAATATCGCCTACATCACGGGCGACGACCACAAGGCCCGCGAGAACTTTCAGCGGGTGGCGGATATATACGCCAAACGTGGCGACCACGTCGCGCAGGCCCGCACCCTGCTGCGTCTGTGCGACATCGCCAATTTGCAGGGGAATTTTGTAGAGGCGAAGCGGCTGGCAGTGAACTCTATGCTGCTGATGGAACGCAGTAACCTCAGCGATACCCGCACACGCTACTACTTCCAACTCGGCGACCTTGACCTCAAGCTCGGAGATTACGAAGGCGCACAACGACACTTCGAACAGGCGCGTAGCAGTGTCCGCGAGACGAAAAACCCGCGCAGTCTGGCAATCGCACAGGTGAGTCTGGCCCGTGTCGCACTGGGGATGGGCGACTATGTCCGCGCCAGAAGTTTGAGCCAGGAAAGCATCGATATCTGCCGCCAGATTCACAACCTGTGGGGCGAAGCCTTCGCCCTGACTGTGCTGGGACGCGCCTGTTCTGCCACGGGCGAACACGCCGAAGCTAAATATCACTATCGCACCGCGATCGCAATCACAGAACGCATCCATAGCAAGGGCATTCGCCCGCACCTGTTTCGGTGGATGGCAATGGCGAATCTGGCGCAACACGAGATCGAAGCCGCCCGCAAAGACATCCGCGAGGGCCTGTTGATTACCGTCGAGTTGAAGCGTCCGCCGCTGATGCTGGAAATGCTCACCGGTGCGGCAGAGGTCAGCGCCGCACTCGGCAACACGGACGAAGCGACCCGGCTGGCGGCGATTGTCGCCGCGCATCCCATCAGTGAATACGCGACCCGCGAATCTGCCCGCGCCCTGCTATCGCGGGTGGGTGGAGAAGCACAGGCTGCCGCCACCGACGATCCCTTGCCCGATATTACGGCGCGTCTGCTGGAGGGCACATACCGTTAAACGCACATGCGGCGGGCGATTAATTTGGTCGCCTGCTGCTTGCCTAAACGATTTCTAGGCGGTGGCATAATATCATACGGCGTAAGCAACCGACACCCGGCGCAATGTGCCGAACGAACCCATCGAAAGGGGGGACAGACTTATGCCCGTATCCGCAATCAACATCACACCGCACCAGCGTGCCCTTGTCCGGCGCACCTTCGGGATGATCGCCGCCAACCACACCGAAGTAGCCCGCCTCTATTATGATCGCCTGTTCCAGCTTGCCCCACAGTATCGCGCCCTGTTCGGCACGGACCGCACGCAAATACAGCGCAAGTTCATGCGTATGCTGGCGTTTGCCATCGCCGCGCTCGACGACCCGGACGCGCTCAAATCTGCCATGCACGCCCTCGGCAAGCGTCACGCCGGGTACGGCGTCCAGGTAGACCAGTACGAGATATTCGGGCAGGCGTTTCTGTGGGCGGTAGACAAAGCCCTCGGCACACACAGCACGCCGCCGGTCCGCGAGGCATGGCAGGCGACCTATACAATGATCGCCACCTTTACGCTAGACGGTCATCGCGGTTAGGTCACGCTGTCCATCACAGCCACCGCAGATCGTCACTACAGATCGCCACTACAGACGAAAACGCCGCCAGCGAAGATGCCGTTGGCGACGCGATTTACATTCTGTGATTACGTTCTGTGATTGTGTTCCGTGTTCAACTTCTATAGATCAACCAGGCAGCGGACCTCGTTGGGGTCTTCGCGGCGGGTGGTGTCACAGGTGGCGAGCACCACCGATCCACGCCGCACCTCGAAGATTGCCTCCGGGTTGCTGCTGATCCAGAACGAGCGCGAAGTCTGGCGGAACCCCTGGCGTCCCAGCATCCGGCAAATATCCGCCGGGAATTCGTCGGCGGGCAAGGTGCGATATGACACCGTCCACACCTGGAAGCACTCCTGCGAGTCAAGCGCCCGCAGCGCCCTTGATTCCCACTCCGACGCCCTGAACGTTGTCTCACCGCCATCGGGCAACACGCGCACAAAATTGAGGTTGCTGACATTAACGCGGGTTCCATCCGGTGCGCGATTGTACAGCACCAGTGTACGCCCATCGTAGCGCAGCAAGACTTCTGGCTCGCTCGCCTCAATCGTCAGACGCAGTGTCGGGCTGACTTCGGGCACAGGCGATGGCTGCTCGGTGGATATTGCGGTCGCTTCCGGCGTAGCCGTCATCGCTGGCTCGCCGGTCGGTTCGGGTGTGGGCGTAGCGATTGGCTCGGATGTTGCAGTCGGGTCTGCGGAACTCTCCTCGGTCGCCGCTGCATCTTCCGTCGCTTCCACTTCTGCGGTCGGGTCGTCCACACTCACAGCACCAGACGCGCCCTCGGTAGATTCCACAGTTGGATCACCGGCGGGTTC
>DAOTXA010000014.1:0-3224 GCA_034435595.1 Anaerolineae bacterium | reverse complement strand
TATCGTTAATCGCGTTAGTTCTCACCCGGTTTGCGCCGTTTTAGCAAGCGCGAACCGATGTTGCCCGTTTCCTCTTCTTCTTTGCCGCCGTCTTTCTTCGCATCCGGGGCGGGCGGTGTATAACGTGGCCTGGGTGGTGCAGCCGGTTTCGTTGGGGAGGATGTGGCGGGTTTAGCGTTTTGCGCCTCGCGTGGTTCCCGCGCCTGTTGTTGTCGGGCGTCAGTTTCCTGGCGGCGCTGGCGCAACGCCCTGATCCCTCCCTGAATTGTGGGCGCACCAGTTCCGGCAGAGGCTCCGCTGGCAGTCGCGCCCCCTGAAGCGCCTTGAGCCGCAGGTTCCGGCCCGTCAAGGTTGCGCGTCTCCTCGCGGGAGCGTCCGACCGCGTCTTTGAGCGAACTCATACGCGCTTCGGTAGATTCGTCACGCTCGCGGGCGAATAATCCCGCTGTCCATGCCCGCAGTCGTTGCAAATCACTCGCCGTCACCACCAGACGCCGTACCGCAATATCCAGCGGCAGCAGCAACAGCACGATCAGCAGCAAAATAGGCCACAGCGGAGTCGCCGCGCTGACCGCTTCAATATCGTGCAGGAACACTGCGCCGGATGCGTTCGCCAGGTTGCGCCCGCCCGTGACCTCTGCGACGTTCGCCAGCAATGCCGGGTCGCTGCGGCGAATCTGGTATTCCGGCGAGTACGTCATTACCCAGCCGTTATTCTGTGAATATTCGACGCCTTCGCCGTCTGTCGCATTCGTGCGCAAAAAGTGTGCGCCTTCTCCCTGTGGCGAGAACGTGCCTTCATAGCGACCGGGCGCGACCTGTCGCAGTTGGATACGCTCCGCGCCGGGGTCACCGACCGCCGCGCCGGGATCAAACACCACGTTCGTCTCGATATCGAGTCCGTTCAAAAACTCACCGTCGTCGGTGCGGGCGTCCACAATCACGCGGGCGACCTCGTTTTCCATGACGACTTGCGTCTCTAAATTCGCAGAAGCGCCTTCGGTCAGCGTCCAGCGAACGGCCTGCGACCAGAAGCGCGAATAGTCCTCCCATGTTACCCACTGTGCGCCCCAGCGTGCCGACGCATCCGACGTAAACGCCACACTGCGACCGAGTCCGTACTGCCACGCCGCCAGCAGCGGGTCGCTAAACGGTTCCGGCCCGCGCATAATCAATTGGGCGGGCGGACGCGGCGTCGTCGCCACATAGCCCTGCAACTGCGGCAGATTGCTAATGCCCTGCAAAATTGGGTGCAGGTTCGACGGATTGATCGCGGTCACGGTCGGCGTAAACGGGTCTTCCAGAATATAGGAGCGAGTCGCCAGCACCGTTTCCTGCGCGAAGATGTTAGGGATGTTATCGGTATCGGTGATGCCGTGAAAGTTGCCCTGTCCGGCGTCCGCCATCTGTTGCAGGAAGTTGGGCGATCCCGACCCGATGCTAATCACCGAGGTGGTCACATTGGCGGCGTTGTTCAAATCACGTGTTAATTCAATCAAGCCATTTGGCGACGCGCCGCCGTCCGTCAGCAGGATGATGTGCTTGAGTTCGCTCGGTTCTTCGATGATCGTACTGGCAACCAACTGCATCCCAGCCATGATGCTGGTCCCGCCGCCGGAACGCAATGAGGCGACAAGGCGCTGTAACTCGCGCCCGTCGTTGACCTGTTGGAAATTGGCGATCCAGTATGCCTGCGCGTCGAACGAGGTAATGGCGACGCGGTCGGTATCCTGCAACAGGCCAATCGAGCGGATAATCGCCTCTTTCGCCAGGTCGATATGCGGGATTCCACGCGGGCTACTGATGCCCATACTGCCGGAACGGTCCAGCAGATACACAAGCGTCAACTGCGGCAGTCGCTGCTGATCGCGGATTTGTGTCTCGACCGGCAGCACGTCCTCTAATGGCGTCTGGAAGTACCCACCGGGGCCATAGGCATCTGGTCCGCCGACGACGACCAACCCGCCACCGAGATCGCCCACATACGTCTCAATCATCTCCATACGGGCGATACCCAACTGCTCTGACGACACATTCGCCAGCATGATCGTGTCGTACTGGCTGATCTGCGCGAGGCCAATAGCCATCTCGCCGGGGGTCGTGCTATCGACCGTGAGGCCGCTTTCTTCGAGTGCGGGGACGAGGTACTCGGTGTCTTCCGGCGATCCCCCGATGACGAGCACACGCGGTTCGCCTTCCACGCGACTAAATGCGCCTAACTGGTTGTTCTGGTAGAAGTTGTCGCCGTCCAGTGGATCGACCTGCACCAGAAAGTCACGGAAGCCAGCGCTGCCACTGTTCAGGGTCAGCGTATAGTTGTTCGTGCCTTCGTTGAGTTGCAAATCCTCGCTGTGGACGATCTGACCGCTTTCCAGCACCGTGACGCGAGCGGGTGTGTTCGCCTCGGACGAAATCCTCACCGTCAGGTCAAATTCCTGATCTTCGTTGAGGACGGTCGGCACATTCAAATCACGAACCTGCACTTCTGGCCCGCGCTGCGCAGAAAACGGCACATAGCTGATCTGCACATTCGCCGCTGCCGCCAGACGTGCCGCCGCTTCGGTGTCGCCGACGGTCGGCAGGCCGTCACTCAGCAGCACCATCCGCCGCGCCACATCTCCGGGGAACAACGCCAGCCCCAGGCGGATCGCTTCAGCCAGGTCGGTGTTGCCCGTCGCCGGGGCCGCCCGCACTTCACCCAGTTCGCGCACCGCACTTAATGAGCGCTCTACCTGTGCATCAGAGCCGAACAGCACAATCCCCGCCACGTCATCCGGCGGCATATCCGGCAGTGCCTCGCGGATATAGTCGAAGGCCGCGTCCTGCGCTTCTGCGCCCATGCTGTCGCTCACATCCACCAGGAACACGACCGCCAGCCGGTCCGCCGATTGCGTGATCTGCGCCCCGGCTAACGCCAACACCAGCAGCGTCAAAATTGTTGCGCGTAAAATGAGACTGAAAACATCGCGGCGACGGCGGTATCGCAGTCGGGGCCAGCCCAGATAGGCGACCGGGACGATCAAAGCCAGCAGCAGCAGCGCGAGGGGAGTTGTAAACGTCATAGAGGAGAATCATTCCGATACACTCGATTGTTCCACATTGTAACAGCCAACGCCGACACGCGACCAGTGTTTGAGGCGAGTTGAATGGTGTGGGCATCTTCGTATACACACCGGGTCGCAAGAATGCGACCCCTACGAAAATCACGATCGCGTGTAGGGGCG
>DAOTXA010000013.1:0-12395 GCA_034435595.1 Anaerolineae bacterium | reverse complement strand
CCGACAACCTGACTGATCTTCTGTGCCACGCCGACGCTGCCAGTAAACGTAATCATGCGCACGCGGTCGTCTGATGTGATCCACCTGCCGACATCGGCATCGCCGACAACAACCTGAAATGCCGAGTCGTGCAATCCGGCCTCGCGCATGATCTCCATGAGTTTAAGCGCCGTGAGTGGCGTCGCCGGAGCAGGTTTCAGCACAATCGGGCAACCGACTGCGACTGCCGGGGCGACCTTGTGCGCCACCAGATTCAATGGGAAGTTGAACGGGGTGATGGCAGCGATAACGCCGATCGGTTCCCGGACATAGTAGCCGAACTTGCCGATTCCGCCGCTTGCCGCATCCATCGGTATTGTCTCACCATGCAAGCGACGGGCCTCATCTGCCGCGAAGGTGAACGTCTCGACAGCACGCTTAACCTCACCGAGTGCATATCGCATCGGTTTACCACTTTCGGACGCGATAAGTTCTGCCAATTCACGCTGATTGGTTTCGATGAGCGCGGCGGTGCGCGTCAGGATAGCCGCCTTCTCGCGGGCGGGCAGGGCGGCGAATTCGGCTTTATAGTCGTGGGCGTGCTGCAAGGCCGCGTTAACTTCGGCCTCGGTCGCGTATTCTACCTGTCCGGCGACAGAGTCGTCGTAGGGGTTCAAAATATCAGGCATCGTATTCTTCCTTTTGTCATCTTTTTGCAAAAAGGTGACAGCGTTTTCTGTACTTTACAGTTCATCAAGCTTTACGCGGTCGAAATTGCCCAGTGCGCCAAGATTTTCGAACACTTTGCCAGACGCGAACCCGTTCTGATATTGCGGGAACTCGATATTGGTATCGCGCATCTGCTTGAGCGTCTGCGCCAATCCTAGCGTGCCGAACTCGCGGGCCTGCGTAACCCGGTCGAAGTCGATGATCTCGGTCAGAATCGTCTCATTGGTCCCCGCCTGCTGCAAGACGCGCCCGTCGGGGTCCGCGATGCAGGATTTACCGCCGCCCCACGGACCAACCCCGTTGATGTCGATGAAGTAGCACTGGTTCATGATGGCGTTGGCCTGCGTCAGGACAAGTTCAAGATCACGATCAGAAGTCGGCGTCATGGTTGGATGCAGAATGACTTCCGCGCCTTCCCAGACGAGCGCCCGCACCATCTCCGGGAACCACATGTCGTAGCAGATCGTCAGACCGAATCGTCCCACGTCGGGCACATCGAATACACAAAACTCCTTGCCGGGGGATGTTTCCGCTTCCAACGGATACCAGGGGAACATCTTGCGGTACTTGGCGACGATTTCCCCGTCCGGTGAGATCGCCAATGTCGTATTATAGATCAGGTCATCGGCCCGCTCATACATCGAACCAGGGACCAACCACAGCTTTTCTTTGGCGGCGATCTCGCACAAGGCATCGCTGATGTTACCGGGGATCGGCTGCACGATGCGGTTCCAGTCGGCTACATCCGGTTTGGCGTCGAACTGGACGAGTCCTGACGGACAAAGCTCATGGAACAGGACCATCTGCACCCAGGGAAAGCTGGTCTTAACACGGTTGATGATTTGCTTCATTTTGGCGATGGTGGCGGTTTCATCCCAGGCGACAACACTCATCTGGACGCCTGCGATCCCGAATTGACGACTCATACGTTTACCTTCTCAACTAAATGGCAGGCCACATGCTGCGACCCACGCACCGGTTCCAATAGTGGTTCTTCGACTTTACAGCGATCTTCGGCGATGGGGCAGCGCGTGTGAAAACGGCATCCCGGCGGCGGATTAATCGGGCTGGGAACGTTGCCTTCCAGCGGCGCATCATTGCCGGGGCGCGTCACGCCCACACGCGGAACAGATGCCAGCAAAGCCTGCGTGTACGGATGCGACGGGCGATTGATGATGTCGTCACTGGTGCCGATTTCCGCCATTTTGCCTAGATACATCACGCCAATGCGGTCACTGAGGTATTCGATCACACTTAAGTCGTGCGAGATGAACACATAGGTCAGGCCGATTTCGTGGCGCAGTTCGTCCAGTAGATTGATGATCTGCGCCTGTACGGAAACATCTAATGCGGATGTCGGCTCGTCCAGAATCAGCAGGCGCGGTTCCAGCAGCAGCGCACGCGCAACCGACACGCGCTGTAACTGACCGCCGGAAAGCTCGTGCGGGTAACGGTCAAGATGCTGCCTGCCGAGGCGCACGCGTTCGAGGATCGCTGTGATACGGCTGTTCCACTCACGCGCCGGGAAATGATGCGTCTGCAACGGTTCGATCAATGATTGCTTAATCGTCCGGCGTGGACTGAGCGAAGCCAGCGGATTCTGAAACACGATTTGCATAAAGCGGCGTTTTTCGCGGAGTTGGCGGTGCGATAGCTGCGTCAGGTTATCGCCCTCAAAGATCACGCTGCCGGATGTTGGCACGATCAATTGCAGAATGCAGCGTCCGAGTGTGGTTTTGCCACAGCCAGATTCACCAACGATGCCTAACACCTCACCCGGATAGATATCGAGGTCAATACCTTCCAGCGCATGGACGACACGGCGATTTCCGGTCAGCCAGCCGCCGGGTAACTTGAACTGCTTGACCAGTCCGCGAATTTGTACCAGCGGTGCATCACTCATGAGCGGCCTCCGTTTCGTTCAGGAAGCAAGCAGAGAGATGATCGCCGTCACGGTAGTTAGGCGGTTTTTCGGTGTGGCAGCGCTCGAACACGTGCGGGCAGCGTGAAGCGAACACGCAGCCAGGGATCGCGCCAGGGTTGGCGGGGACAGTCCCTTCAATGGCGGCGAGTTGTTGCCCCTTGCGTGTAGAGTCGGGAATCGCTGCCAGCAAGCCCTGTGTATACGGATGCTGAGGAGATGCCAGCAGTTGCGCGGTCGGCGCGGTTTCAACGACAGTCCCACCATAGAACACGGCACTGCGGTCACAAATCTCCGACACGACGCCGAGATCATGCGTAATCAACAACACAGATACGCCCGTTTCCGCACATAGTTCACGCAGCAGACGAAGAATCTGCGCCTGAATCGTCACATCGAGGGCGGTCGTGGGTTCGTCGGCAATGAGCAAATCTGGCTCGGAAATCAACGCCATCGCAATCATGACACGCTGCTGCTGTCCGCCGGAAAGTTCGTGCGGGTAACTGTCGAAGATACGCGCCACATCCGGCAGGCCGACGCTATCAAGCATGGCAAGAATGCGCTCGCGGGCGTCGTGCTTGTTCAGGTCGCTGTGATGGCGTAATACGGTCGATAGCTGTTGACCGATGCGGAAAACCGGGTTCAGTGACGTAAACGGGTCTTGAAAGATCATGGCGATGTCGCCGCCGCGAATCTGCCGCATCTCACGCCCTGATTTATCCAACAGGTTCTCGCTGCGATAGCGAATCGCCCCATGTGCAATGCGCCCCGGTGTGGGGATGAGTTGTAGAATCGCCAGTGCTGTAACGGATTTGCCGCAGCCGGATTCCCCGACAATGCCGAAAATTTCACCCGGTTCTATGCTAAAGTCCACGCCGTTAACAACCCGCAGTTCGCCGCGCGGCGTGTCGAACGCGATATGCAGATTTTCTACTTCGAGTAAGGGCGTCATCAGCATTTACCGGTATTGTCGCGGATCGAGAATGTCGCGCAGCGTATCGCCCAGCAGGTTGAACGCCAGCACAGTCAGGAAGATCGCCGCACCGGGAGCGGTGCTGTACCACCACTTTTCGCGCAGGAACTCGCGGCCCTGTTCGATCATCAAGCCCCAGTCGGCGTTCGGTTCCTGTGAGCCGAGGCCGAGGAACGCCAGCGAAGTTGTCGCTAGAATGACGGTTCCAATGTCAATCGTCGCCTGCACGATGACCGGCGTAACCGTATTCGGCAGAATGTGGCGAATGATAATCACCGGGTCTGATACGCCAATGGAACGCGCCGCCTCAACGAAATACTGTTCGCGCAGGCTGCGCGTGGTGCTGCGGACCAATCGCGTGTACCAGGGCCACCACGAAACCACGAGCGCAATGACGGCATTCATCAAGCTTGGCCCTGCCAGCGAGACAATCGCCATCGCCAGCAGCAGCGACGGAAACGCCAGAAACAAATCGGTCGTCCGCATGATGACCTCGTCAATCCAACCGCCGAAGTATCCGGCAATCGCGCCGAGTGGCACGCCGATTGCCATCGCCGCCGCCACCACAACCAGCGACGATGACATCGCCGGACGTGCGCCGTAAATCAATCGGCTCAAAATATCGCGTCCTAACCGATCTGTACCCAGACGATACTCCGGCGAAGGTTCCAGCAGGCGATCCTCGGCATTGTTGCGGCCCTCACCCTGTTCAGGATAGGGGGCGAAGACGGGCGCAAATACCGCCATCAGCAGCATCAACATGATCCAAAGTACGCTGAACATCGCCAATCCGTCGCGGCGGATGACGTAGAGCGTGTGCTGCCAGCTTGAGCGCTCTGTATCCACCCCCTCGACCGGGGCAAGACGCGGCTCGTCTGGTGGTAATTTTTCGCTTCGTTTGCCAAGAAACAGTCTATCCAGCGACATAGGCCCTCACGTCAGACTCACTCGCGGGTCAATATAGGCTTGTAGAAGATCAATCACCAGGTTGATGATGATGTATCCGCTGGCGGCGAACAACGTCACGCCCATGATCGCCGGATAATCAAGGTTCAGGAACGAACGTGCGGTGAACAGTCCCAGACCAGGCCAGTTGAAAATCACCTCGACATAAAACGCACCCGTCAGCGAATAGGCGAACGTTAATCCGAGGACGGTCAGCGTCGGCAGAATCGCATTTTTGAGTGCGTAGATATACACGATGCGGCGGCGGTTCAACCCGTAGGCATTGGCGGTGCGGATGTAGTTCTGCTGCATCACTTCAAGCATTGAGGCGCGTGTCATACGGGCGATCAACCCAATGGGATAGGCCGCCAGTGTGAACGCGGGCAGAATCAGGTGACTCAACACGTTGCGAAACGCGACCCAGTTGCCTGTTACCAGCGAATCAAACGTGTAGATACCCGTGATTTCTTCTACCGGGCTGATGAAACGCAGGTCAGAGTCAATGCGGGCGGCAGTCGGCAAAATATCCAGCCATTCGGCAAATACCAGTTGCAGCAAAAGTCCCAGCCAGAACTGCGGCAGCGACACGCCGAAAATACTGACCGCCCTCACGAACATATCGGCGGGCTTGCCGTGTAGCTGCGCTGAAAATACGCCCAGTGGAATGCCGACCACGACCGCGATCACCAGCGCGGCGACCAGCAATTCCATTGTTGCTGCCAATCGCCCGGAGATTTCTCCGGTGACGGGGCGGCTTGTCGCCAGCGATGTACCGAGATCGCCCTGAATCAAGTCACCCAGATAGGTCACATACTGCTGCGGCAGCGGATCGTTGAGGCCGAGTTCCTCGTTCACACGGGCAATCTGTTCTGGCCTTGCCCGCTGACCCAGGACGAGTGTCGCCGGGTTGGATGGCACGACACGCGTCAGCATAAATGTGACCAGCGTCATCCCCAGCAGCACCAGAATCGACAGCATCAAACGGCGTAGGGTGTATTCCAGCTTCTTCACAAAAAGCGTTCCTCGAATCCTGCGGGTGGGGCGTCAGAGAATAACATATTGCGACAGTCTGACGCGTAACGATTTACGGCGGGTCGCAAGAATGCGACCCCTGCAAAACGGTTATGAACTGTAGGGGTGGCATTTTTGCCGCCCGCGATGGCGAATCGTATCTATTCACCTTGCCGTGAGATTGATCTACAGCGGACGCCCAATTGGGCGTCCTCCCGTGCGTAGGGACGCGCTACAGCGCGTCCGTTTCTGACAACATACTGCCACCTACTCAGCCGATGAAATCGAGTAGAAGTCAATCGAGAAGGGGTAGTTCAGGTTGTAGTCGAAGCCCTCAAGATAGTTGGGGACTGCGTACCACGTGCTAACATCCATGAAGAAAATACCAGGTGCTTCTTCGACCATGAGCGTTTGTGCCTGCGTGTACAGGTCGAGCGCGGCGTCAAGATCGGTGCCAGAAGTCGTGCCCGCTTCATCAATCAGCGTGTCAAATTCTTCATTGGCCCAGTAGCTCAGGTTGAAGAACGGCACTTCGCTACTGCGGAACATTGACCATAGATTGTCGGCTCCGGCGTCACTGTAGGTAGGCCAGTACAGCAGCAAGAACACGTCCTGCGCGTTGGGCGGATCGGCCTTCGCTTCTTCCCACTGCTGACCGAACAGAATCGCTTCAATCGTCACTTCGATGCCGAGGGCTTCTTCCCATGCGTCTTTGAGCAGCGGGGCCATCGACTCTTCAATGGCGTTTTCGGCGGCATAGGTCAAACGCAATGACACGGTCGAAGGGTCTACGCCGGATTCTTCAAGCAGAGCTTGTGCCTGTTCAACGTCGTAGGTGTACTGCGGGACATCCTCGTTGAAGGGGAATACGCCCTGCGGGACCGCGCCGCGTGATTGCGTACCGAGTCCTTCCGCCGCGACTTCGATGATCTGTTCATACGGCGTGGCATACGAAAGCGCCTGACGGAAAGCGACGTTATCCAGCGGCGGACGCAGTACGTTCAGGAAGCCAAGATAGTTAAACAGAGTCGGCTCGGTAAACACGGTGAAATCTTCACTATCGACAAGGGACTGGTAGCTCGACGGCGGCAGGCGCAGCGCCAGATCGACTTCTTCACCGCGCAAAAGCTGTTCCTGCGTTACATCGTCGGCAACAATGCTGACCAGAACAATATCAAACTTGTCGTCAGTCCAGCCGCCCCAATAGTCTTCAAACGCAGCCAGCACGACCTCGGCATCCGGCGTATAGTCGTCTAGCATGTAGGGGCCGGTTCCGGCAGCGACACCAGCTTCAAAGTAGGTATTATCTGCTTCGTAGGCGTCAATGGCATTGGGGCTAATGATCCACGCGCCGTAGGTCGAACCGACGACCAATTCCATCGGGGCCGGGTACACCAGGTTAAACTGTACGGTCATGTCATCAACAGCTTCAACCGTATCCAGCGGGAACCAGATAAAGCCCGCGCCGCCAATTTCACGCGCCAGATTGACCGAGCGCACGACCGCATCCGCTGTCAGTGCCGCGCCATCATGGAAAGTCACGCCTTCACGCAAAGTAAACGTCCATGTCAGGCCATCTTCGCTGGTTTCCCAGTCGGTCGCCAGCGCGGGTGAATAGAGTTCGTCGGCATCCGGGGGATTCACAACCAGCAGTGTCTCGTAGATGTTCGCCATGTACAGCGCTTCGGTGGAAAACGACGACGCCGGGTTCCAGGTGGTGACCCCTGCGGTCGAAGCAACACTCAATACATTCACAGATTGAGCGGTGGTCGTCCCGGCTACGCTCAGCAGGAGGACCAGCAACAACATTAGCACGACCCTGACCTTCATGGTATCTTCTCCTCATCGTTGCTTAAAGTTTACTGTCGATCCTAGACTACTCATCCGTTTGCACAAAATAGTCACAAGAAATCCGCAATGTCGCAAACCGTGCTCTTGCAAACGAAATTTCTCGTGCCCCGTATGGGAGAAACGCATCTGGCGCGTCCGGCACTGGTCGAGCAGATTTGTGACTCGCGCAGGGTGCCGTGTACGCTGCTGATCGCGCCTGCCGGATATGGCAAGACCTCGCTGCTAACAGAGCTTGCCGACGTGTATTCGGGTTCGCTGGCGTGGTTGCATCTGGATGACGGCGACAACGACCCGGCGACCTTTATGGCGTATCTGGTCGAAAGCGTGCGCCGCCAAAACGAAAAGCTACTGCCGCCGGGTATCTTTCAAACCGAGGACAACATCGCGCCCGACCGGATGCTGATCGTACTCATCAACCAGTTGCTGGCAAACGGAGATCAAGATTGGCTGCTGGTGCTGGACGACTACAACGTCATCCACAACCCGGCAGTTCACCAGTTGATGACGCTGCTGTTAGATAACCTGCCGCCGTCCATGCGCATCGTGATTGCCAGTCGTATCACGCCCGCATTGCCGCTGGCCCGCTGGCGCACGCAAAATCGCCTGCTAGAACTGCGCACGGAACATTTGCGCTTCTCACGGGATGAAACCCGTATATGGCTGGAACAACAAGCTTACCAACTGCCCGCGCCATTGATTGACCAACTCGTCACCCGCACCGAGGGGTGGGGGGCAGGGCTGCAATTGGCGACCAATCTCATTGATCCGGGTGCCAAATCTGCTGATGTCATTGAGCATCTCACCGGAACGCAGCCGCACATCTTCGACTATCTCATGGAAGAGGTGTTCACCCGGCAGCCCGCAGAAATTCAATCATTCTTGCTGCGATCTGCCGTGTTCGATGGGCTAACACCGGATACGGCGCAAGTCGTGCTGGACATCAAAAATGCGGACGAAATTCTGGACCGGCTGGAGCGTGACGGCCTGTTCGTCTCTCGCTTACATAATCAAAATCGCTGGTATCGCTATCACGAACTCTTCCGCGATTTTTTACTGAACCGCCTGCAGGCGCGGTATCCTGATCACTATGCCCGGATTCGCACCAGTGCCGGGGACTATTTTGCGCGGCAGGGGCAAAGCGAGGTTGCCGTTCACCACTTTCTAGGCGCGGGAAAACTCATCCGTGCCGAAGATATGCTGGCTCAGTTTGCCGATGACTACCTGCGACAGGGCCGCTTTGACGAAGTACAGCAGCATTTGAACGCGTTCCCGGTGACCTTCCGCGCAGAATCTGCCAAACTTAGTCTGATTCAGGCACGCTTATCACGACAACGCGGGCAGTTCGGCATGGCGACGGCCCAGCTTAATCAGATCGTGGAGCGAGATGAGATCACCTCTATTTCGTGCCGCGCTTATGTCGAGCTATCCACCATCCGCCAGTCCCAGGGCAAATATGGCGAGGCGGTTGACATGGCAACGAAGGCCGTAGAACTGGGCGGGCACATGGCCGTTTGTGACCATGTGCCCGCATTGATGCAACTGGCAAATTGCGCCGGGTTCGTTAACGGTATGGATCACGGCTATAAGATCGCGCAGCAAGCCTACGATCTAATGATGGCACATACAGACGCGTTTAGTGCTTATGATCGTGCACGCCTGCTGCACATGCTGGGTCAAATTTGCTGGTGGCGTGGCGATGTTCAGCAGGCAGTCGCGTACTGCCGCCGTGCAATCACGCTCCTGGACGACACCCAGACGCAGTTGAAGGCGCGTTTGCTGGTGATGTTGTCGATCCCGACACTGTACCAGAAGGATCATGCGACGGCGCTTGATCTAGCAGAGCAGGCGATTGCCATTTGTCAGGAACTTCAACTCAAGGAAGTATTGCCCGCCGCCTATGCCGCCCTCGGCAATACGTTGACGCGATTGGGCGAACTGGAACAAGCAGAATCGTATTTGCGTAGGTCGATGGAGCAGGCACTTTCTATGGGTGGTGCACGCCATGCGGAAGTCATGGCTGCCGGGTATCTGGCGCAGAACCTCACACTTCAGGGGCGCGTCAATGAAGCACAAACGGTTGCCAAACATGCGCTTGACTATTACGGTGACAGGATCACGGGCTATGATGTCTACGTCTGTAAAAGCGTGCTGGCAGACCTGCTGTTGGATACGGACCAACTGCAAGAGGCCAAAGCCATCTTTAGCACGCTGATCGACATTGGTGAAACGACACAGTATCGAATTCCACTGGCAATGGCGTACTTCGGCATGGCTTATGTGCTGCTGCGAGAGCATCAAGCGGACGAAGCGGTTGAATTTGCACAGAAGTCGCTCGCGCTTGTCGAACCAGCAATGATGCACCAGCTATACCTCGATCAACGCGAACGGGCACTGGTCGTCTGTGAGCATCTGGCACAGCATCTGCCGGATAATCGCTTTGTACAGCAGGTCTATGATGCTCTCGGCGGCAAGCGACAGGTTATCAGCGTGCAACCTGCCGCCGTAGAATCTACCGCACCGGTTACCGTCCATACCTTCGGCGGGTTACGAGTCTATCGTGGAGGCGTAGAAATCGAATCGCGGGCGTTCGCCTCGGCAAAAGCACGCGACCTGCTTGCCTACTTCATCACCATGCGCACACGGTCCACCAGGATTGACCGCGCAGTCTTCGACCTATGGCCCGACGATAGCGGGAGTATCAGCGCATTTCATACCGCGCTATACAGGGTCCGTGTCGCCCTGCGCGTAGATGACGAAAAGGATAAGTTTATCCTGTCGGAACTGGGCGAGTATCGTCTGGACAGCACGAAATTCGACCTGGATGTAGTGCGCTTTGATGCGCTGCTGCATGACGTACAAATCGCTGCAAATGCACAGGCAATCAGCCTGTACGAGCGGGCACTTGCGCTTTATCAGGGCGATTATCTGGACAATGGCGATTATGCCTGGATGATTGCCGAACGCGAGCGCTTGCAACAGACTTATTTACGTGCAATTGACGGGTATTGCACCCTGTTGGCAGGTGACGATCGGCTAAATACCGTTGCAGACTGGCAGGCTCGCGCACTGGATATTGACCCGTATAATGAGGCGCTCCATGTGCGCTATATGCGGACCTTGCACCGGCTCGGCAATCCACAAAAGGTCATTGAACATTATCGACAGCTTGAGTCGCTGCTGCATGATGCTTTCAACGCGCCGCCGATGAAAGAAACACAGGACGCTTTTCACGCATTGGTTTCGTAGCGATACGGCGATTCTATGCGGGTTTGACGACCGCCTTCAATGCAGCGGCAAAAATCGCCACCGCGTCATCAATTTGATCGCGGGTAACGATCAATGGCGGAATCCAGCGCACCACGTTGCCGTATGAACCACAGGTCAGCAGCAACAGCCGTTGATCCACACAGGCTTTGGCGACCGTTTTTGCCGCTTCTGCGTCGGGTTCGCCTTCACGGGTAAACTCGGTAGCGATCATCAGTCCACGACCGCGTACATCGCCGATGAACACGTATTTTTGCTGTAGGTCACGCAGTTTTTCCATCAGATACACACCGGTCTCCGCCGCGTTCTGGGCCAGTTTCTCGTCACGTATGACCTTCACTGTCTCACACGCGGCAGCCAGTGCAACCGCATTGCCGCCGCCATATGTGCCCCCGTGCGATCCGGGTTTCCAGCGGTCCATGAGATCGGTACGGCTAGCAATCGCAGAAACTGGCATTCCGCTGCCCAGTCCCTTCGCCATCACAATGACATCCGGCACAATATCAGCGTGTTCAAACGCGAAAAATGCCCCGGAGCGTCCGAATCCGCTTTGAATTTCATCAATCACCAGCAGGATACCGTGTTCGTCGCAAATCTTGCGCAGCGCCTGCAAGAAGCTTGCCGGGGCAGGGACGTATCCGCCTTCACCCATTACGGGTTCGATAACGAGCGCGGCTGTTTCTTCCACTGGTGTTTGTGATTTGAACAGCAAATCAAGCTGTTTCAGGCAAAAATCAACAACATCTGCTTCATCCCAACCGTAGAAGTAGGCATAGGGAAACGGCGCGACAAATACGCCTGCGGGCAGTGGTTGGTAATCGTGGCGATAAATGGTTTTTGACGTAGTCATCGCCATTGTCTGTGCAGTGCGTCCATGAAAACTGCCCTGAAACACGACGATATTGCGGCGTCCGGTGGCATGTCGGGCGAGTTTGACCGCCGATTCGACGGCTTCTGCGCCACTGTTGGAAAAAAAGAAGCGATTGATCGTATCAGGTGTGACCATATCCAGTTCTTCTGCGAGTGCGAGTGCCTGCGGGTTGATGACGATGTTCATCTGGGCAAAAATGAGCTTCTGCGCCTGCTCCTGAATCGCCCGCACAATGCGCGGATGGCAGTGTCCGGTGTTGGTGACACCAATACCGGATGTAAAGTCGATATACTGGTGACCCTGGCTGTCGTATAAATAAATGCCATCGGCATCTACCGGAACCATTCCGGTGACATGGGTCCATACTGGTGATAGCAATTCCTGACCAGACATGAAGCGCTCCTCACTTGCACGATCTCGTATATTTTCTATCGTACTCTGTCACATTCACAAGAAATGCACAAAGCAAAAGGCATAGGAAAACGAAATGTGTATCTCGAATTCGCTTGCCGGCAATTCGCGTTAACACACGTTTGCCATTCTTATGTTCAAATACAATATAACTACTTATACACAAATTTCTACGTAGTCATTGCGGGAAAAAATGAACACTTCTCACACCTGCATTGACCCCCAAATTTGCGATCCCCCTACCCCTATGCGACCGCGAATCGTTGAAACGCATAGCCTTGAGGTCAGTTTGAATCGGGCAAATGCAGACACCTGTGCCAAATTGAACATAATGGACGGACTGATTATTTACAGTAGAGGTCTGTTGTCACGTCTTTATTACCCCCCTACCCCTGTAAAGATCAAATTCAAATATGGGATATTCAATGGTCGTCGGGGCA
>DAOTXA010000012.1:0-3578 GCA_034435595.1 Anaerolineae bacterium | reverse complement strand
CATGAAAGGTGTGTAGGGGTCTCAAACCGGAGGTTTGCACATTCTTGCGACCCGCCTGCTCAAAATATCGACCACGCCATTTTGTGGCTGTACCCGCTAAAGCAGTCTGGCTTTTATTGCGGCATTTGCCTGATTTACCGCCGCCATTCCCCTTCCATAAACCGCGCCAGAAGTTGCGCGTTGAGTTCGCGGCACAGGTCAGGATTATCGGCGGCGACATTCTTCAGTTCGTCGGGGTCATCGACGAGATCGTAGAGTTCATAGACGCCGTTGTTGCTGGCGATGAACTTATGCGTGCGTGTGCGGATACACCGGTACTGGCGCATACTGGCGACCGTCGCCGGACGGTGTGCGTCCGTTTCACCATTGAGTACAGGCATGATCGAACGGGCGTCGATATTCGGCTGCTGCGGCAATCCTGCCATTTCGCAAATCGTCGGGTTGAGGTCGTTCAGTTCGACCAGCGCGTCGGACGTTGCGCCTTCTGGCAAACCGGGTCCGGCGACGATCAGCGGCACGCGCAGGGACGCCTCATACGGCACGCTTTTGTTATAGCGACCATGATCGCCCAGCATCTCGCCGTGATCGGCGGCGAACACGATGATCGTGTCATCCGCCATGCCGCGACGTTCCAGCGCATCCAGAATCAGCCCGATTTGATCGTCAATGCAGGTGATCGCTGCGCAGAACTGCCGCTGTGTGTGGATGACTTCCTCATCGGTCATGTCGAGGACGCCGCGTTTGACCCACTCTGGTTTGCCTTCCATATCATCGCGGATAAAGGGCGGCATGGGACGGTCGCGGTAGCGCTCGGCATATTCTGCCGGGGGATCAAGCGGCGTGTGTGGCCCTACGAAACTGACGAACAAATGCCAGGGGAACTCATCGCTGATGTTTTCGATCCACTCAACGGATTTCTGACCGATGTAGACATCATGGAAGGCGTCGGTCGGCAGTACGGAATCATGCGAGGCGTCTTTGACCCAGCCCTTGCTGCTGCGGTCGGTGTAATCGTCATAGAACGCTTCCAGCAGGCCGCGTTCGTGCAGGAACTTGCGATATGGTCCGTCTACCGTGTTGACGCGTCCGGCGTTCATCTTACCCTCGGTTTCATGCGGATGCGTAAAACCGAGGGCGAAGGTGTGCGGGCGTGCGCCTTCGACACCGATAAACCCGTCCGGCTTGGCAATATCGAGCTTGCCGACCGCGCCCACCTGATAGTTGTAGTCGCGCAGGCGTTGGTAGTAGGTCTGGTGACTGTTCGGCACGTAGGCGTGATTATCCAACGCGCCCAGACGTTCCGGCAGCAGCCCGGTCGCCAGCCCGATGCGCGATGGGGCGCAAATGGGCGAATTCACCGTACAGTGTGTGAAAGTCGTCCCGCGATTCGCCAGCTTTTGCAGATTCGGCGTATCCACGGTGTCATTGTTGATGTAATCCCAGCGGTGCTGGTCGGTCATGATAAACAGGATATTGGGCATTGGTCCCCCTAAGTGTCGTGAAGTGTCCCCTTCATGGTGCGGTCAATTGGGCGTGGGCGCAAGCAGCGCGGGTATGTCCGGTGCGGGGTGTTGTCGAAAACAAACTATCGTAACGACACCATATTGACGATTGAATAAACAGACGTTTAACGTCATTCGTGTTTGTCGTTACGGACGCGCTGTCGTTACGGACGCGCTGTCGTTACGGACACGCTGTCGTTACGGACGCGCTGTAGCGCGTCCCTACATGAATTTGGTCGTAGGAACGCCCAACTGGGCGTCCGCCGCATTTCAAAACATGACCACGCTATACTGCATAGTTGCCAAACTATTGCGCCCCTACAAACATTATTCTACGGTGATGTTCTCACTATCCTGCTGGTGAATCTGCTCGAACCCGTCTTGTGGCTCGTAGGTCACGAAGTCACGGATGCGGGAGTTATTGACGTATTCGAGGTGCAGCCCGTGCCATGCGTCAAGGTCGCCGCCGGATTCGTCGCGGATGGTGATGTTTTCCATCAGCAGATCATCGACACCGCGAATGGCAAAATGCGCAGGAACCGCTCGCACATGCGCGTTCTGCGGATCACGCGCAAATTGCTGTGGCGAGGGCGTTGGGTTGGCATAGCGGCTGAGGTCGTGCGTGCCCGTCACGGCGAAGGTGATGTTGCGAATCCGCAAATTCTGCACACTGCTCGGACGTGCGGCGACGATGATGCGCCCCGGCGTGCGAACGGTCATGTTTTCCCACGTCACGTTACGCACGATACCGATTTCCGCATCCGGCGGGCAGTGATTGTCAGTCCCCACGTCAATCTGTAGGGCGCGTTCCGCGAAGTTGGGCGGCGTGGTGCCGGTTTCGATGACAAAATTGGAGAAGTGCAGGTCTTCAAAGACACCCGCCCCCCACTGGTAAATGCTGACCGCCCGCTCGCTGTTATAGAACACGCAGTTGCTCGCCGTCACCTGTCGGATGGGGTGATCGGAGTTGATGCCGTCGTAATCCATGGGTTCGTGCGCATAAATCTTGATCGCGGCGCAGCGGGTGGCGATCACACAATTGTTGATGGTGATGCGCTCGCAGGGGCCGTTGCCCGGTGCAGAGAAGATGACAATCGAGTCGTCGCCGTTGATAATGTAGCAGTCGGAAATGAACACATCGGTGCAGCCGTCGATGTCGAGGCCGTCACTGTTGGGGCCGTCCATGGGGTTTAAGATGCTGATGCCGCGAATCCACACGCGCTGTGTGCGGCAGACATGCACCGCCCATCCCGGCGTATCCTTGAGCGTGACGCCTTCAATGCGGATGTCGTGGCAGTCCACGATTGAGATTGCCGGGGAAGGGCGTTCCAGCTTGGAAAGCGCGAGGCGGAATCCGCGCCAGACATAATTCGGGTCGTTTACGTCCTGCGCCGGGTAACGCGGATTACCCGTTTCCTTGTTGACTACGGTGCTGCCCTTCGGGTTTTCCGGGGAATCCCAGAAATAGGGGCCGTTGCCATCAATGACGCCGCCGCCGGTGATCGTCACCTGTTCCGCGCTATGAACCCGCAGCAAATGGTAGCCGGTGCGGTCGCCGTGATGGACCAGCGAATCATGCGGATAGTCGTCCATACTGGGTGAGCCAAGCAACGTCGCCCCGGTGCTGATGTTCAGCGTCACGAACGAGGGAATGGTCAGCGTGCCGGTTAAAAACGTTCCGCCAGGGAAGTATACGGTTCCGCCGCCTGCCGCGCTGCACTGGTCGATGACGGCCTGTAGCTTTGCGGTTTCGACGGTCTGCCCGTCGCCAGTTACACCATAGTCTTTGACGTTAAACATTAGTCTGCCTCCGTTGTCGAGTCGGTTATGTGATCTGCTGTGTGCGGATGTGCTGCTTTGCCGCGAAATCCGTTGCGGCGCAATCCGGTGACGTTCTTCGTTTGCAAGGCCGCGCCGCGATAGTCCGGCGGGTTGTCACCCCAGATGACTTCTACGTCGCGCAGGTACGGATCGACCGCGTTTTCGATACACACGCCTGCGGTCGAGTGCGGGAACAAGTCCGCGCCTTCACCCGGTCGCATGTCATAGATGCCGCCCGTCCACTGCCCCGGCGTA
>DAOTXA010000011.1:0-13948 GCA_034435595.1 Anaerolineae bacterium | reverse complement strand
ATGTATATCGACGGCGTGCAGGTCGCCAGTGACAATATTGGCGGCAATCTCAATAACCACAACACCAGCTACAAAATTGGCCTCGCCAATGAAATCGGTGGCGGGCGACCCTGGGTCGGCACACTGCATCTCGTCGCCGTGTATAGTCAGGCGCTTTCGGCACAAGAGATCGAATCGCATTTCGAAATCGGCAATCTGGATACACCGCCGCCGCCACCGCCCACACCGACCATGACGCCAACGCTGACCGCGACGGCGACACCCACCATCAGCGCGACGCCGACCATGACCTTGACGCAGACGCAGACGCCGACCGCGACATTAACGCCGACCGCGACGTTAACACCGACCAATACCGCGACACCGACCGCGACGCCGACCATGACGCTGACGCCCACGGTCACGCCAACTGCGACGATCACGCCGCCGCCGCCACCACAGGTGAACAGCTTCACCCTGATGGATGCCGAAAATGATACCGAAATCGGCCCGCTGACGGACGGCATGGTCATCGATTACGCCAACTTGCCATCCTCATTTATCAACGTTCGCGCAAATACCGATCCTGAAACGGTTGGCAGCGTCGTCTTTACACTCAACGGATCAAGCCGTACCGAGAACATCGGCCCCTACTCACTGTGGGGGGATGACAACCTCGGCGATTACGCGCCCTGGAGTCCGTCCTTGGGAACGTACACCATTAGCGCTTCTGCATGGAGCGAAGAAGGTGCGGCAGGCGTCAACGGTGATCCCTACACTGTGACCATCGACATCATCGACTCGATCGGTGGTTTGAGCGGTGGTCAGGCCGGGCAGACTACGTTCATCCTGCCATTGGGTGACTCGCTGACGCAGGCGGATCGCAATCACAACAGCTACCGTCGCCCCTTGTGGCAGATGCTACAAAGTGGCGGGTATGCTGTTGACTTCGTCGGCTCCTTGACGACGCATCATCAGGGCGGTCCGCCCAATCCCGACTTCGATCAAGATCATGAAGGGCACTGGGGCTGGCGTGCTGACGAAATTCTCGCGCAGCTACCCGGCTGGCTTGCCGGATACAGTGATACCCCCGATGTCGTCCTGCTGATGCTGGGCACTAACGACATCTTTCAGGGGCAATCTGTTCAAAGCACGCTCAACGATCTAAGCGACATTATCGCGGCTGTCCGCGCCGTTAACCCGGATGTGACGATTCTGCTGGCGACACCGCCCTCGCACAATCGCAGCAACCGTCCCTCGCTGGAACCGCTGAAAAACGCAATTCCCGGTCTGGCGACGCAGGAGAATACAGCGCAATCCCCTGTCCTGTTCGTGGATCAGTGGACCGGCTTCGATCCGGTCAACGATACCTATGACCGCGTGCATCCGACCTCGGCAGGCGAGCAGAAACTCGCCGACAAGTGGTACGCAGCATTAACTCCCTTTCTTGATGGCACACCGCCCGCAAATCAGGCTCCAACCGCCGATGCCGGCAGCGATATTTCCGTCGTAGATAGTGACGACAACGGAACCCAATCCGTTGTACTGGACGGTTCTGGCAGTAGCGATAGCGACGGCACGATTCAGTCCTATGTGTGGACCGAAAACGGTTCGCAGATCGCTACCGGATCAAACCCGACTGTAGACCTCGCCGTTGGTGGCTATACCATCACGCTGACCGTCACCGACGATGACGGCGACACCGATACGGATACGGTGCTCGTCACCGTCAACGCCGCCCCTTCAGAAACAGGCCGCATATCCGACTCTCTCGAAGTCCTCTATACCTTTGAAGAGGGCAGCGGCGGCACCGTCTTTGATCAGAGCGGGGCAAGCACGCCCATCAACCTCGTGATCGCCGATACAGGCGCGGTGACGTGGGGCGCGGATTCGCTGACCGTCAATAGCGATACAGTGATTGAATCGACTACAGCCGCCGGTCGTGTCGCGACCGCGCTGCGCGGCAGCGATCAAATCACCATGGAAGCATGGCTGACGCCCTCTGACCTGACACTTGTTGGTCCGGCGCGTATTTTGTCGATGTCCAGCGGGCCAAGCACGCGGAACTTCACCCTCGGTCAGGGCGTGAACACCAGCCAGCCGCGTGACGTGTTCGACGCCCGTTTGCGCACCGATACGACTACCTATAATGGAATGCCCTCGCTCACCGGGCCAACCGGAGTCACGACAACGCTTACACATGTCGTGGTCACCTACGGTAGCGATGGCGTGATCCGCATGTACATGGACGGTGTAGAAGTCGCCAGCGAGAATCGCGGCGGCTCACTCAACCGTCACAATACCGGCTACAAGCTCGCGATTGCCAACGAAGTCGGCGGTGGACGCCCCTGGGTGGGCACACTGCATCTCGTCGCCGTTTACAGCAAGGCACTGACCGGGGCCGAAGTCGTGCAGAACTTCAACGCGGGGCCGCAGACGACCCCGCCCGGACCAACTGCCACGCCAACCCTGACGCTAACACCAACGCTGACCGCGACACCCACACTGACGCCGACAGCAACGGCAACGCCGACCGAAACCGCGACACCGACAGCGACATCAACCGCCACGGCAACGCTCACCGCGACGCCGACCCTGACGGTGACGCCGACCCTGACGCCCACCGAACCACCTGCGCCGCAGGTGATCGCCTTCACCTTGATTGATGCTGCCAGCGATACCGAGATCGGACCGCTGACCGATGGCATGGTCATTGACTATATCGACCTGACCACGCGTGATCTCAACGTTCGCGCCAGTACCAATCCGGCGGTTACGGGCAGCGTAGTCTTCACGCTTAACAGTGACAGCCGCACCGAAAATATCGCGCCGTATTCGCTGTGGGGCGACGACAACAACGGTGATTACGCCAACTGGAATCCAGTCCCCGGCGCGTACACCTTGAGCGCGACCGCCTGGAGCGATATTGACGGCGCTGGCAGTAGCGATGTGCCGTATATCGTGAACTTCACCATTGCTGATACACCCGCTTCACAGTTGGATATCACCATCGTGGGTGGGGGCAACGTAGAGGTTTCATTAGTCTCCGGCGAAGCAGCACCCGCTGGTGGTTACAAACCCGATGCGGTTGTGGAACTCGTCGCAGTCCCCGATCCCGGCTGGCAGTTCGACGGCTGGACCGGCGGCCTGAGTGGTTCCCAGTCGCCCACGACCTTGTCTATGGATGCGAACAAGTCTGTCACCGCCAGCTTTAGTGAAGTGCCGACCGCGACGCCGACACTGACCCCCACCGCGACCCTGATGCCGACCGAGACACCCGTCCCATCCTTCGCCGATGATCTGGTTGCCCTGTATACCTTCGAGGAAGGGGCGGGCAGCACCGTCTTTGACGTGAGCGGCAACGCCGACCCCATCAACCTGACCATCGCCAACCCCGGCAACACCACATGGGGCGAGGGCGTCCTCAGTGTAGACGCCTCCACCATCATCGAGTCGAATGGTGCGCCCAACCGGATGCTAAACACGCTCAGATCGACCAACCAGTTGACCATAGAAGCGTGGGTCAGCCCCGCCAATATCACGCAGGGCGGACCCGCCCGCATGATTACCCTGTCGCGCAATGGTAGCTACCGTAACGTCACCATCGGTCAAGGCTTATGGGGCAATCAGCCGCGTGACGTGTTCGACGTGCGCCAGCGCACCACCACCCGCGACCGCAACGGTCTGCCCTCGCTGACCAGTCCACGTGGATTGATGCCGGTACTGACGCATGTCGTCTACACCTTCGACGCCAGCGGAACCGCCCGCATCTACATCAACGGCGCAGAAGTGACCAGCACGTTTGTGGGTGGTAACTTCTCGAATTGGTACACTGATGCCCGCTTTGGCCTCGCCAACGAGTTCGATAGTGATCGTCCGTGGTTGGGGGCTTTCCACTACGTCGCCGTGTACAGCGCAGCCGTAAGCGGCCCGGATGTCACTTCACTGTTCAATCTCGGCCCGCAGGATGGTCCGCCGCCGGAACCGACCGCTACGCCGACAGCAACGCTGACATTGACACCGGCTGCGACCTTTACGCCGACCCTGACGCCGTCCAACACCGCTACACCGACCCTGACGGTTACGCCCTCGCTGACGCACACGCCGACCGCGACCGCAACTGCGACTTCAACGCCGACCGACGGCCCAACCGCCACGTTGACGCCGACCCTGACACCGACCAATACTGCGACCGCGACCAATACACCGACACTGACGCCAATTCCGACCAGCACGCCAGTTCCGACGAACACGCCGCAACCGACCAGTACGCCAGCTCCAACCATTACACCATTTCCGACCAGTACGCCGGAATTCAATGGCGACCTGGTCGCCCTCTACACCTTCAATGAGGGTAGTGGTAACGTGGTGGCGGATACCAGCGGCAACGCCGACCCCATCAACCTGACCATCGCCAATCCCGGCAACGTCACCTGGGGCGCGGGATCGCTGACCATCAACGCCTCTACCATCATCGAGTCGAATGGCACGCCGTCGCGGATGCTGAACGCGCTCAAATCCACCAATCAGATCACCATTGAAGCGTGGATTAATCCGCTAAGTATGAACCTGAGCGGTCCAGCCCGCATGATTACGTTCTCGCGCAACGGCAGCTTCCGTAACTTCACCGTCGGACAGGGCTTGTGGGGCAACCAGCCCAACGACGTGTTCGATGTTCGCTTCCGTACCACCAACCGCGACCGTAACGGCTTGCCCTCGCTGACCAGCCCCACCGGGCAAACCGCAAATCTGACGCATCTCGTTTACACACTGGATGCCAGCGGAACCGCCCGTATCTACATCAACGGTTTGGAAATAGCGAACGCCTTTGTCGGTGGCGATTTCTCCAACTGGTACACGGACGCTCGCTTCGGCCTCGGCAACGAGTTTAACAGTGACCGTCCGTGGTTGGGGACCTTCCACATGGTTGCGATCTACAGCAACGCCCTCACCCCGGTAGATGTGTCGCTGCGCTACGGGCAGGGCGCAAATGGCGGTGCAGTGGCGCAGTCTGGGCAGTCTTTGAGCGAGTTCCAGTCTCAGATCACTGTGCCACAACCCCCGGCACCGGATGGCAGCAGTGTGCGTGGGGCCTTCGCCACACTGACGCCAAACCCCTAACAGGGCATCCAACGCACATGAATCAAAACGGCGCGTCCATTCACCGGACGCGCCGTTTGCTTTTACTCGCCTTTATGCTTTGCGACCCTCTGTGCCTTTGCGTCTCTACGTTATGCTTTTGCTTTTTCTATCCCTTGACCGCGCCCGCCGTCAGGCCACGTGTCAGGAACCGCTCGAAGAAGAAGAACAGAAAGATAATCGGCACACTGATAATCACCGATCCCGCCATGAGCATCGTTTTTGGTACTTCCTGCCCGTCCAACTGCTGCAACCCTAGCGGCAGCGTCCAGCTAGACGGCGCTTCCAGCAGGAACAACAGCGCGAACAGAAACTCATTCCACGCGATCATGAACGTATACAACGCGACCGACGCCACCGCCGGGATCGACAGCGGCAGAATCACAATCCAGATCGTCGCAATCCGCGAGCTACCGTCGATCATTGCCGCCTCTTCAAGGTCTTTAGGCAGCGTCTGGAAGTAGCTGCGCAGCATATACAGCGCCACTGGCAGCGTACTACTTAAGTACACGATCAAGATAGGCACAAGCTGACCGCGCCAGCCCAGCCGCGTATATACCACGAACAGCGGGATACCAATCACGATAGCCGGGAACATGTACACCAGCAGAATCCCCCCGCTCATCGTCGCCTTGCCACGAAAGTCCAGCCGTGTTACCGCATACGCGCCGGGGATAGCGATCAATAGGGTCAGTATCACCGTCGAAACCGATAGAAACAGGCTGTTGCCGATATACGTCGTGAAGCTAAAATCCTGCAATACGGCGCGATACGGCTCCCAGAAGTTGGAGAGTTGCTCCCATGTGGGCACCAGCCGCGTCGGATTTTGCACCACATCCGGCAGCGGGCGCACCGACAGGTTCAGCATCCAATAAAACGGAAACGCCGTGATAACCAGGAAGAAGACGATAAACACCCACTTGATGATCGAACCGAGGAACAGTTCAACCTCCTCACGGCTGATCGGGTAGCTCTCCGGCTGTGCGGATTCAGTGGATTCGCTTGTTGGTTGGTCTTCAGCTTGAGTTGGTGTCGCCATGATTAACTGTCCTCCACCATGAACCAACGGAAATAGATACCCACGACGATGAACAGCACGACTGCCAGTACCATCGCCACCGCCGATGCCGTCCCGATGTTGCTGCGCGAGAAGAGTTGGTCGTAAATCTCGATGGTGACCAACTGCGTACTTGCCGCACCCCCGGTCAGCAGGAACACATCATCGAATTTGTTAAACGTCCAGATGAAACGCAAGACGGCTAGCGTCCCGAAGACGGCCTGCAACTGTGGTAATGTGATAAACCATAATCGCTGGCTCGGTGCGGCTCCATCCACCTTTGCCGCCTCGTACATGTCATCGGGAATGGCCTGAATTCGCGCCAGAATGAACAGAAACGCGAAGGGGAAGTAACGCCACCCCTGGAACAGGATAATCAGTAAAAACGCCGTACCGGGCGTTGTGAGAAAATCCGTCCGCTGACCGCCCGCCGCATCAATTGCCTCGTTGACGAGGCCGAACTGGGCGTTCAACAACAGCTTCCAGATAAACACCACCGATACAATCGGCGCGATGTAGGGGAACAGCATAAATCCGCGCACAATGTTGCGCCCGCGAAACTGGTCTTTGACGATCAAGGCCGCGATTAAGCCCAGAATGATCGCTAGCGCAGTCCCGGCAACGGTATAGATGAACGTGCGCAGCAGCGTATTCAGGAATCCGCGCCCGGTAATCAGGTCGTTGACCGCGTCAGAGTAGTCACGTGTCCCCGCGATGAACACGGCGATCACGATAGCGATTAGCAACCCCACCAGCGACCCGTTGCCCGGTTCGCGTCCCATCTGGCGGGCGATGAATTTACCCAGATACCAGCCCGTGACCAGAATCAACAGCAGAATCAGTGTGTCTCCGGCGGCAGGCCAGAACACGTCGAAGAAACGATCGCTGTTGCGAAACACAGTGTTAAAGTTGTCCAACGTTAGCCCATCAAGGCTGAAAATCTGCAAATCCGGCAGATTACGCAACCGTACCGGGCGAAACGCCAGCACCAGATTCCAGATCATCGGGAATACGACAATCGTAAACACGATCAACAGCGTTGGCATCAGCAGCCCGTAGGCGAGATTGGCCGTCGCTGCGCCAATGCTGGCACGATTACGATACGTCCCCATGCCGGTATTGGTCAGGCGTGCCGCCGCTCCGATAGCGAGGGTCGCCAGCCATACCAGCAGAATAATGTTGACCATCTCTCCCGGTGATTCGGCGATGTCAAGGGCAGTGACGACGAGGCCAAGCCCCGCCCCCGCGATCCCGCCCAGTAATGCCCCCAGGCGCGGATTTTGATTGAGCGTATAGAACAGATAGAAACCGGGCAGCCCGCCAAGCGCGGCCCACACCAGCAAATACAGTAGTAGTTCGACCAGTGAAAAATCGTTCAGCATGATACACCTTCCTGACGGTGTATGTTTCTCGAAAATATGTTTTGATAACCAATGTGTGCGAAAACAGGGACACACCTGTGTCCCTGTCCTGTTGCGTTGATTTAGTTGGCGTGACGCTTGGTGAACGGCTTATTCAGCCTGCGCCGCCTGAATTTCTTCGACGAGGAACTGGATTTCTTCCGCCGCCTCTTCCGCAGTCAACGAGCCATTGATGACCTCAGACAGCAGTTCGGTGACCGGCAGTTCCTGATACACACCACCGACCAGCGCACCCTGACCTTCGTTGAAGCCCCAGCGGGCGAAGCCCGAAGCGCCTTCGATGAGCGTCTGGATCACGTCTTCACCGTAGAATTCACTCAACGGCGCACGACGATCCACACCTGTTTCCAGCGTGCTCCAGCCGTCGATGTAGAAGGTATCGCTATCCGCGTTACCACGCAGCATCGGGAACTTGCCTTCTGGCGAAGTGCCTAGCCATGCCAGATAACCATCGCTGAGCCAGTACTTGACGAATTCCATCGCCGCTTCACTTGCGCCGGTTGTGAGGCCCATGTTACTCACCTGACCGTACTGCACCGGTTCCATGCCACTCGGACCGACAAACGAAGGCACAATCGCGCTGTTGGCAGCCAGGAATGCGGGATCGTCACCGCACTCTTCGCAGGCGGGGAAGGCGTTGTCGCGCAGACCAGCCATTTCATCGAGGATGAAGGGCGACCACACGATCATCGCGGCTTGACCGGCGAAGTAGGTCGCACGGGTCGAAACTACGTCCTGCACACCGGGCGGGCCATAGCTGCTGACGAGGTTGGCGTAGAAGTCGATGGCTTCTACCATTGCCGGCGTGTTGAGCGTGACAGTGCCTTCACCGTCAGTCAGGCTAACGCCGTTCGCCAGTGCGAAGTGTTCAAAGGTCTGCTGTGTGAAGACTGCACCGGGGTCGGTAGCAGCAGCGATACCGTAGAAGTTGTTTTCAGGATCGTTGAGCGCCATGGCAGCCGCTTCGATCGCTGCGAAGGTGGTCGGCGCTTCCAGACCGGCGGCTTCAAACAGGTCCGCACGGTAGATCAACAACTGGCCCCAACCGTCGGTCGGGACAGCCATATAACCACCCATACCGTTACCGACAAGGCCGAGCGCACTAAAGCTATCTGCGCCCAGTTCTTCGATTATGGCAGTTGCGGCGTCACTGTCGAGGATGCCCTCGTTGTACCACGTCGCGGTAAAGTCTACCGGGTGGAAGACGACATCCGGTAGCGTACCGGCGGCGTTATTAGCCGTCATTAGATTCGGCAGCGAATTTTCATCCGTCAACACCAGCGATACGTTGATGCCAGTGGCTTCGGTGAACCCGGCGATAATTTCCTGCGTGATCGCCGCACGTGCAGGCTGCGTTTCCGTACTCCAGAAGATGATGGATTCACCTTGTGCAGTGACCGGAGCCGCCAGCATCACCAGCGCAGCAACGAGAAGGGTAACAAGTAAAGCACGTCTAAACATAGGGAAGTCTCTCCTTACACGAAAAGAAATAAATTGAAAGCGGTAGGCGAACGCATCCTGATCGATGGCTGCACAAACAACGAGGAGAAGGTTAAAACGTGCTGCGCATACGATTGAAGTTTGGAAACGTTTCACCCCTTTAAAGCTATGTTTACCTCACTTACCTTAGCATAAGATGAGTCAGGCTGCACGAAATTCATACATTATGTCTAAAATAACGAAATTAAGACGGGGTTTAAGAGGAACCTGACCGAATCAGGACTGAAAAACGGTTTGAGAAGTGCATGATGGGTTCGCCCTGGCAGCTTTTCAAATAGCTTCTAATTGTCGTGTTTGAATGTCTGTGGCTCGTCATCGAACAGGTCGCTGAGGGTCACTCTGTCGCTGGTTTCGCCGGTATTTGTCTGTTGCACGCGATAAGGCGGCGGAACGCTGTCTTCCAGCGCGGCATTGAGGCGTTGTGTGAGATAGACTGCATAGTCGTTGATAACATCGGTCACAATGAGGGTTTGTGTACCGTCGTCCATCACTGCATAGACGGTATAGCGTGGGGTATCGTAGACTTCGCGGATAGACACAGGCGTTTCTGCATAATGGATATGCTTGATTCCGGCGAGGCTGATATGATGTGTGTGGCTGAACGGAGATGGCAGCGGACCGCGTGAGACACGGATTTCGGCGTCGGTCACGTCAATATGTGTCTTGTTGTAAACGATCAAACCCAGCAAATAATATAGAAAGCTGATGACCAGCAGCAATGGAATCAAGATACCGATTTCTAGATCACCGGCAAGCACGTCACCGAGGACCGCAGGCAAGCCAAGCGTGAAGATTGCGCTCAGAATGCCCGTGATGATAAACGCCTCATTTTGGTCAAGCCGGAAGTTGGTGCGAAACGACAGATTCACACCCTGATCTGATTCGTGCGCAGTCAGATGTTCAGGTTGCTTGACCTTGCGACGCTTGGCCTTTTCCCCCGGTGGATCGAATTGAAAGACCGTATCACATTCGGGGCAAACGGCGATCATCTGCTCGATATTGATGTTTTGCGCTGATATTTTTGCGCCGCATTCGGGGCACGTTAGCTGCATAAATCACCTGAAATATACAATCTATATGCATACCTGAAGTCTTGACGAACAGTTTAGCATAAAGTTGCACGCCGTTCGCTAAGTTCATTGGAGTCAGGGGCAAGCCACCTGCTTCTGTGGATGGTAATTGATTAGGGGTAATTGACTAAATGAAAACACCCCGGAGGAGCGTTTGCTCTCCGGGGTGCTGTCTTGCTGGATGTTTCAGCGTAGAACCGGGTGATTATTCGTCGGTCGGTTCTTCGATTTCCTGAACTTCCTGAACTTCCTGAACTTCTTCGACTTCTTCAGGTTCTTCAGGCTGCTCCGGCTCGTCCTCGAAAGGACGGGCGCAGACTGCGGCCTTGTAGGTGACCGATTCAGGCGTGTCGCCCAGACCGATGTGTACGAAGCTGATAGTGCCTTCGCCGCCTTCGATCACGCCGGTCCAGACGGTACCGAAGCCCTGCCACTGGTCCTCACCATGGTCCTGGATGAACGCAATGTCGTTGCCGTTAATCAGGATATTGAAGGCTTCGAACACCTGGCCCTGGTCACAGGGGTTGGCTTCGCCGTTGGTTCCGGGGGCGCAACCGAGTTCGGGGTGACCGACACCGGATGCTGCCACAACTGCGACTTCGAACATGCCTTCGCCGAGGTTGAAGCCATAGTCACGCTGCAACACACCGAGCGGGTGTTCCCACGGCAGACCGAGGATGTCGCTGAACTCACCAACGAATTCGTAGTTCGCCGGGCAGCTCAGGTTCGGTTCACCGCTGCCGCCACCGCATTCTTCAACGGTCTTAGCCGTCGTCGAAGCGTTGCCGCCGGGGAAGCTGATGCCGACATGTGCGCCGGAGTCAGCATGGATCGCCATGGTACCGTTCGCGCCGACTTCATAGTCACCACCGTTGTAGCTGAAGGTGACCGGCACGTCGTTCGGGTTGCTGACATTGACCGTACCTGCCGGGCAGATCGGGTTCAGGGTCAGCGGGTGCAGACGCACGCGGCTGTTGGTGATGGTGCTGGAGGCCGTCGCGCTTTCGCGGCTGATGACCACATGACCGCCACCACTGACTTCCCACTGCGAACCCGGATCCCACTCGTACACGTTGTAGGTGCCGAAGGGCAGGTCGTTGAAGCTGACGGTGCCGCCATGAGCGCCGACCGTCTGGCACAGCGGTTCGTTGAGGGAGTCGCCGTTGATGCAGAGGGTGAACTGCTGGCCTTCATCGACCGGCATATCGTTCCAATGGACGGACTTGGTGACATGGATGTCGCCATCGACCGGACCGCATTGCTCCGGCGGCTTGGTGGCCTTCACGTCCTGCTGTACTCCGTCGACGAACAGGCGGACGGTTTCATTGGTGCTGGGTCGCGTGTCAATCGCGCCGAAGTTGTTACCCGGTTGGGCTGTACCACTGCCGCTGTAGTTGCCGCTGGCGGTGTTCCAGGTGTAGTCGACCGGGAAGTCGTTGCTGTTGCGGACGCGGAACACACCACTGGGGCAGTCACTCGTCAGGCGCAGGCGATCAGGTCCGTCGTTGGTGTTGGTGACGGTTACATGTGCGCTGCTACCGCTGCTGACATTGGCGGGCGAACCGCTGATGTCTACGTTCCAGTCGCTACCGGGGTTGGTTTCGGTGACGGTGTAGCTGCCGGGGATGAGGCCGGACCAGCCAAGTTCGCCGCCGTCGAAGTCAACTGTCTGGCAGTTGCCATTCGGGTAGGAAGGACCGCTGATGCAGATTTCGAAGGTCTGGCCTTCATGTTCGGGCACGCCGTTCCAATCAACCGTCTTGGTGACGTTGAGTGAGCCGGTGCACTGTTCGACAGGCTTGGTGGCCTTCACGTCCTGCTGTACGCCGTCGACGAACAGGCGGACCGTTTCGTTGGTGCTGGGTCGCGTGTCAATCGCGCCGAAGTTGTTACCCGGTTGGGCTGTACCACTGCCGCTGTAGCTGCCGCTGGCGGTGTTCCAGGTGTAGTCGACCGGGACATCGTTGCTGTTGCGGACGCGGAACACACCACTGGGGCAGTCGCTCGTTAGACGCAGGCGGTCAAGCGGTTCTTCGTATTCATTGATGACCGTGTGTGTGAAGTTCTTGTTGTCCGGGTTGATGACCGTGAACTCACCGACACCTTCGATGGCTGTCCAGTTTTCGGGCAGATTCTGCTCGGCAACTTCGTACAGGCCGACGAGGTCGCCATCCACGATGCTGACCGGGATATCGAGGTCTTCTTCACACAGAAGTGTCGCGCCGTTCCAGTCGCACATCACTTCATTGTCACCAGCCGTGGCGACGATGAGGTCATCGATGGCACCGGGGGCGTCTTCACCCTGCCATTCTTTGGCGAACAGTGCGTGATACTCGCAGGCCTGCGCCGGATTGTCGGAAGCCGTCGCGGTACGACCGGTCAGCGTCCAGACGAGGTTGCTGCCGTCGAAGTCCACGTAGAACGCGGCGTTCGGGAAGAAGGGGCTGCGACCGTCAAGGAAGGTCGTCGGTTGGCCCTGATCGAAGCCGTCTACGCCGCCGCCGGTGAACTTGTTTTCTTCACCAACCGGGATTTCGACTGTCTCGCCATTCTCGTTCAGATAGCCGAAGAAGGCGCGATACATGTCGCTGTCAGCAATCGGAGCCACACATTCGAGAATCGGGCGAACTTCGGGTTCCGGTTCCGGCGTGAACTCGTTGGTGAACGTGCAGACAACGCGGTCGCCTGCGGCGAGTTCAACACTCAGGCTGGTTTCACCTTCAACAAAGTCGCCAAACTCGGATGTCTGGTTGTCACTGACACAGGAGATGTCCGTCAGCGCCCAGCCATCCGGCAGCGTGGACATGTCTTCAGCAACGAAGTACGAACCGGGTGCGAAACCGAGGCCGACCGGATTGTCACCAGGCGAGACGGTTCCCCCGGCGATACCGGTACCGTTGCTGTCCTGAATCTCCAGTTCGAAGGTCTGATTCGCGTTGTTCGGGTCGCCCTTGCCTTCAGGAACCACTTTTTGAACCAGCAGGGTTCCGAGTCTGATTAGACCGGCGTCATTCGTATTATCGTTTTCACCGGGGTCGAGGCTGATAACACCCGTCATGCCGTTGTTCGGATCAGCGTCGCTGTCAACAGCATCGTCGCCACCCTGATTCTGCGCGGTGAACTCGTAGCCGTTCGGCAGCACGAACATAACTTTGTAGTCACCGGGTTCGAGGTCGGTGAACTGGTATTCGCCGTTGGCGTCGGTGGGTGTGGTGGCGATTACGTTGCCGTTTTCATCCAGCAACTTGACTTCTACACCGGGGACACCGGGTTCGCCTGGATCCTGAATGCCGTCCTGATCGACGTCTTCCCACACGAAGTCGCCCAGACTGGCGAGTTCCTGATAGTTACCGAAGTAGCGGGTAACGTTGGTGCTAGAAGTCAGCGTCAGCGTCTCGCAGGGTTCGCCATAGGTCACATCATCGACGCCGTTACTCGGCTCGGTGTTGATCCAGCCGTCCTGCTGTGTTTCGCAGATGGTGTACTCTTCGCCGGAAATCAGGCCGGGGATGCTGGCACGGATGCCGAGGTCGCCGTTCGCGCCCGCGTTCTCGACGCTGGTCGTGTTGCGACCGACTTCGTTACCGTCGCTATCGTATACGACGAATTCCCAACCGGTCAGCGCGTTGCTGCTGGGCGGATCGCCTGCGCCAGTGTTGATTTCATTATTCGTGCCGTCACCGTCGCGGTCGTTGTACTTGATCATGCGCAGTTCGAATGTTTCCGGCGGCGGCGTGAACTCATTGTTGAACGTGCATACTTCGTCTTCACCCGCTTCGAGG
>DAOTXA010000010.1:0-3578 GCA_034435595.1 Anaerolineae bacterium | reverse complement strand
TACTGCATCGGGTTCGGCAACATTGGCACATCGAAAATCGCCTGCACTATGTTCGGGATGTCACCTTTCGGGAAGATGCCTGCACGATTCGTCTTTTGCTTTAGCAACTTTGCAAAAGCCCTGTCACGATATTGATACTGCGTTTAGATGCGCACGACAGAACCGCAGTACTCGCATTCGACCTGCGTCATGCCGGCGACGATCATAGGTAAGGTGCCGCCGCAGACGTGGCATTCGGTAGGGGCATTGCGTAGCTTTTCGACCAGTTCAGGGTCGGGTTCGATGGCGCGTTCGTCTTGCGTATCGCCGCTAATCATGCGCTCGATTTGCTTGGCCCAGAACTTGCAGTTTACGCCGCCTTTGACCTCAATGGTCAGGGTGGAAAAGGGCGCACCAGACCCTAGTTCGAAGTTCAGCAGGTCAATGCCGCCTAGCATCCCCTTCTTTTCTGGCTCCACGCCTTCAATCTGACCAAGCGGTAAGTCGAGTTCGAGTTCCTGCTCTTTCTTGCCGCCGAACATGCCCAGACGCTTGCCGGTGGTTTCTTTTTGCTCGAATAGAAGACGTTGATCGGTCAGGTAGAGGATACCGTCGGGGTCTTGCTTATTTTTGCCAGTTTTTACCCATTCAGCTTTGGCAGCGAGAAACAGCGCTTCCCCGGCCAGGAAGTCGAAGCTGGCTTCATCTTTCTGGTCCAGATACCAGTTGATCTGCGAAAGCTGGGTCTTTGTCTGGCTGATATCTTGACGGAGCGTGCTGAATGTGCTGCTTATTCGGCGTTCTGCACCCTCAATCTTGGATTTCAGTTCGCCCAGTTCTTCCTGTGCCTTATCAATTGTGCTGCCTGCCCGGTCAGGGTCGTCGGCGTCGTTTTCCGCACGCTCAACCCAGCGCTCGACACTGCTCAACTCGCGCTTCAAATCGTCGCTTTCGCGTTCGACAGAGTCGCGGACACTCTGACGGATGTCGCGCCAGTGTTCGTGCAGCTTTTCGGCTTTGTTTTCGAGATACGAACGGAAGGCATACCCCCGGTTACGGATTTCCTCGATTTCCGACGGCAGTGTGCTGACCTCACCGCCGATACTGCCGATTTCCTCGGTGATACTGGTAAAACGGGCGGCGTCGTGGGTTTCGTCGAATTCGCGGCGTAGTGAACGTAGACGTGCGGCAATTTCATCGCTCATGTGTTTTGTGTCCCTTTATATAGTCGTCTAACTCGAATCTTATTTACGGCGCATAATGCTTAGTTTGTCGCGCCGGATTTGCTGATTTTGGCACGTAGATACGCTTCCATGAAATCGGTCAGTTTGCCATCCAGCACTGCGTTGACGTTACCGGTTTCGTGTTCGGTGCGCAGGTCTTTGACAAGCTGGTACGGGTGCATGACGTAGGAGCGAATCTGGTTTCCCCACCCGGCGTCAACGTTATCCCCTTTAAGTTCGGCGAGTGCGGCGTCCTGCTTTTCCTGTTCTAGTTCCAGCAGACGGGCCTTGAGCAGTTGCATGGCGCGGTCTTTGTTCTGCGCCTGACTGCGCTGGTTCTGGCATTGCACAACAATCCCGGTGGGTTCATGGGTGATGCGGACGGCGGTGTCATTCTTCTGAACGTGCTGGCCTCCGGCTCCACTGGCGCGATAGGTGTCGATGCGCAGGTCATTGGGGTTGACCTCAATGTCAATATCGTCGTGGATGTCGGGCCACAATTCGACCTTCGCAAATGAAGTCTGCCGTTTTCCGGCAGAGTTAAATGGGCTGATGCGTACCAGTCGATGCACGCCCTGCTCGCTGCGCAGATATCCGTAGGGAAATTCCCCGTTCTGGATGCTCATGGTCACGCTTTTGAGGCCAGCTTCGTCACCGTCACTGCGGTCCAACACATCGACTTTATAGCCGTTCTGCTCTGCCCAGCGGATGTACATGCGCTCCAGAATTTCCGCCCAGTCCTGCGCGTCAGTCCCCCCGGCTCCGGCATGGATGGCGAGAACGGCGTCTTCGCTATCGTGCGGGCCAGAAAGCATCGCCTGAAACGCCATCTTCTCAACCTGTGCTTGTAGGGTAGATGTTTCTGCCGTGAGGTCTTCCAGCAAATCGTCGTCTTCGAGATCAGCGAGTTCAAACGCATCGTTGATTCGTGCACGCAGTTTCATCCAGGGTTCGACCATATTTTTAAGTCTGGACATCTGCTGCATGGATTTCTGCGCGGATTCGGCATCGTCCCAGAAATCAGGCGCGGAAGCCTCTTTTTCCAGTGCGCTTGCTTTCGCAGATTTGCCGTCAATATCAAGTTTTTTCATCAGCGATGCGACCTGTTCTTTAAGGCCGCTGAGTATGCTCAGGATGTTGTTCATGATTTGCAGACGACAAACGCACGCGTCGCCATCAACTCCTTTCGACTTAGAAAGTATTATACGAGAAGTGAGAAATGCCGCTATCGTGCCCGGTGTTGGGCGGATACCGTGGCGTGTAGGGGATTGTGGATGGGGTTCGACTCAGAAACGCTGGCGGAGCGCTTCCGCCATAAAAATTGCGCCGGAGACGGAGACGTTCAGTGAATCGGCGATCTGCCCGACCATTGGAATCCGCACGCGAGTGTCGCACACTTCGATCCAATGTGCGGGCAATCCGAGGTCTTCTGTACCCATGACGACGGCGACAGGTCCGGCGGTGAAATCGACCTCATATAGCGTATGGTTGCCATCCACGACGGCGGCGGTGATCGCATATTCGCGCTGCTGAAAAAACGTCAACGCTTCGTTGGTAGTCACGGTGTAGACGTTATTGAGGAAGCATGCACCGGTGCTGCTGCGGATGATATTCGGATTGTATAAATCAAGTGCGGTATCAATCAGCAGAATCGCCTCGAACCCGGTGGCATCGGCGGTACGCATCAAAGCGCCAATGTTGCCCGGTTTGCGCAGATCAACCAGGCCGAGAACGAGTGTGCAGGCAATCTCATGCAATTCAGCGGCGGATTTGCGCGGCTTCTGGTGCATGACTGCAACAACGGGACCGGGTGACTCGCGATAGCTAATTTTCGCCATCAGATCAGTATTGACGGTGTAGGTCAGGCTACCATTGAGCAGCGAAAGTGTTTCGCTGTAGTTGTCATGATCTGCGCAGTAAAAGGCGTGGGCAATCGTGTAATCGCGTTCCAGCGCCCGCGCAAGGTCACGCGGATTATCCACCACAAACAGGCCCGTCTGCACGCGCTCGCGGCGGTTACGCAGTTTGCGGACCTGCTTGACTCTGGGGTTTTGCGTGCTGGTGATTTGTTCCATTGCTTTGCAATCGTGATTGGTTGTTCTTGTTTAGTGGTTAGTTCTTTTGTTTGCGAATGCGTCGCGCCTGACGGTAAAACTAACAACCAACGACTCTTTCTAATTCTCGTCGAACAGACTTTTGACGAAGATTTCCGGGTTAAAAAGGATCAAATCGTTGATGCCTTCACCGAGTCCGACATAGTGAACGGGCAGGTCAAGATCGTTGAACACCGAGAAGACGATGCCGCCCTTTGAGGTGCCGTCCAGCTTGGTGATGATGACGCCGGTCACGTCAATCATGTCCTTGAAGTGCTTGGCC
>DAOTXA010000009.1:0-7433 GCA_034435595.1 Anaerolineae bacterium | reverse complement strand
GTTCGCCGGACGGTCGCGCCGCTGCTGCTGTACTACTATTTCTATTCAGAGGTTCGCCTGCTGCTGGCGCAAACCGGTTTTGCCGTCGAAGCAGTCTATGGCGACATGGACGGATCACCGTATGAGGATGGCTGCGAGCGCATGGTAGTCATCGCAAAACCGGTGTAAGGCGAATTCGAACCACGAAGATTTCTTCGTGGTTCAATCGGCGCTTCCCCGTTAAAATCATCCCTCGCACACACAAACATGGAGGAACGTGCGATGTCTGCTGCCGTGACGGTGCGAAAAGTCGAAAACGACGCCGATTTTAAAGCCTTCTTTGAGATGCCGTGGCACGTCAACAAGAACGACCCCAACTGGGTGCCGCCGCTGCTTTCGATGCGTAAGGAAACGCTCGACCGCGAGAAAAACCCCTCATGGAATTATCTCGAAGGCGATTATTATGTGGCGTGGCGCGGAGACAAGCCTGTCGGGACTATTGCCGCGTTTGTCAACAATCGCCACAACGAGTATCACAACGAGAACATCGCCTGGTTTGGCTTCTTTGATGTCTATGACGATGCCGAAGCCGCGAAAGCCCTGCTCGACACCGCCATCGAATGGGCACATTCACGCGGATATGATGCGGTGCGTGGTCCGCAGAGCTTTACCAACAACGAAGAATGCGGCCTGCTGGTGGATGGATTCGAGCAGCCTGTATTGGTGATGCCCTATAACCAGCCCTACTATGCCAGACACATCGAAGCATCCGGCTTTACAAAGGTGATGGATACCTACAGCTTCCACTTCGACTTTTCAGTCGAGCGCTTCGAGGCATCAAAAGAAAATGCTCGTCTGGAAAAGCTGGTCAAACGTGTGACCCGCAATGGCGATATTAGTGTGCGCAGCGCGAATCGCAAAGATATTCGCGGAGACTTTTTGATATTCATGGACCTGTACAATCGTGCGTGGTCCAGGAACTGGGGATTCACCCCGATGTCAGAGGCCGATGTCGATGTACTTGCGGAAGGGATAGGTATGATCTTCGATCCACGCCTTGCCGCGATTGTGTTGTTGGATGGTAAACCTGCCGGGTTTATGCTGGGCGCACCGGACTTCAACAAAGCGCTGAAAGCGGCCTACTCCAAACCCCGCGAGCCGGAAGTGCTGGCGCTGCTACGTGTGGCGTGGCACTGGAAGATCCGCCCGAAAATCGACGGCTTCCGCATTGTGTGGATGGGCGTGGCGGAGGAATACCGCAATCGCGGCCTGGACCTTGTTATGTATCATCACATATTGCAAAATTTGAAGGCGATGAAAAAGTCCTACCGTCACGTAGATGCCGGTTGGGTGCTGGAAACCAATCAGGATATGATCGGCACGCTCAAAAGTGCCGGTATGGAAATCTACCGGACGTACCGGTTTTATGAGAAGGAATTGAACACATAGGCAACCCATAATGATCTGGCGGGCCGCTGCGTTCGTTTTCTTTGAGAAGCCGTTTGAGAAGTCGAAATCCGCCCCCCTCTCCCACAAGGGGTGAGGGGGCGTTTTCAAATAGCTTCTGAGCCTATTTATTGTCGCGGCGCGGCAGCGGCGGCACGGGCACAAAGGGCTTCTTTGCCCGGTTGGGTTGCCCGGTCACGCCCTTGCTCTGGTGACGCATCGGGATCGGGTTGAACATCGCCTCGGATGGCGTTGTGTCCACTTCTTGCCGCTCTACGTTCTCCAGTTCGCGGGTGAACTCGCGTTCCTGCCGTTTCTGTTCCTCTGGCAGCATGATCGGCGGTTGCGGCGGTTGTTTCGGCAGCAGACTCAGGATCGGCTGATCGAAGGTCGTGACCGAAATGTAGCGCATTTGCACGCCGAGCATTTGCTTCAGGATTGCAACGCCTTCCATTTGCAGGCGATAAAAAACATCGGGTTGCAGGTTGCCGACACCCAGTTCCTCGCGCAGGATAATATCCATCAGACCGCGCAATTCTGGCTCGGAATACGGGCGTTGTGGTTGTCTCCACGCTAGATATGGGATGACATACCCGGCGAGGGCGTTGCTCACGGGTTCTACATCAAGTTGCAGCACCACGATGTGAGGGTTTTCCACAGTATCGCCATTGCTCGCGCTAATTTGATTGAACGACGGGTAGAGGTTGCTGGTCAGCAGCGCATTAAACTGACCGAATCCCCGCAGCCAATCCTGCACATAGAGATCGACATTGTGCATCTCTTTGAGTTTCCCTGCCAGCACGACCACATTGTAGCGGGCGAGTTGGCGGGCCAACCATTGGATATGCGCGATTTGATCGCCTTCCATCTGTTTGTACTGAGCGATCAGATGGGGCGTATGCTCCAGCGCCAGTTTCTTCAGAACACGATCAAGACGAGCCTTCATAATTGGGTTCTTCTTCCGCCTGCATACTCTATATTCATCTTTATTATACTACAAATTTGGCTATTTCAGTCATACGTTTCATTATGTCAATGGTATCTCAAGTCTGTTTTGTTAGCATGACTGTATTAACCCTCGACGAGTGGCGACCTTGAGGGAAAAGGCCGATTTGAGTCATGGGCAGGCTATGAACCGGGGACGATCCGTTAGTATTGTGGTGGAAAGACGTTTGTGGCGCGGCGTTAATGTTTCAAACGGATTACAAACCATTATTGTATCCGTGTCGGGTTCCACGCACCCAACGACACGGTTCTATGTGCTGCCCCCGAACTATTTTTTCTTGTACGTAAGAGTGTAACGAATTCCTATCCAATCTGCCGTAGCAGAATCGTACTATTGGAGCGTGGTTAGCAGCGGGTTTCTGCGACGAATCCGCAGGTTTTCGTTATTATTCATGGTGTTACTAAAGGGTTTTTATAGCGTTTTCACCCGGTTTTGGAATGGTTTGCCAGGTTTGCGGTGAGTGGACGACATTTTGCCCCGCGATGATGAAAGGACGGGTTACGAGTGGTGATGGCGTGTTTCTTACCCCCCAGGATGCGGGGGAATCCGGCGCATCTATACGGTTTTCATACATTTTTTGGGCCTCTTACGCCCGCAAACGTCTGGAAGTCGCATAAAATTTGATTGTCATCATAACGCGCAGTATTGGGAATTTTATCGATTATGGATGCCAAAACGTTGTTCGAACAGGGGGTTGTCGCTATCAAACGCGGCGACCGCGACGAGGCGCGACGATTGTTACAGCAGTCGGCAAAGTTGGACCCGGACAATGCGACGACGTGGTTGTGGGTGTCGCGTGTGCAGACTGATCCGAAACGGCAGCGCCAGTGTATTCAGCGGGCACTGGTGATTGATCCAGAAAATCGGGCCGCCAAGCAGATTCTGGCGCGGCTGAATCAGAACAACGGCGCGGTTAGCGGCGCTTCGAGTGTGGCGGTAGCGGCGACTGCCGTAGCCGTTTCGCCGCCTGTGGCGACAGATGACGAGGAAAACCCGTTCGCGGATGTGATCCCGGCGTCGAAGCTGCGGCGCAATGGTCGCCTCACCGGGGATGATGGCGAACTCAATACGGATGCGCCGTTCAAGCGCAAGCCTGCGCCTGCTCCACCTACCCCGGCGCAGCAGCGAGAAATCCGCAAATTGCTGGAAAAAGCCGAACTCTTTGTTGAACAGGAGCGCAATGAAGAGGCGGTCGAATGCTGGGTGCGCGTGCTGCAAACCCAGGTCGATCACGAATATGCGATGAAGCACGCCGTTAAATCATTGACGAAGTTGGGCTATGTCGATGATGCAGAAGAACTGGTCATACGGGCGATTGATGCCGGGACACACAGCATTCCCATTCATTTGACGGCGATGGACCTGGCACGCTACGGTCGCAAGCATGTGCGCCTGGGCGAACTGCGGCGCAGTATGGTCACGCTGCCCGGTGTCGAGGATACGCTAATTTCACGGTTGGTCGATGAACTGATCGAAGCGGGTGAAAACGATGACGCTCACCAGATTCTCGGTCGGGCGTTGAAGGACTTCCCGCAAAGTCAAGCACTTCTGGTGCAGATGGGTGATGTGCAGAAGGCGCTGGGGCGTCCGCGTGAGGCGATGACCTACTACAATCAGGCGGCGGCGCTGGGTACGCGCAGCAAGGAAGGCCGCGAGGCGGACAAGCGACTCGGTGATTTCGCCCCGGTGCTGACAGACAAAGAGCGCGGGAATGTTCTGCTGGCATGGCGCGAGGCCGTTGGCTTTGCGATCTTCTTCTTTTTGCTGGCGTGGCAGGATGTCGGCCTTGATCTGGGCAATATGACGCCGGAACGCTGGCTAGGGATTGTGTTCGGTCTGGTTGGTGGTTATTTGCTGGTGACGGCGACTTCATCCCCGCAGCAGCGCGGGCTGGCGAAACTGCTGGGCGGTAAAATCCCCGATGCGCCATACAAGGGGGCCAGCATCATCGAACGGGGCACGGGCGCGATTCAAGAGGTGACACAGATTCCGATTATTGCCATGCCGCTGCGTGTCGGATTCGGAGTGGCGGGCGTGGTTATCCTCGGTATTGGGGCGTGGCTGGTGTTCAACACGGCGATTGACCTGTTGTTCTTCAACCCGGTCGAGCCGGATTTGAGCCAGTTGTGGGAACTGATGTATTCACCGAATAGCATCTGGCGTTAGCGGGGGGGATTATTGATGAGTTTTCTATTCGCAATTTTGCTATACATTCTGCTCAGTTTGCTGCTGAACTCGATTATTCCGCTGCCGTTTAACGATACGCAGACGGTACGCTACCGCTCGATTCCCTTTGCCACCATCACGTTGATTCTGATCAACATCGCGGTGTATGTGCTGTGGCAGGCGCCACACTTGATCGACGCCATCAACGCGCCGACCGAGTTTGAATACGAGATGCACATGCTGCTGTACGGAGAAAAAATCTGGAAATACGGCTTCCGCGAGTTGTATTTCACGCAGGCGAACGGGGTCGGGGCGTGGGTGTCGTTTACGTCAATGTTCATGCACGCCGACTTTATGCATATTACTAGCAATATGATCTTCCTGTGGGCGTTTGGTCGCCGGGTAGAAGACGCCTGCGGTCCCTGGCGCTTCTTCGTATTCTATCTGATTGCGGGGATGGTAGCGTCGATGGGCTATGCCTTTATCGTGGATTCTTCGTTTCTCGATGTGCCCGGTATTGGTGCGAGTGGAGCGGTGTTCGGCGTAATGGGCGCGTATGTGTTGCTGTTCCCGACGGCGCGTATGGGTTGTCTGTGGCTGCCGGGTTTGATTATCCGGGGGATGATTACCGGACTGCTGGCGCTATTGGGTCAAAAAACATCGCCCTGGAAGTGGACGGTGCAGGTTCCGGCGCTATTGATTGTGTTGATCTATGTGCCGTTTAGCATCATGGATACGTTCAGTGCGATCGAGACGGGCAGCCTGCCGTCGAACATCAACGAGGTGGCGCATTTATCCGGTTTTCTGGCAGCGCTGACGATCTTTCTGTTCGTGCGTAAGGATTTACTCATGCGCTATATGGCGGGACGGTTGTTGTAGGGCATTTGGGCGTACCCCAAATCTCCTGAATTATTCACTTGGGGACTTTTACTTTTTATCACACTGGCGCGAAGAGTCGCGCCCCTACATTGCGTTTTGCATTTTGGCAGAGGCGGCATTCTTGCAGTCCCATGCGTACTAAAGCAGTCCGGCTACCGAAAAGCCAAGCGCACTAAAAGGTGCTAAAAGCACGCTAGCGGTGGGCTGTCGTTTCTTCGTAGCCTCATGGCTTCAGCCAGCGGCGAAACGATGGACGAAAAATTGCCCCGCTGCTCCCCTTATGTTGGTGCATGATAGTGCCAAAGCGTTGAGGTTCCCCCCATACCGCAACCCGCGCCAAAATGGTACAATCGCGCCTTTCAAGTACAGTGACGCGAACGGGTAAGGGACTCATGACGACAGCGACACAACCATCCGGCACAATCCGCTATGTGGGACCGCCATCAGGCCAGATGTGGACCGGAGAAGCACACCAACTCAGCTTCGACGCGGCGGGGATTAAATCCGTGCTGGAAAACATCGGGATGCCCTGCTACGTCGCGCAGACCAACGACCGGCGCATCGGTGTGACCAACGGTGGGCAAATCCACAACGACCCGGTCGCCGGGGCGTATGCGTTGATTGCCGCTGTCCCCGCGATTGACCCGGTGCAGCTTGGCAGCGCCGACTTTTGCGCCGCGCATGGTGTCCGCTACCCTTACATGACCGGGGCGATGGCAAACGCGATTGCGTCGGTTGAACTGGTTGTAGCGATGGGCAAAGCGGGACTGCTGGCGTCCTATGGCGCGGCGGGCATCGTGCGTCCGCGACTGGAAGAGGCGATCCAGCGCATTCAGGCGCAACTGCCGGACGGTCCCTATGCGATTAACCTGATTCACAGCCCCAGCGAAGAGCGTATGGAGCGCGATACCGTCGATTTATGCCTGCAATACGGCGTGCGGACGGTGGAAACCTCCGCTTTTCTTGAACTGACGCCGCAGGTGGTGCGCTATCGTGCGGCGGGCTTGAGTCGCAATCCAGACGGCAGCGTGAACATCGGCAATCGCATTATCGCCAAACTGTCGCGCCGGGAAGTGGCGACCCAGTTCATGCAACCCGCGCCCGATCGCCTGCTAACACCACTCGTGGAAAGCGGGCAAATCACCTCGGAACAGGCAGAACTGGCGAAGCGCGTCCCGATGGCGGATGATGTCACATGCGAGGCCGATTCCGGCGGACACACCGATAACCGTCCGCTGGTGGCGCTGGTCCCTTCGATTATCGCGCTGCGTGATGAGCTACAGGCGCAATACGACTTTGATGTGCCGGTGCGCGTGGGCGCGGGGGGCGGCGTCGGCACGCCGACCTCGGCACTGGCTACGTTCATGCTGGGCGCGGATTATGTGGTGACGGGTTCGGTCAACCAGGCCGCGATCGAAGCGGGTGCATCCGACCACACGAAGAAGTTGCTCGCGCAGGCGGATATGGCGGACGTGATGATGGCCCCATCTGCCGATATGTTCGAGATGGGCGTAAAAGTCCAACTGCTCAAGCGCGGCACGATGTTCCCCATGCGGGCGCAGCGACTCTATGAGCTATACGTCGAATACGACTCGTGGGAAGCGGTCCCCGAAAAAGAGCGCACCAAGCTGGAAAAAACCGTCCTCAAGCGTCCGTTTAACGACATCTGGCAGGATACCGTCGCCTATTTTAACGAGCGCGACCCGGAGCAGATCGCCCGCGCACAGGACAACCCCAAGCGCAAAATGGCGCTCGTCTTCCGCTGGTATCTGGGGCTGTCGTCGCGCTGGAGCAATACGGGCGAAAAAGGCCGCGAACTCGATTATCAGGTGTGGTGCGGGCCGTCGATGGGCGCGTTCAATGCGTGGACGGCGGGCAGCTACCTTGAGCAGCCGGAAAACCGCCGCGTCGTGGATATTGCCGAACACATCATGCGCGGGGCGGCTTTCCTCTACCG
>DAOTXA010000008.1:0-2717 GCA_034435595.1 Anaerolineae bacterium | reverse complement strand
GTGGATTCGGATGGTGTTGGCGATGCCTGTGATACCGATAACGATAATGACGGTGTGGAAGATGCGATAGACAATTGCCCGACTGTAGCGAATTCACCACAGACCAATAGCGACGCCGACGGTTCCGGCGATGCGTGCGATGTGGATGATGACAACGATGGGCTGACTGACGCCGATGAAGGCGTCTTCGGGACGGATCCGCTGAACCCGGATACGGACAGTGACGGTTTGCAAGACGGCATCGAGAGATCAGCGACGGCCCCGTGTACCTTCATCACCGATCCTTTGGTCCCGGATACTGACGGCGATGGTCTAAACGACTATGATGATTGCGTCACATATGGTGCAGACCCGACGGTCCCGGATACCGATAGCGACCTTGTTGGCGATGGGGCAGAAGTCAGTGCGGGGACAGACCCGACGAACCCCGACACTGACGGGGACGGTCTGACCGATGGTGTTGAAATATCTACGACGCCACCGTGTGCCGCCTATATCACCGATCCGCTGCTGTTCGATACCGACGGTGACGGCACAGATGACTATACAGAATGTGTCATCAACGGCACCGACCCAACGGTTCCATAGTAACGCTGTTGAACTGCATAGAAGCATCAAACGGCTCCCAGCATACCGGGAGCCGTTTGATTTTCGCAGGCTATGTGCTGGCGATTATGCGTCAAACGCCCATTCGCCGTCGCGCATGACGGCTTCGCTGGAACCGTCGGCCTTGATGCCGTCAATGTCCATCTCGCCGCTGCCCATCATGAAATCGACGTGGGTTTTGCTGGTGTTGCCGCCAGCCGCCGCGAATGCCTCGGCAGACATTTCTACACCGTCCTGCAAACAGAAGCGATAGGCGTTGCCCAGTGCCAGATGGTTGGATGCGTTCTCGTCGAACAGGGTGTTGTAGAACAGCACGCCCGTCTGTGAAATCGGCGAGCTATGCGGGACGAGTGCGACTTCGCCAATCGAGCGTGCGCCATCGTCGGTGTTCAGGATGTGTTCCAATTCCGATTGGCCCTTTTTAGCAGAAACCCCGGTCACAGAACCATTCTCGAATTTGAGTTCAAAGTCCTCCATGAGGACGCCGTTTCGACTCAGCGGCTTGGTAGAGCGCACCACACCGTCAATGCGGTCGTTGTGGGCGAGGGTGAATACTTCCTCAGTCGGCATATTGGGCACAAAACTAATGCCGTTCTTGGCCTCGCTGCTGCCACCCATCCAGATGTGATTTTCCGGCAGGCCAACGGTCAAATCGGTGCCGGGGGCTTTGTACACCAGCGCCGTATACTGCTTGTTCGTCATGTACTCGCGGCGTGCGTACAGTTCGGCGACGTGACGCTTCCACTCTGCGACCGGATCGTCGTAGTTGACGCGGGCAGCGGCGAAAATGAGTTCCCACACTCTGGCATTGGCTTCTTCGGCTGGCAGATCAGGGAAGATTTTGAGCGCCCAGTTCGGCGTGGCAGCGGCGGCCACCAACCAGTTGACCTCGTTCGTCATAATCGGAATGCGCAGCGGGGCGCTGGCCTCAATATTGGCGGTGGTTCGTGCATTGAGTTTTTCACTATCCAGCCCGTTAAACAGGTCGGGATTGTTGCCCGCGACCGACATCAGCGCGTCACCGTTGTTGGCGAAATCGAGTGCTTCCTCAATTTTCCACTTCGGTACGTGCGCCATGTCCTCAAGCCGCGAATGTTCCACCCGGATGCGTTGCACGCCTTCATCCGCCCAGTGGACGACGACATACGGCGACCCGGCTTGATAGGCGGCCTTTGCGATTTCGCGGACGAGCGGCGCAGAGTCAAGCGGTGCGCCGTTGCGACCGATCAGAAGGCGCTGGCCTTCACGCAAATTCAGGCCGACCCTGACGATGATCTGCGCGTATTTTTCAAGTTTTTGCTGAAATTCACTCATTGGGTAAAAGATGTCCTTTTGTGTGGCATTCATAACGATGCTGATGGTAATGGCGTTGCAGAGAAAATTCTATATGCGTGCATAGGTGTCGATGACAAATATAGGGGTTCAAGGCGATTTCTTCTGCCCTTCGACATGCACCTTAAGTGCGTTCGCCATATCTGTAAAGCCACGTTGGACCGCTTTGAGGAAAAACAGTCGCACAATGATGCCAAGTATGCCGCTAAATGACTCCCATGTCTGGTAGCGTGTGCGCCCATCCCGGAGTTCTGTGAGAAGCTGGTGGCGAACAGGTTGCCCCGGTTTGCCCGGTGGCGGCGTCCAGACGAGCAAGTGAGGTGCGTCAATGACTTTGATGATTTCAAGCTGGCGGCGAATGTAACGCTTGCTCATACGCACGCTAAATGATAGCACCTGCCCGACGGCAACCTGGTCAATTTCGACCTTGTATGTAAATGGATTCCATGTGTCGTAGGCGTTCAGGTCAATCAATGTCGCCCAGACTGCTTCAATCGGCGCGTCGATAGTGATCTCGGCGTAGGCGGTCTTGTTGTCAATTTGCTGCGGGTCGGGCACAGATATTGAACCAGGTGACATCATCGGGGAATGCCTTTCAACGTATAAACGTATAAATATAAACAACAGAAAATTCTGTAAAGAGCTTTGCCATCTTTTTGCAAAGATAGAATGTTAAAAACTCTTGTATCTATTCACCTTGCCATGAGAATGACTACATTTTGTCAGAAACGGACGCGCTGTAGCGCATCCCTACAGGAGAAATCTGATTTGTAGCCGGG
>DAOTXA010000007.1:0-3029 GCA_034435595.1 Anaerolineae bacterium | reverse complement strand
CCCGGCTACAAATCAGATTTCTCCTGTAGGGATGCGCTACAGCGCGTCCGTTTCTGACAAAATGTAGTCATTCTCATGGCAAGGTGAATAGATACGCTGCTTCCCTTAAGTTGGTGCATATGGGGTCACATTATTGCGACCCTTTTCACATCTGAACTCTACCATTTTGATCGACATCGCAGCATTGATATTGGAGCCGTTACTATGAACCCAGCACTTCGCATCCTATTCAAGACGGTGACGAGTACGCATATTTTCTTATATCGGAACAGCGGCGGCAGAATCTGGCGAAAAATGCTGGGCACGCCGGTGCTGATTTTAACCACCACCGGTCGCAAATCCGGGAAACAGCGCACAACCCCGGTTGTTTACAACCGGGATGGCGAAAACTATCTGATTGCCGCCTCGCTAGGTGGATTTGATTATCACCCAGGCTGGTATCACAACATCAAAGCCAGCAGTTCAGCAATCATCGAAGTCCGGGCGGATAAGATGCACTGTGTCGCAGAAATTCTGGAAGGCGAGGAACGCGACAACGCCTACCAGATTTTTAAAGACAATGCGAAGAACTTTATCGAATACGAGAAGCGTACCGAACGCGTCATCCCGGTAATTCGCCTGATTCCACAATGAGCGCCTAAACAACCACATCTGATGCTAACAGTGCGATCATCCATCAAGCATACTGCGTGGAGGTATGCTTGTCTTTGGCTTTTAAAAAATTTTTATAATGTTGCAACGCATTACAAGTGCGCGGTACACTCGCCCTTTACCCGTATTTCCGGTTAAATCGCACACTGACATAAAGGATAGACTTCATGGCTACCGCAGCTCCTGCAAAGACCCTCACCTTCACCCGCCGTATCGCCGCGCCCATGGCGCAGGTCTACCGTGCATTCACCCACCGCGACTATCTGACTATGTGGCTCGCAGATCAAGCGATTGCGGTTCCGCAGGTCAATAGCTCAATTTTGCTCCACTGGAATCGCGGTTATTACACAATGGGCGTCTACACCGCGCTCGAAGAAAACAGCAAAGTCGCGTTTACGTGGCAGGGATCCAAAGAAGCGGAAACGCATGTCGCCGCGACGTTGAAAGAAGTGGATGGCGCGATTAACGTGACGCTGGAACACGGCGGATTTGGCCCCGAAGTTGGCGACGAGGCCCTGGCAGGTTTTACAGCAGAATGGGAAGGCGCGATGGATCGCCTTAAAGCATCGCTGGAATACGGCGCAGACCTGCGCATCGTTAACCGCGTGATCGTCGGCATCATCCCCGGTCGCGTGCCAGATGATGTGCAGGAAGCACTCGGCATCAGCGCACAGGATGGAACCGGCGTCGGTCGCGTGTTGCCCGGTCTGGGTGCAGAAGCCGCCGGACTGCAAGAGGGCGACGTGATCCTCAATATCGCAGGCGAAGACCTGAGCGCGACCAACAACATGACCATCGTCACGAACAAGTTCAAACCGGGCGATACAGTGGATGTCAACTTCTACCGTGATGGCGAGAAGCACACCCTGCCGATGAAGCTTTCAGGATACCCGGTTCCGCACATTGCATCAACGTTCGAGGAACTGGCGAATCGCACAGAAGCGGCTTATGCCGAGTTGGGGGCGGAACTTGACGCGATATTCGCAGGCGTCAATGCAGATCACGCCAGCGCCAAACCCGCCGAAGGCGAGTGGAGCGCCAACGATACCATCGCCCACCTGATTCTTAACGAGCAGTATACGCACATCATCATCGGCATGTTTACACAAAACAACCACGCACAGGGTGGCTACAGTGCCAACAGCGATCCGCGTATCAACGCTATGGTAAGCCTGCACCCGACCAGCGCCGACCTGATCGCCGCGTACAAGGCCGCCATGCACGAGACGGTTGTGTTGCTGCGTGCGGTTGGTCCAATGTTGAACGAGGTCAAGACGGCGCTTTGGCAGATGTCATTTAACATGGATTTCTTGCCGCAGCACGCACGCGGTCACTTCCAGCAGATGAAAGACGCCATCGCCGCAGCACGCGGGGAATAAGAAGCGATTTCAGACGATCATAACGGGCGAGGCGTACCTCGCCCCATAGTTGTGATCGACTACAACTTACTCAATGCTGCGTAATCGTCATCGCTGAGTTCAATCGCAGCAGCAGCGACGTTTTCCTCAAGATGAGCCACTGACTTCGTGCCGGGGATCGGCAGCATCACCGGCGAGTGCTTCAACAGCCACGCCAGCGCGATCTGGAACGGCGATGCATCGTATTTGGCGGCGATTTCCTTGACCTTCGGGTCTTCCAGCTTGCCCGCCGCGACCGGATACCAGGGGATAAAGGCGATGCCTTTTTCCTCGCACATCTTCAACACGTCTTCACTCTCGCGGTCGCCGATGTTGTAGCGATTCTGCACGCTGGCAATGGGCACCATGTCGAGCGCTGTCGCCAGTTGTTCGGTGGTGACGTTGCTCAACCCGATATGGCGAATTTTGCCCTCTTCACGCATTTTGACGAACTCGCCCACGGAATCCTCAAACGGCACTTCGGGATCGGGGCGGTGATACTGGTGCAGGTCGATCCGTTCCACTTTCAATCGCTTCAGACTGCCTTCCAGCGCCTCTCGCAAATGCTCCGGGCGACCGTCCGCCGTCCACTTGCCGGGGCCGGGGCGCAACATGCCGCCTTTGGTCGCAATGATTACGCCATCAGGATATGGGTGCAGCGCCGCAGCAATCAACTCCTCGCTGACATCGGGGCCATACGAATCAGCGGTGTCGATAAAGTTGACCTCCAATTCCAGCACACGCTTGAGGACAGTATGTGCATTGGGAATATCAGCCGGTTCACCCCAAACACCATCCCCGGTAATACGCATCGCGCCGAAGCCCATACGGTTGATGGTTAAATCGCCACCGAGGGTAAATGTCCCCGATGCGGCGGCAGTTTCATGTCCGTTACTGCTCATAGAAATTTGGCGCTGGATACTCCCGTCTAAAGTGGGGAGCGGAAAGCGCCTCTCCTTTCAATTCATTAGATTCGATAAA
>DAOTXA010000006.1:0-3966 GCA_034435595.1 Anaerolineae bacterium | reverse complement strand
GCCGTTGATGCCGACGGCTGCCAGCATTCCCTCTGGCAAATCCTCCAGTAGTTCCACATAGGTTTCCAGACCTTCTTCATTGCTGGGAATCATGAAGAAGGGATACAAGGCCCATATTATTAAACCCGCGCCCCAGTATAAGGGTTGCTTCCAGCTACGGCGCAGTGTCTCGTAGAAAATCGCCCCGTTCATGATACACGCTCCTTCATTACTCCGTTGGTGTACGTCTCAGACTGCTTGTCCTGCCCGTCGTCGTAGAACGTCAGGAAAATTTCCTCTAATGATGGTTCCTCAACATCAATATCGACCACATAATAGGGTTGTAAAGTCCGCAGCAGTGGATCGAAATCGCCCTGCAAGCGTAACTTGATTCCACCGCCATTGACCTGCCGGACCTCACTTACTCCGGGTAGACCGAGCAATGTCTGCGGCACCGATGCTGAATCGCGGAATTGCATTGTCACCCAGCGGAAACCCGCGTTCGTCAGTGTTTCGACCTTCTCGACGGTCCGCAACTGACCGCCGCGCAGCACGCCGACCCGGTCGCAGATCGCCTGCACTTCGCTCAACACATGCGAGGACAGGAATACAGTGCGGCCTTCGTCGCGGACTTCACGCATCAACTGGTTGAATGTCTGCTGCATCAGCGGATCAAGCCCGCTCGTCGGTTCGTCCAGAATCAGCAGTTGCGGCTTGTGCATCAGCGCGAGAATCAACCCCAGCTTGCGCTTATTGCCCGTCGAATAGTCGCGCACCCGCTTGGACAGATCGAAGTTCAGCCGCGCCGCCAGTTCGTTTACATAGCGCATATCGACCCCACCGCGAACCCGCGCAAAATAGCGCACGATCTCGATGGATTTCTGGTTATTCCACAGTGCAAGCTCACCGGGCAAAAAGCCGATATGACGGTGAAGTTCGATGCTGTTCATCTGTGCGTCTTTGCCCAGCAATTTGACGCTGCCGCTTGTTGGGCGGATCAAATCCATCATCATACGGATTGTCGTCGTTTTGCCCGCACCATTCGGCCCCAGATACCCGAAGATTTCTCCCTGGTTAACGGTCAAATCGAGTTGGTCCAGCGCGGTAAACGCTTTGTTGCCGCCGCCATATACTTTCGTCAGACCCTTCGTTTCGATCACAGGATTTACCATTGAATTACTCCTCTGCCTGTCCCTCATTGTCGATCAATCGCCCTGTTTCATCCATACGGGCACGATAGGCCCGGATGAGTTGCATAATCACCTTGCGACCCGCTTCCCAGTTACCGCCGTCTTGGGGGGTGAGATACATCTCCCACATCTCGCCAATGACTTCGATCACTTTGTCAACGGGTGGCGCTTCTTCAATAGGGACAATGTCCCCTGCGCTCATCATGCCGTAGCCGACGAAGTCCATTACATACGCCACGACTTCCATGTCCAGATCAGCGCGGAAGGCCCCGACATCCTGCATTTGTTGCAACAGTGGCAGACGCCCCTGGCGCTTTAGTTGCAGCATCGGCAGCTTCGTCATGCGCAGCAAATTACCAAATATCTGCTGGTCGCCACGCACCAGCGCAATCACCAGCGGATAGTCCTGTTGTACAGATAACGTGATCTTGTACATCCCGGTAAACGTCCACTCGTCTTTGCTCTCTTCCAGCAGATGCATCGCTTCATCGGTGTAGCGTGTGATCTGGCGCATCACCAGCGCATCGAACAAACTTTCCTTGCTGTCGAAGTGCAGGTAGATGGCCCCTTTGGATACGCCCGCCTCCCGCGCAATGTCACTGACGGTCGTCTTGTCGTAGCCATAGCGCAAGATTAACGTTCGCGCCGCATCCAGAATGCGATGCTCACGTTCATTGTTTTCCCGCTTTTCTGCCTCCGTCATACCCACCTCATGACCATATGACCAAATTTACTAATCTGGTCATATGGTACTGCTGAAGTGTGTTCATGTGCCCCCCAGAAATTAGGGGGTCGCTATAAATCCAAACTATTCTGCGATAAACGACTGTGTTTTAATTGAATCAAGATTCAGTTTCGTAACAGGGGCAACATTATGAGTCACGCTGTCACGCGCTATGAGACGAGTTCAGGCGCACGGATTTATCGTATTCCGATGACTGTGTTCAACAATGGATTCATCGGCTATAGCTATGTGGTACTTGAAGCGGGAACGCCCACCCTCATTGACACGGGGTCCGGTGTTGGTGAAAGCAACGACCACCTGCTGGCGGGAATCGCCACCATCCGCGACGAATACGGCGAAGCCCTCGCCATCACCGATATCGAGCGCATCATCGTCACCCACGGGCATATGGATCACTTCGGCGGGACAGCGTTCATGGCAGAACAAACCGGTGCGCAGGTCGGCATTCACCCGCTAGACCGTCGTGTACTGACCAACTATGACGAGCGCGTGATTGTCGCCACCAAAGACCTGCGCGTCTATCTGGAACGTGCGGGAATTAGTGGCGAGCGCAGACAGCAAATCATCGAAATGTACGGGTTTTTGAAGCAGTTTGTGCGGGCCACCGATGTACACTTCAGCGTGGAAGACGAACAGGAAATTGATGGGATGCGCTTCGTTCATGTCCCCGGACACTGTCCCGGTCAAGTGTGCATCATTCTGGGGGATACGATGCTATGCGCCGATCACATCCTCTCACAGACTACTCCCCATCAAGCACCGGAAAGCATCACCGCCTATACCGGGTTGCGTCATTACCGCGACTCTCTGCGCAAGGTTGCCAAAATCGACGGCATCAAACTCGCTCTTGGCGGGCACGAAGACCCCATCCATGATCTCTACAGCCGAATTGACGACATTCAGCATAGCCACGAGCGCAAGCTCAACCGCGTCTTAGATATCATCAAGGACGGCGGGGAGCCGCTGACTATCGGTCAAATTACCGAAACCATGTATCCGGGCAAAGAGGGTTACGAGATTTTACTGGCTTTAGAAGAGGCAGGCGCACATGTGGAATATCTGTACCAGCATGGCGAACTCGCCGTTGCCAATCTGGACGAAGTCGCCAAGGATGACAACCCGGCACTACTATACAAAGTCAACTGATTATTAGCGAAGGTAGAACTGCTGCACTTTGCGGCGGCAGCACAAACAAAAAGTTTGCAGCACTTGTGCGGGTATGAGGTAATCTGCACCAGGATGAATGCCTGTCTACTTGCAGTGTAGCGCAAAACCGGGTGATTTAGGTGTCGAAAGTTACCACTTTTTGAAACTTCATGTGCTGAAGCCCCTATTCTTGCGCAAACGCCGCAAGCTGTGCTTTCATCTGCTTTGCCGCGAGTGCATAGCCACCGTCCGCGCCATCGACAAAATGCACCTGCTTGCCGAAGTAGTCATAGACGATGCAGGTCACCAGCGCGTGATTGCTCGTCTTGATACCGTATACCAGACGACCCGCCCGGTGTTGTGTCGTCAGATAGCGATCCAATTCCCGGCGTTGGTCGACGGTGCCGGAAATAATCATGCGCAGCGTATCATCGAATTTCTCGTGGTCGGTCGCCTCGGTCAAAAAGCGCTTGTACTCAGGCCATTGACCGATCCCTAGCTGCATCGCAATCCGTGCCTTGATGCTGCCTTCGAGCATCTTCAGCCGCCGTCGCAAACTGACCGTCTGGTGGCGCACACGCGACTCCGTTTTCATGTGTTCGAGACTGAAGGCCAGCCGTAGATTCCGAATCGCAATCGGATGCCGTGTCGCCCGGTCACCGTAAATCTCTTCCAGCTTTTGAAGTGTATCGCGGTAAGTGTGTGTGCGTGCGGCCTCGTCTTCTTCCATCGCCATGACAATCAGCGCAATCGTCTCTTCGTGTGTGCTGCGAATCTCGTTCCAGCGGCACTCAAAGCCGTAGAAGTTGCCTTGCGGCTCGACTTTGCCGTCTACCGAGTATTCCGGGCCGATCTCAGTATCTTTCAACAGCGTTTCTGCATGACCGAGTCCGCCACCGTCGAAAA
>DAOTXA010000005.1:0-6881 GCA_034435595.1 Anaerolineae bacterium | reverse complement strand
CATGCCTTTATTCTGGCGACTGACTCGCCTACGAGCACGTGCTCTGGCTGCGGTTTCGTGGTACAAGGGGGGCGGCGGCGTCGGTTTGACTGTGTATTGATTGCTTTCATCTGCAAAGTAGATGCGCGAGTCAGAAATCGACGAGTCGGCCTCAAATGGCGTGAGGTCGTGAAGCGGACGTTGTGTTATGGCATTCGCCCCATCATCGCTCATTATATTGTTTTCATCGCGGTTTTCGATCATGTTATGCGTCACCGAATTGTTGCAATCATTGTGTTTAAGTATAGGCATGGCGAAAAAATGCGTCAATGGCATCTGATTTACGATATTCCTGCGTCTGGTGCGCAGAACATGGCAGTGGACGAAATGCTACTGAATGCGGTCGGATGTGGACAGATCGCCCCTGTGTTGCGTTTGTATGCCTGGGAACCGCTTTGTCTCTCTGTGGGGTATGGACAATCTGCCAGCGATGCAGATACTACTCGTATCCAACAACAGGGTTGGGGATTGGTAAGGCGTGCTTCGGGCGGAAAAGCAATTTTGCATGGGGACGAATTGACCTATAGCCTCGTGCTACCGGTTGACGATGCACTGGCCCAGGGTGGTATTGTCGAAAGCTACCGTCGTATCAGTCAGGCACTTTTGCGTGGATTGTCACTGCTTGGCCTCTCCACAAATGCCGACAAGCTTGAAGACGGGGTAAAAGGAGCCGGTCCGGTCTGTTTCGAGGTTCCTTCGCACTACGAGATTGTCACTGGTGACGGTCGTAAGTTAATTGGCAGTGCCCAACTTCGTCGCAAATCTGCGTTGTTGCAACACGGAACGCTGCCGCTTACCGGAGACATTACCCGCATAGTGGATGCGTTGGCGTTTGATTCTGACTACGAACGTGAAGAGGCGCGTGGGCAGGTTCGGGCACGTGCTGCAACGCTCCATGATGCGCTTGGCCACGCTATATCGTGGCAAGTCGTGGCAGAGGCGATGATGCAAGGTTTTGCGCAGGCATTCAATGTGCAGTGGCTGCCCGATGACGTGGTCCACGGCGAAGAGGTTGACCGCCTTATACGTGAGGTCTACGGCAATGCGTCGTGGACGTTTCGACGGTAACTTTTCTGTTCGAGATTGTCTGTGTTAGAATATGTGTGCGAAACAAATGTATTCTTAACGGATTTGCTGCCATGTCAGACATTCGTCAACTACCACTTTTTAATGCCAATCCTCAGTCACCGAAGGATATCAACCGGTACACGCCATTCAATGCGACCTATGATTTGTTTGCTGAGCATCTGGTGAAAGCCGGTAAGTCAGAACATACGGTAAAGGCGTTTGTGGCTGATTTGCGTTTGGTCGGCGAAGCACTGGATGAAGAACTTCCAGTTGGCGAGTTTACGACGAGCAATCTCAATCGCTTTCTGCATTGGCTGGAATATGAGCGTGGCGTTCCCTGTAGCCGAAAATCGTATGCACGACGTGTTACCACGCTCAAAGTCTATTTCAAGTGGCTTAAAGGATTGGGTGCAATTCCGATTGATCCGGCGAAAGTGGTGTTGCAACGTTCTGGACCTGCTCCCTTGCAACCTGTGTTATCTGAGCGCGAAATTCGTGCGGCAGTTGATTTTTCGCGGACGTTGAAGAAGGGTGAGGTGCAGGACTATCGTGCGGAGTTTGTTTTGCGCCTTTTGCTGGATACAGGCGTCAAGAAAAGTGAGACAATGCGGTTGACGCCTGCCAGTTTTGATCGATTAAATTCGAATCAGCCGTTTCTGGTCATCAAGCATAAAGCACGCAATGTCTACAAAGAGCGTCGCATTGATCTAGACCCGGACTTGATGAAGCTATATGACCTCTATATGCAGCAATATCACCCGGAGAGGACGATTTTTAACTGCACATCGCGCAATCTTGAATATATTCTGACTGCGATTGGGGAAGGCGCGGGGATTTCTCATAAACTATCGTTCGAGATGTTGCGTTGGACGAGTGCTGTACGCGATCATCGTCGAGGTATGGAAGACGATGACCTGCGCGAGAAGATGGGTCTGAGTAAGGTCAGTTGGAGCGAAACCGGGCGCAAAATCCGCGCCCTGGCACTGCAATTGGCAGAAGATAGCGAAAAGCACAGAGCATCAGCAGATGATCAATAGACGCGCAGCAGCAACCCCTTGAGATATGCGCCTTCAGGAAAGGTTAGCGCGACCGGGTGATCGTCTGAAGGACCAAGTCGCTGCACGATCTGGGCCTGTCTGCCGCTATCTGCCAGCGCACCGAATACGATCTTCTGGAACAGGTCTGGTGAAATTGCGCCTGAACAAGAAAAGGTCATCAGGTAACCGCCGGATTTCACCAGCTTGAAGGCATTCAGGTTGATGTCCTTGTAGCCTCGTGAAGCTTTATCCACCTGTTTTTTGTTGTGCGCGAACTTTGGTGGATCGCAAACCACGATGTCATGCTGATCGCCACGCTTAACAGCCTCGCGAAGATAGTCAAATACATCCTTCTGCACAAATTCGTTGGTCGCGTCAGAGTATTGACTGTTATGTTCGACGTTTTCCTTCGCTAATTTGAGCGCATCCGCGGAGGTATCGACATTGATGATGTGAATATCGTCACCAGCCCCCATCGCCTCGACCGAAAAGCCGCCTGTATAGCTGAAAAGATTCAAAATGCGGCAATCGCCATCGTACCGGTGATCAATGAGATTAAACAGAATGCGTTGATTCTGTTGCTGATCCAGATAATCTCCAGTTTTGTGCCCGGTATAGACATTGACGGCTTTTTTAACGCCTGCGTAATCTAGCACAATCGGGTTTGACGGCTCCTCACCAAGCAGCAAGTCCGTAGTTTGCGGTAAGCCCTCTTTGCCGCGTACATCGACATCACTGCGTTCATAGATGCCACGCACGAATCCGAATACTTTGTCCATTATGCGATCGGTTAGGATAGCGCAGATTTCGTGTTTGCGAGCGTCAATGCCGAGTGTAAGTGCCTGTAGAACGAGATATTCGCCGTATCGGTCGATGATCAGGCCGGGTAGATAGTCGTTTTCGGCGTTAACGACGCGCTGGGCTGTATTGCGAATTGTTTCCACATCCATACGATGAAGGCCGCGTGCTTTTGCAGCACGGATCAATCCGGTCATCCAGAACGCGGAGTCGATACCCTGTTCCTTTTCCCATGTGAGGATACGCACCTGAATCTGTGATTGCGGGTTCCAGTATCCGCGGGCCAGAAATTGCCCATCGTGGGCACGCACTGTGACAATATCGCCGGGTTCTGCGTTTTCGGCATGGGTGATGGATCCGCTAAAAATCCAGGGGTGACCGTTGAGAATCGACTTCTCGCGGCCTTTTTTGATATTAACTGTTGCTTGTGGCATTGATTTCTTCGCCTGCAATCATGCGTTTAAGATCGTCCTCTGAGATAATGGGTACGCCGAGTTGGGTGGCTTTTTCAGCTTTGCTGCCCGGTGAATCTCCGACAAGGACGTAACTGGTTTTTTTGCTTACGCTACTTTTGGTTTGACCTCCATGCGCTTTAATCAGCGCCGATGCCTCATCGCGGCTCATTGTCGGTAAGGTGCCCGTCAATACGAATGCCATGCCTTTGAGTGCATTTCCGGCGACTTCGCGCTGTGCGGCTTTCATTGTGACACCGAAATCGCGCATTTTGTGGATCAATTTGCGATTGTAGTCATCAGCGAACCAGTCTACCACGTTCTGCGCCAGAATCGGACCGATGCCTTCTAATGCTTCGATGTTCTCAGCGGATGCCTCGGATAGTCCTTCAATAGAGCGGAAATGGTCGGCAAGTATATTTGCTACCACGCCGCCAACACCATCAATCCCTAGCGATCCGATTAAGCGACTGAGCGGGCGTGTTTTTGCCTTGTCGATTGAGGTTAGAAGATTTTCGACTTTTTTCTCTCCAAAGCGCTCTAGTTCGAGTAGTGGAGCAGGGTCGAGGCCGAAGATGTCAGCCTCGTCGCGGATAAATCCCTCATCAATCAGTGTCTTGACCGTTTGCGGTCCCATGCCGTCGATATCCATCGCGCCGCGTGATACGAAGAATTCGATGCGTCGGAAAACCCGTTCTGGGCAGGCGGGATTCGGGCAAAAGTGATCGACTGCGCCTTCCGGCTGTACAAGTGGATCGCCACTGAACGGGCAAGTTTCTGGTGGAGAAATAGGTTGTTCGCTATTGTCGCGCTGGGCGGTAATCGGCCCAATGACATACGGGATCACATCACCCGAACGCTTGATAATTACCGTGTCGCCGAGGCGAATATCGTGTGCGGCGATGAAGCTGTAATTGTGCAGCGTTGCGTTGCTAACGGTTACTCCACCTACAAACACGGGTTCTAGTTTGGCGGTAGGGGTGACTTTGCCCGTTCGACCGATGCCGACCGTAATATCTAACAACTGCGTACTGACTTCTTCTGACGGGAATTTGTAGGCGATTGCACCACGCGGGTCTTTGCTGATGATGCCGAGTTCATTGTAGATAGCGAGGTCGTTGACTTTGATGACCATGCCGTCGATTTCGTAATCCAGTTGGTTTCTGCGGGATTCCCATGTGGGTATTTGCTGGATAACGTGGGTTAATGTGGCATAGTGCTGGGAATCTGGCGCGATTTTGAAGCCTAAATCCCGCAAGTAGACCAGTCTTTGCCACCGGTTATCCAACATGAGAGGGGCGCCGTGGGTATCTTCAGCACTAATTTCCACAATGTCGTACAGATATGCGGTCAGTGGGCGCGTTGCCGTAATGCGCGAGTCTTTCTGTTTGAGTGTGCCAGATGCAGTGTTGCGTGCGTTGACGTATAATGGTAACTCCTGCTCGCTTTGGCTTTTATTGAGGGTGGCGAAATCTGGCTTCAGGAACAGTACTTCACCACGTACAACAAGACGCTTTGGGGCGGTGGGTCCGTTTTCGGCATTGACGGGGATTTTCAACGGAACTGTCCGAATAGTGCGGACATTCGCCGTTACGTCGTCGCCGATTGTGCCGTTGCCGCGTGTTGCCGCTTGCGTCAGTACGCCGTTTTCATAGGTGATGACGATGCTCAGGCCGTCGAGTTTGGGTTCGAGCGTGTAGTCGAGTTGTGTATCCGATGGCAAGAGTTTGAGGTTGCGTTCTTCCCACGCATGGATTTCTTCTTCAGTCGTCGCTTTTCCCAGACTCAGAATTGGGGCTGGATGTATCACTTTAGGCAAGTTTTCGGAGAGGTCGCTCCCGGCGCGTTGGGTGGGCGAATCCGGCGTGACAAGTTCGGGATGTTCGCTTTCTAGTGCAGTGAGTTCGTCAAACAGGGTATCGTATTCAGCATCTGTGATTGACGGGTCACTGAGGACGTAGTAGCGGTAAATGTGGTGGTTGAGTTCTACCCGTAAAGCTTCTGCACGTGCGGAAGGCGTAGTTTGATCTTCGGTCATGGGTGCAACTCCAAAAACTAGGGTGACTACACAAAGCGAAATTATAGCAGAATTCGCACGTGTGTTCTATGTTGTGCTATCCCTCTTCTGGTGGAACCTGAAGATAGTTTGCTGCGGCCCACCCGGTTTGTGAGGGGTTCGCGGCGTTTTGCACGCGCCACCACGTCAGCCCATCAATTTGTAGTGGACCTTCTAACACGGTCATGCGTCCACCTTCTGGCACACGAAATATTACGCTTGTCTCGAAAACACCTGCTTGGTCGCGGATGTTTAGCTGTTGGTCACCGACATCCACGACGACGACATCCGCACCGATGTCAACCGGGCGTGGTGTAGGGGAGATGACAGGCGTCGCTAGTGTTGGTCCGGCGAGCGCGAAGGTTCCGACGGGTTGTTGCACACTGCGATCAGCGAAGGCAGGCAGTGTTGGTGTTATGGGAACCAGCGGGAACGAATCAGGGCGCGTCGTCGGCACTGCGGAACTCATCACCACAACCGGAGCCTCATCAGGGGTATCATTATTTCCACCCAATGATATCACCAGCAGGACAATCGCCCCGGCGGTTAGCGCGACGAGCACCAACATTAACGCAATTAACCAGAGTGGCAGATACACCGCATTCTCGCGGCGATAGCGTGCAGTGCCCGGTCGTGGTGAGGCGGCCTGTTGCGATGGGACGGGAATCTGCCCTGTTTGGCGATTCGGCGGAGCCTGACGGACCGGTTGCATGGGACGCGTGCCGCGCTGCGGATTAACTTTCTGCGTCTGTCCATTTTGATCTGCGCGAACACGGCGCACGCCACTGGGCGGGGTTTTTTGCTCGTGTTCATATCTGCGGCGTGGATTTGACTCGTCGCTCATCGCTGTTTCCCGGTTATTTTCCGCGTTGATTAATCCATTTGTTGAAACGTTCGACGGACCATGTATTGATGACCGATTCTGGCGTCACCCATCCACGTCGAGCCGTTCTCACACCATAGTGTAACAAATCCATCTGGTCGGCGGCATGTGCATCGGTATTGATTGCCAGACGAATGCCCAACGATACAGCATGCCGTGCGTACTGGGCTTCCAGATCAAGGCGATGTGGATTGGCGTTGATTTCGAGCGCAGTGCCGTGTTGTGCGGCAGCTTCAAATACTGCGTCCATGTCCAAATCGGCGGGTTCACGATCAGGTATCAACTGCCCACGTGGATGTCCGATGAGGTCAACATGCGGATTTTCGATGGCATTCAGCACACGTTGCGTGATCGTCTTTCGGTCCTGTCGTAGACTGTAATGTAGCGACGCGATTACGAAGTCGAGTTGTGCGAGAACCTCGTTCTCATAATCAAGTGTGCCGTCTGCACGAATATCCATTTCGACCCCATGAAACACATGAAAACCTTCACCCATTTCATCATTGATGGCGCGAACCTCTTTTTGTTGTTCGAGTAATCGTTCTGCG
>DAOTXA010000004.1:0-5013 GCA_034435595.1 Anaerolineae bacterium | reverse complement strand
TGAGGCAACGGATTTCCCGGTGGTTGTGCCAACTGGATTCTACCGCGAACCCTGGATTCCCGATTGGGTCCACGACGCGACCGAAGATGCCCTTTATGAAGTGATGCTGGGCGAACTTACTGGCGAAATCGAAAATAGCGGCGTGCAGGCAGCGTGGATCAAGGTCAGTGCCGGGGACGATGGCATCACCAATGCCGAGGCAAAGGTTTTGCGTGCAGCAGCCCGTGCCGCCAAAGAGGTCAATGCCGTCATAGGCAGCCATACCATTCGCGGACACGTGGTCAAAGATCAACTCGACATCATTGAGTCGGTCGGCTATTCGCCAGAACGCTATATCTGGATTCACACGCAGGCCGAACAGGACTTTGATCTGCATCTCGAAATCGCCCGTCGTGGCGCATGGATCGAATACGATTGGATCGGCAAGCCCAATCGCGGCAGTGACGACGAGGTTATCGCCAATATCCAGCGCGTGCTGGATGCAGGACTCGGTCATCGTCTGCTGTTGAGTCATGATAACGGCTGGTTTGACCCGGCGAAACCGGGTGGCGGCACACCAAAACCCTACACCTATCTAAGCCAGGTGTTTTTGCCCAAAATGCACGCCGCCGGGGTGGATGAGGCCGCAATCCGCCAGATGACACATGCGAACCCCTTTGACGCCTTTGCGCGTTGATTGACACCATATCTACCGACGCATAAGCCTTAACGCGGTGGCGTATCTTAACGGTTTATCGTGTGTTATTATAGCGTCGGAACGGTGACATCAGGAGAGGCACAGGTATGAGGCCGGAGCCATATGATAGAGGTGATGAGATTCTAAACCGTCGCACGACCACCGTGCGGACGATTTTGTTTCTGATTATTCTTGGCACCTTGCCGCTGTATCTGGTTGGTTTCTTACTGTGGGCGACAGCACCGGCAGATGACGGTTCGGGGAGCGGTTTAGACGCAACGCCGACTATCGCGGGAACATTTACGCCGATTGGTTCGGATGCCACTGCCACTGAACCCCGCCCAACCAATACGCCGTTCCCAACACTACCCGGTCCGCTGGCGACACCGCGCCAGTTCGCCACATCGCCAAATCGCATTCCGACCAGTTCCGGTCCGGTTTTCCCGCAGCCGACGCTGGCCCCTACGCTCACGTTCCCACCGACATTTGCGCCCCCGACGGTGATGGCGACGACAATCCCGCTGCCGACAGTAGTCATCCCGACGAATACACAGCCTCCGGCAGTGCCGACTAACACAGACGTGCCCGCACCCACCGCGACACAGGTCATCCCGACCAACACGGTCGCGCCACAACCGACCTCAACTGATGCCCCCCTTGCTACGACAATCCCGTTAGTTGATCCCACACCGACGCTCGAAGATACCGACGGTGGGGCTGGCCCCGCGCCATAATCGTTTTCTTGATCGAAGTCTCAAATGGCAATCCACCCCTCACCGCGTTACAATGCCTGCGCAAACTTGTAACGGAACAGTTAGAGGAGGTGGACGCTTGCTCGATATCAAGGCCCATCTGCGTTCACTCGTAGAGGCACACGGACCGTCCGGTCATGAGGGACCGGTACGCGAAATCGTGCGAGAAGCGTGGTCTGATCTGGTCGATGACTTCGACGTGGACGGACTCGGCAGTCTAATTGGCGTCAAACGCGCAACACATCCTATAGAAGGCGGCGAAGCGCGTAAGATCATGCTGGCAGCCCATATGGACGAAATTGGCATGATGGTGCGCGACGTAGTCGATGGATTCGTGTTCGTACATCGCATTAGTGGTGTGGATAATCGCGTGATGCTATCGCAGACAGTGATGGTACATGGTCGTAAGCCGCTGTCGGGGATCGTCGCCGCGAAGCCGCCGCATATGCTGGATGCAGCCTCGCGCAAGAAATACCCCACGTTTGATGAACTGGTGATCGATGTTGGTCTGCATCCCGATGAAGTCGCAGAATTGGTACAGCCCGGTGACCTGATTACGGTCGATGTGCCGATGATCGACCTCAATGGCGGCAAAGTCGCGGCGAAAGCGATGGATGACCGCGCATGTGTGGCGATTGTCACCGCCTGTCTTGATCTGCTGCAAGGCATGAATCACAGTTGGGACGTATACGCGACGGCAACCGTACAGGAAGAAACCGGTCTGTTCGGCGCGGCGACCGCAGCCTATCGCATTCAGCCCGATGTGGCGATTGCGCTGGATGTTGGCTTCGCGTCACAACCGGGAGTTAACGGCGATGACGCGGTCGATATGGGCGGTGGCCCTGCGCTGGGACTTGGCCCCAACTTCCACGACAAGCTGCGCGAGCAGATCGTTAAGACCTCAAAGTACCACGAGATTAAGATTCAGGACGATCCAATTTCCGGTGCCAGCGGGACGGATGCCTGGGCGATTCAGGTGGCGCGTGAGGGAGTGCCGACTTCACTGTTGAGCCTGCCGATTCGCAACATGCATTCTCCGGTAGAAATGCTCGAACTCAAAGACATCGAGCGCACGGCGCGATTGCTGGCGCACTTCATTGGTGACCTGGATGCGGATTTTCTGGCGACAATTGACTGGGATGATCTGAAGGCGCAAGATGCAGAAGCGGAGACAGGCGCATGATTCTACAGGAACTCTCTGACGCGATAGGCGTTTCTGGGCGAGAAGACGCGGTCCGCAAGGTCGTCCTTGAGGCGATTGACGGTCACGCCGAGAATATCCGCATTGACGCGCTGGGTAGCGTAACAGCGATCAAACCGGGCGCGGACGGCGCGAATCGCCCACGGGTGATGCTCGATGCGCACATGGACGAAGTCGGCTTTATGGTGACGGGCTTCGAGAGTAACGGCCTGATTCGCTTCACCAACGTCGGCGGCATTGACGCCCGCATCCTGCCCGGTCTGCGTGTGAAGATCGGTGACGATCAAATCCCCGGTGTGATTCTGTGGACGCCGATCCACAAGAACCGCGACCAGAATGTCACACAAATCAGCAGCCTGCGCATTGACATCGGCATGACCACAAAGGACAGCGTAGCGGGCAAGGTTAAGCGCGGTGATCGCATCGCATTTGACAGCAAATTCGCAGAAATTGGCGAAAAGACGGTGCGCGGTAAAGCGTTTGACGACCGCGTCGGCTGTGCGTTGCTGGTAGATGTGTTGCAGGGCGGCCCGTATCCGGTGGATGTGCTGGCGGCATTCTCGGTGCAGGAAGAAATCGGTCTGCGCGGAACCCGTGTCGCGGCAGCACATTTGAAGCCAGATATGGCGATTGCGCTGGAAGGCACCCCCGCGCATGATCTGCCGAACCCAACTGCTGATCTTGACGATCCGCCGGACATCAACCCGGGAGCCCGTCTGGACGGTGGCCCGGTGTTGACGGTGATGGATAACAGCATGGTGACCGATCCGCGTATGCTCAAGTTTCTGCGTGCAACTGCCGACGCCAACGACATCGCCTACCAGTTCAAAATGCAGCGTGGCGGTGGGACCGACGCGGGACGCATTCATATTAGCGAATCGGGCGTGCCCTCGGCGGTGATTTCGGTCCCTTGCCGCTACATCCACAGCCCAACGGCTTTTTTGCGGCGTGCAGACTATGACGCGGCGCTCAATCTGGTGCAGGCGGCTTTGCACGCCATCACGCCCGATGTACTGGCCCGCGACGAATAAGCCTATCTGCGGTTAAGCTGGCTCCAAACAACATCGAGTATCTTACAGGCGCGATCAACGAATGGTCGCGCCTTTTGTTGATATGATGGTTTTGTGTGGAGTGTAATCGACCAATGTTGCGGAAACTGGCCTTTTTCTGGATTTTTGTTGTAAGTGTAGTAGCGCTGCTGCCGGTGCTGGCGCAGGACGACGAGGTCGCGCCGGATGACGGGGCGCTGACTTTGAAAACGCAGATTAATGATGCCGTCCTCGCTATCCCCAGTTTGGACCGTGTACTGTTCGTGACGCAGGGAACGCTAAACGATGAAAGTGGCGATTTTGTCGAGATTGCTTATAACACTGACGAAATCGGCCTGTACGGATATTATGCTGAGGTAATGGACGTGTTCCGCGCTGTGGGCGAGACACTGGATGCGCAGGACCCGCCGCTGCGTCTGGAACGTATCGCGCTGACTCCGACGGTTGGCGAACACAGCCCAATTGAAACGATGATCGTCCCCGGCGATGTGCTGCGCATGTTTGTCGGTGGTGCGATCACGCGCAGCGAATTTCTCGACCGGGTCGAATCCTTCCCCGGTGCGCATCAAAGTCCCAGCGGAGATGAGGCAAGCAGCGCATAGTCACCTGGTATTGCGGATGTTGATCTAGTCGTCGTTGTTCAACATCCCGGTGACGCTGGAACGTGATATTTTCTGTGTATCGGCTTCTTCAAGGCTGACCTCGTTTTCGATTGCCCACAGGCGGACCGTGTTGTCGCCACTGCCAGAAGCCAGTAGTGTACCCGCCCGGTTAAAGTCAAGGCTCAACACCGGGCGACCATGCCCCACCAGCAGGGCGATCTCATCACCTGTGTTCAGGTGTCCGTGTCGCAGCACTTCCTGCACATCCCAGATGCGAATAATATTGTCGCGTCCGCCGGTTGCCAGCAGCGCCCCATCCGGGCTAAAGGCGACGCAATCTGCACCGCCCTGATGGGTCATGATCGTGGCATATGCGCCGCTCTCTTCACCGTAAGCGTCCCACAATGCTACCTGACCGTCTTTGCTGGCACTGGCGAGCATGGTTCCGTGCGGGTTGGCGCGGACCTCTCGAATCCAGTCTTTTTGTTCGCCGAGGAGCGTTCCCCTGGTTTCGGCCTGTGTATCCCACAGACGCAGGGTGTTGTCTCGACTGCCAGATACCAGCACATTGCCGTTGAGGGCAAAGGCAGCACTGGCGACTTCAGCGGTATGGCCTTCAAGTCGCTTGAACTTCGCCGGGGTGTCAATATCCCACAGCGATAGCACGCCATCCGCACCACACGAGGCAAGCGTCGGACGGTCGCGGTCCGGGCTAAAAATAACGTGATCGACG
>DAOTXA010000003.1:0-14216 GCA_034435595.1 Anaerolineae bacterium | reverse complement strand
TGCGTTCCTCAGGGTTCATGGTCGTATCCCAGAGTTGCTCTGCGTTCATCTCACCCAGACCCTTATAGCGCTGCACGCCGACACGATCAGGATTGTTGTACTTCTTAAGCGCACCCTTCAAAATATCGTCTTCGCTTTTGCCGACCTGTCCGTAGATATACTCGATGTTCTTGCCTTGCTTGAGTTGGAAGATCGGCGGTTGTGCGATATACAGATGCCCTTCCTGGATGAGAGGTTGCATATGGCGGAAGAAGAATGTCAGAAGTAGGGTGCGGATGTGGCTGCCATCTACATCTGCGTCTGTCATGATGATGACACGTCCATAACGCAGTTTTCCGACGGTGAAGTCGTCGCTAATGCCAGTTCCCAGTGCAGAGATCAAGGCCTTGATCTCGTTATTGTCAAGAATCTTGTCGAGCCGAGCGCGTTCTGTGTTTAGAATCTTGCCCCGAAGCGGCAGAATTGCCTGAAAATGCCGGTCGCGTCCCTGCTTGGCGGTTCCACCCGCCGAGTCACCTTCGACGATGTATATTTCTGCGCCGTCGCCGTGACGTGAACAGTCCGCAAGCTTGCCGGGTAGTGAACTGCTTTCCAGCAGGCTGGGACCGCTACGCACAAGATCTCGTGCTTTACGGGCTGCTTCGCGTGCACGCTTGCTAGTCATACACTTGTCGATGATTTTACGTGCCTCACGCGGGTTGAGTTCAAGGAACTCATAAAACGCCTCGGATACAACCTGAGACACCGCACCCTGCACTTCAGGATTCAATAACTTGACCTTGGTCTGACTCTCGAACTGTGGGTCCGGGTGTTTGATACTTACAATCGTGGTCAAACCTTCTAAGGTGTCACTGCCAGAGAAGTTAGCATCCTTTTCCTTGAGGATATTGGTTTTGCGTGCATACCGATTGATTACGCTGGTTACGGCGGAACGCAAGCCAGTCAGATGCGAACCTCCGTCTGGTGTGCCGATGGTATTGGCGAAAGCGAGTTCATTGATGGTCGAAGAATCGGAGTATTGGAAAGCGATCTCCACACCTATACTGAACGGTTGCTTTCCATCTGGGGTGATTTCAACATCGCGCTCGCCATACACGGGTTCATGCAGTGAGCGGCGATTGCGATTCAGATATTTCACAAACGAGCGCAGACCACCCTCAAAGTAGTACGTAAACTCCTGATGGGGGAAGGTTCGTTCGTCACGGAGGGTGATGGTCACCTTTCGTGTGACAAATGCCATTTCGCGGAAGCGCTGGGCCAATGTACTGTAGTTGAAGTTGTTGGCATCCATGATATTGTAATCTGGTACGATTGTCGTACTCGTACCGGTTTCTTCGTCAGCTTCCAAGGGGCGAATTTGCTCAACCGGCCCTATTGGTAAACCCTCACGATAGCTTTGACGCCAGAGCAAACCGTCACGCCGGACATTTACCTCGGCGTATGATGAAAGTGCATTTACAGCAGAAACACCTACACCGTGTAAACCACCGCTGACCTTATAGGCATCGTTTCCGAATTTGCCGCCTGCGCCTGGGCGCGTCATGACGAGTTCTAGTGTAGAGATACCCTCTTTTTTGTGCATCCCGACTGGAATGCCAACGCCGTTATCGCTGACAGTCACATAGTTGTCTGGTTGTAGGATAATTTCAATACGATCACAGCGACCGGCGAGCGCCTCGTCTATGGAGTTGTCAACGATCTCGTAGATGAGGTGATGCAGTGCCCGACTATCTGTACCTCCGACATACATACCGGGGCGTTTTCGGATATGCTCTATAGGGGTTAACGCCTCAATACTGTCTTCGGTATAGGTACCGGTTTGGGACGGTACGATTTCCTTATCCGCCATTATTTTCCTCGCTAGAACACAGTTAACTCAATGGAATTGTTTGGCCCATACGCCCACTATAAAACCCGCCACAAGCTAGGTGTCGTCGGGCGTTTTTAGACATGTGTTTTACGCTTGAATTGGGGTGCCTCACTTCATTAATTATACACCACTGTGGGAGCCTATACAACTGGCGTGAATTTCGCAAATATATGCGAGTCTCTGGCGATCTTGGTGTGACAATTGCGGTGAAGCCGCAAATTCTAGTCTTGCTTGAGATGATGCCGCCTGTTATACTTTTTGTTGCTGAATGCCACCGTAGCTCAACGGCAGAGCGAGCGCTTCGTAAGCGTTAGGTTGTGGGTTCAAATCCCACCGGTGGCTTCACTTATACCCGCACTGCGGGTTTTTTTATGTCAAGCAGGGAACCGTTATGAGTGGTGATTCATCATCTAAGCAGCAGCTTCCGGTTACAATTGCAGTAGCTGGCGGTACGGGTTCCGGCAAGACGACGGTATCGAACGCTCTTCTGGAAAGAGTTGGTCATCATAACATCGCGTATATTCCGCATGATGCATACTACAAAGAACTCGATCATCTGAGTCCTGAAGAACGTGCAACAATTAATTTTGATCACCCTGATTCGCTCGATACTGACTTGATGATTGAACACATCAAGCACTTGCAAGAGGGAAAGGCGGTCGAAATCCCCATTTATGATTTCCACATGCACAGACGCACCCAAGAGCGCCAACCAGTTGCAGCCCAGCCGATCATCTTGGTAGAAGGTATTTTGATCTTTGCAGAAGAGCGATTGCGGCGGTTATTCGATGTCAAGATTTTCGTAGATACTGATGCAGATTTGCGATTTATTCGCCGTCTACAGCGTGATATTACCGAACGTGGTCGAACGACCGAATCAGTTGTGCAACAATATCTTGAAACCGTGCGTCCCATGCACCTCAAATTTGTTGAACCGAGTAAACGGTATGCGGATGTAATTATACCCGAAGGTGGCTTTAACATGGTCGCTATTGATATGATAGCAGACCGTATTCGCAGCATGATGTCACTCAGGAAAGCTACACGCTGAATAGCCTATGGAACGGGGCCGCGTGTAGAAATTATGGTATCGAATAGGTTCTTGCGTGCAGGGACCTTTGCTCGCTCCAATATGACTGCATTGCGTAGAACGACTTCATGGCCGATGCTGCTACCTCGTTCTAGATAGACATGCGGTCCTATTTTTGCACCTTGACCAACGCTGACCTGCGGGTCAATGCGGACTGGCGGAATAATCTGCACAGTGTAGGGTAGTTCGCTTAGAATATGAGCGTCCTTCCCCTCATCTAGCAGATGTTTGTTTAAGGTGAGTAAGTCGCGATCAGCCTCGATTTGGAGGATCCATGCTGTTTCAGTCAGTACCGCCACACCACCGCCTCGAAGGTAATCACGTGCAATATCCATGATGCTTTGTTCCATAATACGGACACTTGTTTCTGGCAGTTCCTTTAAGTAATTGACGAAGGATTTGCCACAAACCATCAGGTTCGTCAACACGAATCGATTTGGATCGGTCGGCATTGTTGGGACTATGTCGCGCACACGTTGACCGTCCATTATGGCGAAGTAGTGACTTTTTGATTTAGAAAGCGATGTTGTCGCGCCGCCAAGAACGAGTTCATTCGTGTAATCACGGAAATGCTTTAATAAACTATCTGGAAACTGAGTGTGTGTAAAACTGTTATATCCGCAGATGAGAAAGGGCTTGTCATAGTCCTTTGCGATTTTAGCCAGTACCTGTGGTAATCCGGCGTTATCCGGTTGTAAGACGAATTCTACAGTTGCGTCGGCTTGCCAGTGCGTATCAAGGTATTCTGCAACTGCGCCTTCGTTGACGCCGACAACAACCGTGAACTCCCGAATTCCGATGCGATGTAATCTATCCATCACACGTGCGACAAGTGGTTTACCAACAGCGGGTAGCATCGGGTGGGCGCGATTATAAGTTAGGAGGCTATGGCGTCCGGTTCTCTCCATCGTAAGAATAACTGCGCGCTCAATCAACAATTGGCTCCTGACGCGGTGCAGTGCATATATAGCTGCGATATAATGCTGTATGCTTGCCGCATTATAACATGGTCAATATGGGTCAGAAATAAAGCATCAAGGTTTACGATGATTTATCTCAACTATGATATACTAGAAAACAAGTCTTTCAGCCATTATGTAGTGTGATTTGAGGGCAGTCCGATGTCGTCAACCATCCAGAAGGTCGTCGATTATCATGTGAAGCGCCTGCAGGATAAGAATGCCGCAATTCGAACGAAGGCGATTCGGGAATTGGAATTGCTGGCGCATCCGTCGGCGTTAGACGCGTTACGTGATGTATTTGAGAACGATATTGATGACGAAGTACGAAAAGCTGCACAAGAGGCTGGGCGCAAGATATTCCTCAAGAATAAAGCTACCGGTGACCTGAGCGATGTTGCCAATACCGAATAGAATTCTAACAGACTCGATTCGATAACGGCCCTTCATCAAAAGGGCCGTTTGTTATGTGTGCTACCTGGCTCTAATTTTTGCACAGTTCCTTGAGGCGTTCGTTGATTTGAGTGATGCTGGCTTGAAGTTCTGCGAGTTTGTCGCGCTCACGCTGAACTACGTTTTCGGGTGCCCGATCAACAAAGTTCTTGTTGTTGAGCATTCCTGCTGTGCGATCAATCTGAGACTGTAATTTCGCCTGTTCTTTGCCCAGGCGTTCACATTCGCCGTCAAGGTCAATCATCCCCATAAGAGGGAGATAGGCGGTAGTATCGCTAACCACGATTGATGCGGCTTCATCAGGTACTGTGCCGCCTTCGAGGAATGTCAGCGTTGGCAGGTTGCACAGACGGCTGAACAGATACGCATGTTGCTCAAAAATCTGACGATGACTACCAGGGTCGAGAATTGCAGTGATCTTGTGGCCCGGCTGTACATTGTATTCTGCGCGGGCATTTCGAATTCCACGAATCATGTCCATCAATATGCCCATTTGAATTTCTGCTTCCTCATCGAAACGTGCTTCAGCGACTGTGGGCCATGCGGCGATAATCAGGGCTTCGCCTTCATGCGGTACGTAGCTCCACAATTCTTCGGTAGCAAAAGGCATGAATGGATGTAGGAGACGTAAGCTTGTGTCGAGTACATGGACCAGCACGCGTAAGGCCATCGTCCTAGCTGATGAATCTTCGCTATATAGATGCTGCTTGCTGACTTCGATATACCAGTCTGCGAATTCATCCCACAAAAAGCTGCGGATCTGTCGTCCCGCTTCGCCATATTGATAAATCCCAAAAAGATTATCGACGCTTGCAACTAAGCGATTGAGGCGACTGATTATCCATCGGGCAGGTAAATCCATCTCGGCTGTTGGCGGCAGTCCTGCTTTGATCTCACCATCAAGATTACTAGTGACGAAGTTCGTCATCTGCCAGATTTTGTTGACGAACCGGTATTCTCCCTCAACACGAGAGGTGTCGAGGTTGACATCGTTACCCGGTGTTCCGCTCGTCACCAGGGTAAAGCGCAGCGGGTCTGCGCCATACTTTTCCACAAGCTCTAGCGGATCAATCACATTACCTAGGGTCTTGCTGATCTTGCGCCCCTGAGCATCTCTTACGAGGCCATGTAAGTACACAGTATGGAACGGTGGTTTGTCTGTGAACCACATGCCCATCATGATCATACGTGCGATCCAGAAGAACAGGATGTCGTAACCTGTTTCCATCACTGCCGTAGGATAAAATCGGTCGAGGTCGTCAGTTTCTTCAGGCCACCCCAACGTGCTAAAAGGCCATAATCCACTACTGAACCATGTGTCTAGCACATCTTCTTCGGGAATCCAACCATCACCGGGTGGTGGGGTGCGCCCTACATAAATTTCACCTTCGGGATTCCCGTCTTTTTCTCGATACCAAGCGGGAATGCGATGCCCCCACCAAAGCTGTCGACTAATGCACCAATCTTGAATATTTTCCATCCAATGATAATAGATGCGCTCGAAACGTTCTGGCACAATCTTGATATTGCCTTCGCGCACAGCGGCAATGGCTTTATCTGCCAGCGGTTGGATTTTTAGGAACCACTGTGTACTAATGAGCGGTTCTACGACTTCTCCACCACGCTGGCTGCGTGGCACAACATGTAAGTGGTTCTCCACTTTGATCGTCATATCGGCAGCTTCCATGTCTGCCCAGAGTTTCTTGCGACAATCGAAGCGATCCATGTCGGCATAGGAGCCTGCTTGCTCGTTCATCGTGGCCTTGCGGGTCATGATGTTGATAAGCGGTAAATTGTGACGCTGGCCGATTTCATAGTCGTTAAAGTCGTGACCTGGCGTGATCTTCAGCGCCCCAGTACCAAATTCACGGTCCACATATTCGTCAGCAATGATCGGGATTTCACGGTTGATCATTGGAACAAGCGCTTTCTTACCAATTAGATGCTTGTAGCGCTCATCCTCCGGGTGAACGGCGACGGCAGTATCTCCAAGGATTGTTTCAGGCCGCGTCGTCGCCACCGGGATGTGTTCACCGCCTTCGACAGGATAATTGAAGTAGTAGAGTTTGCCGTTCTCCTCTTCACGATCGACCTCAAGATCAGACACAGCAGTTTGTAAGCCTGGTGACCAATTCACCAGTCGTGGCCCACGATAAATGAGTCCCTGTTCGTATAGGGTGACAAATACTTCGCGCACAGCATTCGATAACCCTTCATCCAGTGTGAATCGTTCACGATCCCAGTCGCAACTCGCACCCATGCGACGAAGTTGCTTGGTAATGGTGCCGCCGTATTTGTTTTTCCAATCCCATGTTCTTGCCAAGAATTCTTCACGTCCGACTCCCTCGCGGCTCGTTCCCTCGTCGAGCAACATCTTCTCGACTTGTAGCTGAGTTGCGATTCCCGCGTGGTCTGTGCCTGGAACCCAGAGCGCTGCTTTGCCGCGCATTCTTTCATAGCGAATCATCAGGTCTTCTAGCGTTGTGAACAGTGCATGTCCAACATGCAGTGCTCCGGTAACATTAGGGGGAGGCATGCTGATTACGAATGGTTCCGCATCTTCTGCGGCGATCTCTGGTTTAAACCAGCCATTACTCTCCCAGAATGCGTACAATCTACTCTCCGCCTCTGCGAAGTCGAAATTGCGGGGCATCTCACGCTTTTTGATGGTCATTGTTTTCGATCCTCTCGCTTAAGTGGATTGATGGATGTTTTCTCTGTGATTTCAGCGCGCCGCGCTGATAGGTTTGCGTGCAACGAGTACGCGCTCGGTTCGGTCAGGCTGATCAGTAATGTCCTCAAAGCCGGCTTCGAGCAGAACGACTTTAACCTCATCGGTGGACAATGGTCGAAAGGTTACAGAGCGTTTAATGGTCTGATACTTTTCACCGTGCCCCTCTACAATGAATAGATTCTGTGTCGCAATAATCGGTGGGCCTTCTTCCCATTCCCAGATGTCGAAGGTGATAAGTTCATGCTCATTTGCTGTCTCCTTGATGAAGCCTGGAAGAAACCGTGGTCGATCTTCCATGAACGCCCCAAAGTCACGCATTCCGATCACTGCGAGTCCGCCAGGACGTAATAAATCGTAAAAGATGGTGAGTGCCAATTCGATTTCTTCGTCTAGTAGTAGATGTGGCAATGAATTGCCCTTACTTACCACTGCATCGAATGGGCCTTCGACAACATCCGGTAGACTGAGAAAGTCACAGCGTTCGAAAGTGATTTTCTCCGTAATTTTGTGCTGCTCTGCTATGCTGATAGCTCGCTTAATCATGCCCGGGCTTGGATCAGCTGCGACTACGTCAAATCCAAGTTTTGCGAGTGCGACAGATTGTGTCCCTGCTCCACAAGATGCATCAAGGACTCGGTTGATCCCTTTGTTGCGAAACATTGCACGTAGACCAAGTCCCTCTCGTTCAAGCTGAGTTTCCCAATCACGGTAGAAATATGTGTAATACGCTGCGATAGAGTCATAGAATGAGCTGGTATCGTTGGTAATTGCCATGCTGACTTCCTGAAATTCACCTGCGATATTAGATGCTAAATGACACAAAATAAAAAACCCCTTCGTCACACAAGGACGAAAGGGCAGCTTTCGCGGTACCACCTTGATTTCATGCTGCGACTCAACAGCATAACACTCGATACGCGATAACGGGCGTACCCGGTTGATCTTATTGCTTCTATTCGGATCAACGACTCACAGGTGACCTTCAGTGTCGGCTACGAATGGGCTTTCAGCCTATGGCCCATATTCTCTAACGTAGCGAAAAACACGTACTTTTCCTGATCATTGTCTTGAGATATTTAGTTGATGAAGCGAAGTATAACACGGCAAAAATATGGGCGTCAATACAGTGCGGTTTTAGGAGTGTTACTCTGTGTCAAATTCCGCTTGTATCTTGCGGTATGCCTCATTTATTCGCTGCATCTTTTCGGTTGCACCCGCAGACGGATTCGCATCTGGATGATAGCGTCTGGCTAAAAGGCGATAGGCTTTCTTGATGGTTGTCACATCGTCAGAAAATGCCACGCCAAGTTCTGCATAGTACTCGGATAACTTTTTGTAATTGGTTGCCGCTTTTGTAAAGTCCGATCGTTCGTCGAAATAAGCGACTTTCCACTCCCCGATGAAACCAGGCAATCTGGTTTCGATGAGTCTACCCTTGATGGTTTTAGGTCGTACCGTTGTGCCGTATTCAATCTGGCGGATCGCACCGGACCCTCGAAAGTACACTGGAAATACGAACACTTCAGACCCGAAATACTCGTAACCGTAAATGCAGTCACCATTAAGAACATACAAGGCTTGCATCCAGTCTTCTGGAAGATAGGCTTGACCGTCTGCTGGCAGCATCATATTTGCCCATAGAACAAACATGGTATGAATGTGTTTTACAGCATTATCTGTGAGTATTTTACGAATTTCATATAGGGGAATTGCACTCTCAATCAGGTGAATGCTAATGCGCTTGCCGTTAGTCAACTCAAAGAGTATGATGTCGCCTCCATCATGCTCCATACGAGCCATCACTCCAGATTTCCACAAACGATCTACTAAAAATGATCCGGCATAGTAGGTTTCATAGCGCACTGATCCCATGGGCGATTTTGATCCATACTTAACGATTGGAGAATTAACTAAGTATACCGCACATGTATGTGCTTGCACCCCTATGGCTTTCGTGCTAGACTTCGTGTAACCTACTTGTTACATTCCACAAACACCATGCCACATAAAATTCTGATCGTCGATGATGACATGGACAACCTAAAACTCATTGGCCTGATGCTGCAACGTCAAGGTTATGAGGTAAGTGCGGCAAGCACGGGTGGTCAAGCACTAACTAAGATTGCGGGTGATCAACCTGATCTCGTGATTCTTGACGTAATGATGCCCGATATGAACGGCTATGAAGTATGTCGCCGTTTGCGCACAAACCCTGGTACAAAACATATTCCAATCATCATGTTTACAGCGAAGACCCTGATCGATGATAAAGTGGCGGGTTTTGAAGCTGGCGCAGATGATTATTTGACAAAACCCACACATCCTGCAGAATTAGCTTCGCGCATACAGGCGATACTGCAATCAGTGCCGCGTCAGGAAGCAACGTCTACGTCTGCTGGTACTGTTATCGGTGTCTATGGAGTAAAGGGTGGTATCGGCGCGACGACGCTGGCGTTGAATTTGGCCTCAGCATATCGAGAAGCAGGTGAGCGGCCTATAGTCGCGGATTTCCGTTTGGGGGCAAGCACGTTAGGCTTGATGCTCGGTATGGAAAACTCCGGGTCAATGGCGAGCGTATTAGGTAATCCTACTGGTGAGTTAACACCTGAGTTCCTCGCACGGGAACTCCATGCGCACGAAGATGGCTTGCGTTTGCTTATGGCGTCGGCGCTGCCAGGCGAAGCGCAAATGAATATTCGACCGGAAGCAGCGCAGGCTGTAATTTCGGGCCTGCGTCGACTTGGCTCGCCTGTGATCGTCGACCTTGGTAACCAATATACACAAACTGTCCAGCGATTGATCGATGCTATGGATCGAGTTATTTTGCTTGTTGAGCCGACCGCTATGGGACTGTATCTCGCGAAAGCAATGCTCGATATGAACGCCGATGCCGGGATCGTCAGTCGTTTTCACGTGACAATTATGAGTCGCTATGCAGGTAGACATAATGCCAACTTTTCGTGGCAATCCATAGAATCAACATTGAATTCAGAGATTAGTGCGATGATTGCTGCAGTGCCTGATTTGGCGATGCGTGCGATCGCGGCGGGTGAACCAATGCTATCTGTCGATTCTGACTCGATTTTTTCCAGCCAGGTGCGAAAATTGGCTCACCTCATCAGTGACAATGTAACCAGCTGACTTATAAGAATATAGAACGTTTTACAGGCAAATATCGCATATGATTACTGAAACAAGCGTGCAACGATTGTCTCATGCGGCAAGTCTATTGTCGCATTCTGCGTATACGGTTGCGTTTACTGGAGCGGGAATTAGCACAGAATCAGGTATTCCTGACTTTCGTAGCCGAGAGTCAGGGTTGTGGGATACTGTTGATCCGATGCAAGTTGCCAGTATTTATGGTTTCAAGTCAAATCCAAAGGCTTTTTATGATTGGGTAAAGCCGCTTGCCTCTTTAACATTAAATGCAGAGCCAAACCCGACTCATATAGCGCTGGCCGAAATGGAGCGATGCGATCAGCTTCGTGCGGTGATTACACAAAATATTGATAATTTACATAAACGTGCTGGTAGCAGACTGGTATACGAATTGCATGGGCATATGCGTCGTGCTACTTGTATTCACTGTTATCATGAAGTTAATGCAGAGCGCCGTATGGAGATTTTTAGTGAAAATGGGCATGTGCCACGTTGCGAAAAATGTGGAGGCGTACTAAAGCCGAATATCATTCTCTTTGGTGAGCAGTTGCCAATACGTACATTGCTGGCAGCCCAAGATGCTGCTAGACGCGCGACTGTTATGCTTGTTATTGGATCTTCTCTATCGGTAGAGCCAGCATCTGAATTGCCTCTAATTGCTTTTCGTAATGGTGCAAAATTGATTATCATAAACCTTGAAGCGACCCCGGCGGATCGCTATGCGGATGTTGTGCTGCGGGGACGTGCTGCCGAAATTATGCCAGAGATTGTCCGGCGAATGGAGAAATCTGCATGACAGCAACGGACACCATGGAATGGCCTAAGGCAAAGGTCATTACGCACTACGAGCGATTGATCGAGATTAGTCGACAACTAAATTCCACATTCGATCATATGACCTTGCTGCGGCAGATTATATCTGCCGCGACGGAGTTGATTGATTGTGCCGAAGCATCCATCCTGCTAATTGAACCCTCAACAGGTGAGCTTCGCTTCGAGATAACGACGAATCAAAACCCTAACACGATGGAAGAGATCATCGTCCCGATGGAGGGTAGCATCGCCGGGTGGATTGCTACGCACGGTGAACCTCGTGTGATTCAAGATGTTGCGCAGGAGCCAAGTCACTTCCAGAATGTGGATGAAGCCAGCGGATTTCAGACGCAGAATATTCTAGGCGTTCCGATGAAGACACATGATAGGGTCATCGGCGTGTTGGAAGCGGTCAACAAGATCGGCGGTGTTAAATTTACCGAGACGGATATCAATACGCTGACGATCCTCGCAAGTCAGGCAGCGGTCGCAATCGAAAATGCACGTTTATTTCGACAGAGTGACTTTATTGCTGAGATGGTCCACGAACTCCGCACGCCTCTGTTGGCACTGCGTGCTAGCACATCGCTGCTTCTGAGACCTGATCTACCTGAAGATCGACGCGAAGAGATGATCCTTACTATGCAAGGTGAAACACATCGTTTGATGCGGCTAACGACAGACTTTCTCGATCTCGCCCAGATGGAATCGGGACGTACACGTCTTGAAATCGAGCAGTTCTCCCTACCAGTATTGCTAAAAGAGAGTGCAGAAGTTGTAGCTCCCCAGGCTGCTGAGAAGGGGATCACGATCAGTACGGATGAAGCTCCGTGTATGGTTGAGGCCGATAGGGGCAAGGTAAAGCAAGTATTGCTAAATTTGTTGACAAACGCCATTAAGTACAATCGCAAAGACGGGCGCGTTGATCTTCGAATGATGTTGACCAATGAATACGATCGAACGATGGTCAGCGTCTCTGTTGCTGATACAGGTCTCGGTATTTCCAAGGAAGACCAGAAGAACATGTTTCAGAAATTCTTCCGGGTTAAAGGTAGTGCGGCGCGGGAGACTGGAACTGGCCTGGGTCTGGTTATCACCAAGCACATTATTGAAGCACATGGTGGCACGATCTCGCTGGAAAGTGAAGAAGATGTTGGTACGACCTTTTTCTTTACCGTTCCAGTCGCCAGTGTATAAACCACAATTCTAGAGTGATTACATAAAGCGCCTTGTAATACTGAATGCAAGGCGCTTTATGTATAAGTCGGGTACTGAGTTATGCGGTAGCTTCTGAAATGTTTTCATCACCGGGTAGTAAGGGAATCTCACCTTTTTCCCATGCAACCAGAAGCGGCACGGCAGTGAAGATAGACGAATAAGTTCCACTCAGCAGACCGATAAACAGGATAGCGATGAACTGCTTGATTGTTTCACCGCCAAATAGCAGAATGGCGATCATGATAAAGAACGCATTCAACTGTGTAGCGAGAGAGCGGTGGATAGTTTCCCAGATGCTGCGATTGACAATGGTTTCGTAGGGTTCGCCAATATGCTTAGGGATGTTCTCGCGGATGCGGTCGAATACAACAATGGAGTCCTGCACAGAGAAGCCAACAACGGTTAATACAGCGGTTAGGAAGAGTGCGTCAATTTCCCAGCCGAGTACCAGCCCCATGAGTGACATCATACCCATAACGACCAGAACGTCGTGGACCATCGCCGCGATTGCGCAGAGGCCGTAGCGAATGGCGTTTGGAACCTGTCGGAAGGCAATCACGATGAAGCCCGTAATGACTAGCGCCGCAACTCCAACTGCGATAAATGCCGCACGGGTAACCTCACTGCCAACCGTCTCGGATACGCTTTCAACTCTGAGGCTGTCACGATCAAGCGGCGCGAGTTCATCCAATGCGTTCAAAATATTTGTGCTGGTTTCCTGATCTTCGAACCCGGCACGTACTGACCATCGATATTCTTCTTCAGCACCAATTTGCTGAACAATAATGTTGTCTTCGCCAAACGCGGAGAATACATCACGCATATTTGACTCATTGATGCCTGCGTCATCGAATTTCAACTCATAGATGCTGCCGCCCTGAAAGTCGATGCTCAAACGCCAGGGGCTACCCTCATTCATTGTAGAGTAGATCATGACAATAATACCTAGCCCGATGACTAGGCCGGAGAAGATGAAGTACCAGGCGCGACGTTCAACCAGATTAAACATTCGATTCCTCTCCTAGATACCAAGCAGTAAACGTCGATTGTTTACAATCGGCTGTCTGGTATTGTGAATAATGACATACAAGAATGTGCGCGTGACCAGCACTGCGGTAAATAAGTTCAAGATCAAACCAAGCGCCAGTGTGATCGCAAACCCACTAACAATGCTTGCTCCGGGTGTTTGACCGAAAAGGAAAAGAATACCACAGATGATGATGGTCGAAAGATTGGAGTCACGGATGGATGTCCATGCGCGATCAAAGCCCGCATCCAATGCGTTTTCCAGATTCTGTCCGTTTCGTAACTCTTCCTTCAAACGCTCGAAGATGAGGATATTTCCGTCTACAGCAGTACCAATTGATATCAAGAAACCCGCGATTGCTGGTAACGTGAGCGTTACTGGGATCAATTTAAATGCGGCTAGATTGAGCAAGATGAACACAATCAGCGCAAAGTCTGCGGCAACGCCGGGGATGCGATAGTAAACAAACATGAATGTTAACACCACGATGACGCCCACGATCCCGGCACGGATACTGAGTTCGACTGATTCTTGACCCAGTGTGGCACCGACAGTTTCAGCCGTTTCAACACGTAGGGGGATTGCCAGCGAACCCGCACGCAATTGAAGAGCCAATTGTTTCGCTTCGTCTTCGGTAAATGCCCCGGAGATGACGCCACCCGTTGTTAGCACGTCTTGAATGGTCGGTGCGGAGAGTACGACTCCATCAAGGACAATTGCCAGAGGCTGACCTACGCGCTGCGATGTGAACGGGCCGAAGATGTCTGCGCCTTCTCCCGTCAGCTCGAAGCGGATAACCCACTGAGTCTGCTGGAATTCGGCACGTGCGGCTTCCAGAGCGTCTCCGGTCATGACGGTTTCGAACGGTTGTCCATTAATCGGGCTTGGAAGGC
>DAOTXA010000002.1:0-2616 GCA_034435595.1 Anaerolineae bacterium | reverse complement strand
TCTCCGGCAAGTTCTGGCAGAACGACCAGATTGACAAGCACGCCCACGATATCAATTGCCGCGGCAATCAGGGCCAGGCCAATTGCCAGATCGCTCCACCGCCGGGTTTTGTCGAGGTGACGACCGAGCGCATAATAGCTCCATGAAAAACTCAGCGTGACCGCAAACCAGAAAAACCACCCGGCCTGCCACTGCATCGTATGCCCGGCGATCCAATCCATACGCAGCGGAATATCCGGCTGCCCGGTCATCGTGCCGGGCATCAGGATCACCCCGGCGACGAACGAAGCCAGAAAGGTATTGATCAGCCCGGCAAGGAACAATCCAGCGACATCAAGCTGGATGGGCGGCTGCATTGCCCTTTTCAACATCGTCATGGGTGAGTTTCTATTCGACATTTCGATAGGTTAGCATGATCACGACGCTTGCCAGCACAGCCAGTCCAATCGCCACACAATACACCGCCAGCGCCGCGTCCGAGTCCGGTTCCAGCGCACTGTTATGCGCGAGTGGCAGCAGGATGAGCAAAATCCCGGTCGGCGGCAGTTGCCAGTAGATCGGGCGCGTCCTCAGCCAATCGCCATCCCACAACGCCCACGCATAGGCGGCGGTATGCGTGGTCAAAAGCACACCAATCAACCCGCCGACAAGAGGCGGCACAGTCCACGGCAAAAGCTCGTTGACCGTATCCATGTCAAACAGCAGCGCAAGGGCACACATCGCACTCACCAGCAGCAAAATTACGGTCAGGAACCGCGTCATAAGATTCAGCGGCACCTGCACCGCTAAACGCCCGCCATATTGTCTCTCGTGCGTGACAAAGACATAGGGCGCGTAGAAGAACAGAATGAAGTACATCGTCAGCCAGTACACCAGATGAAACCATGGATGCGCCAGAAACGGCTTCAGGTAAACGAAGGTCAACAGCGTTGCGAGAATCGAGAACAGGGTGATGACCACCAGCGTGATACGCACCTGCCCCCACGTGGTCCGCGTGATGCCAAACGCGATAATCAGCAGGGCATTGCTATACATGATGCCGATCAGGTGCGCGTTGATCTCCGGGCGAATGGTCCAGACAAAAAGCGTGTCGGTACGATCAGGGAAGAACATCAGGATGAAGAAGGCGGGGACTGCATTTGCCATCAACACCAAATAGACCAGTTTTACTGGATTTGGAAGGTCATTGGATCGCCATTGCTGCAATGTATTCATCATTGTTATGTCCAATCACAATTTGTATGAAAGAAACTGAGCCTTTATCTGAGAAAACAAGTCAATCTATTACACAAAGTTTAGCGCATAACCCCTGATTCTTAAAAAACGCATATCGGGAGACACCACACCCATCTGCGAAAAGCCCACCATGCTATAATCTAATCAATCCGCAAACACAAGGAAACGTACCTATGGCTCTGGCGAAACCACACGTCACGACCGCCAGCGACTTTCGGCAATTGCTCAGAAAGTCAGACAATAGCGGCAGCTTACTCGAACTGATACACGGTGAGGTGATCGAAAAAGTGCCGACTGAAGCGCATGGCAAACTCGCGGCATTGATCGCGCATTTTCTACTGGCGTTTATCCTGCCGCGTGGGATTAAAGCGCATGTCGGTGTGGAAGTGCGCCACGAAGCCCCCGGCGATCAATACAACAGTCGTCTACCAGATGTATCACTGCGTTTGAGTGACGCGCCGCCTGTGGATTCCGGTGCGGTAGCGCAGATGCCTGATCTGGCTGTAGAGATTCAATCGCCAGCAGACCGCCCCCACCAGATGCGCGAGAAAGCCCTGTACTATCTACAGAAGAACACGCGCCTTGTGTGGCTGGTCTATATCGCGGACCAACGGGTAGAGGTCTGCACGTTGGATGACGGCGGTAACCTGAATATCGTCACGGCGACAATGGACGACACCCTCGACGGCGGCGCGGTTCTGCCGGAATTCACGTTACCCGTCCGCGCCCTGTTCCCTGATGCGTAACGCGGAGCAGATTGGAGTGCATATGCTAGATCGATTGATGAGCATCGACTGGGAAAGCTACCCAGATGCTCATGAAAGTGGAACTGCAAAGGATGTACCGAAGTTCATCAAAATGCTCATGTCTAGCGATACAGAGGAGCGTAGGGCCGGATATCGAGGTCTTAAAGACTTATTGTATTCGGATGTTGACTATTCCCCCCGCAGCTCCCATCATTGCCCCCTTTTTGATAGAACTTCTTGAAATTAATGAACTTGAAGACAAGCACTATATCTTGTGGTTATTTGATGGAATGTTTGAACTATCTGAGCCAGATTCAGAAGTACCTATTCGCACTGAACGCGGAAGGTTGATGCTTGAAACTGGCATCGCCATTGCAAAAGGACTCGACGTTTACATTCGTCTATTAGCACATCCAAGCCATTTGGTGCGGATTGCAACCGGAAGAATACTATTTTTCTGGTATCGTTTTCCAACGAGTGAAGAACAGAAAATCAAAGCGGCATATCGTGAATTTCGGGACCGCGAAGAACATCCGCTAGTCAAGCGAAAAATTGAAAACTGGTACTTACCTAATCCATTTGACACGAAGGGCCGAGAATTCCCTGAACCTGACCGTAAATAATCATGCTACCC
>DAOTXA010000001.1:0-4616 GCA_034435595.1 Anaerolineae bacterium | reverse complement strand
GCCGCCCTGCGCTGATGTATAGTCGGTCGCAACGCCCTAGAACAACTCTTTGCTCAACCAGTAGATTGACTGGCGAGCAGGGCCAGAGCGGTCCAGCGTCAACTGTTGGACGACACCCGTGATCGTATAACCCAATCCGGTGAAGAAGGCGACGCTCGTCTGTGTGACGGCGATACGTGCCTGATTGCAGAAGCGGGCGCGTGCTTCTTCTTCCGCCATTTGCACCAGACGGCGACCGATGCCCTGATCGCGCATGGGTGCATCCACCCACAGATAGTCCATCGACAGCACACCGCGCACCGTCACCGCGCTGATACCCGCCACGACATCGCCGTCCATATCATCGAGGCTAATATCCAGCGGCAGGGCGTCGCCCGGATGCTTGCCCACACCCAGCGGGATTGCATCCCCCAGGCGGCGTGCCAGATACTTGCGATAGTCCGCGTCCGGCTCGCTGGTGGCGTTGAATTCGTAAGTGCCGCTATAACGTTCCTGAAGTTCCGCAATGTTTACGATTTGCGCTGACATAACCGTTTATTCATCCCTATTTTTTGCTTCTTTTCGCGTTGAGTCGTGTTCCGGTGGCGGCACAGTGTCCTGACTATGTTCGCCCCGCGCCATTGCGTTCTCGTGATTATCCCCCGTCGGGGTGGGATTGTTGGTGTCGCTCATTTACTCTATCTCCGCATTCCTGACATCAAATGTCATCTTTAGAACAGGTGTCAGTTATTCGCGCTCAGTCGTCAGTGTTCCCGTATCGAGAAACGCCCGCATCTCATCAAAGCGATAGTCCAGCACATCGACCACGCGTCCCCTGAGCGCGGGGTTATCCGCGTTTTTCGCCAGCCAGCGACACGAGGCCGCGTGTCTGGCGGCGACCAGCGCCTCAAGGTGATTGATGTAACCATCTGGCTGCGGACGAATCGACGTATAGCCATCCCACAGTGCCGCCCGGTGATCGAGATAGCCCGCTTCATCGCGTGTCAGCCACAACGACGGCGTCAGATCGTAAAGGAAGGTCCCAAACGCACACTCGTCAAAATCGATTACGCCGATACGCCCGCCTGCATCAAACAGGATGTTCTTGGCGATCAAATCAGCGTGGATGAGGCCGGTATCTGACCGCAGCGAGTCGAGTGTCTGGCGCACGCGCTCGCCGACGGCGTGCAGTGTAGCCCGTTGCGCATCCGAGAACAGTTTGTCCTCGTTATCGCTGGCATACTGCGACGGCGTGCCATCCCCCGCGACCTTGCCGAACAAGCCGCCCCAATCGAGGCGAGGTCGGGAAAATCCGGCGGGCAAAGTGGCAGATGCGGCGACGTTGTGCATCTTCGCGGCGAACACGCCCAGCGCGTGCAGCGTTTTCGGCGTATAGGCGTTGATCATAAGCGATTCGCCGTCCAACCAGCGGAACAGACTTGCACCCCAATTTGACTCTGCTACATCCGCCGCATAGAATTCGCCGACTGGTTCCGGCACGCGCAGCCCTGCATCCGCCAGAATCCGCAGCCATTCGCCCTCAGACGCACGCCACGCCAGCGGCACATGTTCGTCGCGGCTCAGGCGAAGCGCATAAGCATCGCCATCATATTCGACGCGGTAAACGGCGTTGTTCACGGCGTTGAGCAGCCGCAGACTCGCATCCCCAGGCAGGCCGAAGCCGCGCAGGGCATCCCGCGCCACCGATTCGAGGTGGGCGTAGTGAGCGTCGTCGCTGTGCTGGTTGAAAGTCGTCGTCATGTCGATTCTGTCCGGTTCTCGATCTTGTGGTGTGTGGTGGCAACAAAAAAGCCACAAGCGGTTGCTTGTGGCTGTCGAGTTCTGGACAGTCGTCGTCCGTCAGGGAAGCGCGTCAAACACGCACGTTTTCCCCGGTTTTGTGTCGCCTTCCGGTCGCATTCGCCGAGCGGGAACTACAAAACAGCCACAAGCGGGCAGCACTGAATACGGTGCTTCCGTGATGACTGCGGTCCGTCTCGTATGCGGTTGGCAGACGATAACGACGAGTTCTAACGGAAGCGCGTACCCTGCGCCTTATTAGGCAGCATTCCATAGGTAATGCCATTGGGAGTGAGGTTAAACATTCACTGCTCCTTCCGTTAGTGCGGAGAGGTTATTGACTATTTCCAGACAACAGCATACCCGCTTTTGCGGGTAGAGTCAACTGATTGGTGCAAATCTGCAAATTGGGGCAGCATCGGGCAAGTTGCGGTCGATACGGGTCAGTAGAGTGGGTCAACTGGCTCGTTCAGCGCTAATGTCAAATCAGTATACTACGCTATGTGATTTTACCTGTACGCTGATTTGAGAGGAATTATGACCTTTGAACGCATTCACGTAATCGTTAATCCGGCATCCGGTCAACCGGAGCCAATCTTGCCCATCATCAACCCCGCCCTGCATGAATCCGGCGTAGACTGGTCGGTTAGTGTCACCACGCAGCACAATGCCGCCGCCGATCTCGCCCGCGCAGCCGCCGAGGATGGGGCCGATGTTGTCGTCGCTTATGGCGGGGATGGAACTGTCAAAAGTGTCGTCAACGGCCTGATGGGGACAGATACACCGCTGGCAATTCTGCATGGCGGAACAGGCAATGCCCTTGCCTGTGAGCTTGGCATCCCTACTTCGTTAGACGACGCCATTCGCCTTGTCACCGGGGACCACGCCCGCCGCAAAATCGACGTGGGCGAGGCCGTGTGCGAAGACGCGCCCGAAAAAACCGGCTATTTTCTGCTGCGGTCGAGCATGGGGCTGCAAAATCGCATCCTTGCCGAGGCTACCTCTGACCTCAAACGGAACTTTGGCAACTTCGCCTATCTGATGGCGGGATTGCGCTCACTGGCAGAAAGCGACTCCATCAACTTCCGGCTGATCATTGACGATGGCGACCCGATCGACGTTGAGGGGGTTAGCTGCATGGTAACCAACTCTGCCACTGTAGGCGGAAGCGCCAACTTCGTCTTCGCGCCGCAGGTCACACCCGATGACGGTGAATTCGACGTGTTTGTGCTGGATACACGCTTTGATGCCGTCACCGCCATGATCAACAGTTCGCTAGAGGCCGACCTGGATAACTATCCGAACCACTGGCGCGGGCAAAAAATCCGCGTAGAAATTGACGGGCCGTCCACCGTCACCCTTGACGGCGAGGACTTTGGACGCGCCCCGGTCGATATTCGTGTTATGCCGCAGGCAGTCGAGGTGATCGTGCCGCCGAGCGCAAATACCGACAAATCCACAGATGCCATCATAGACGTAGGAGTTTAGCCCGATGTTCGCACCATTATTCGCCCTCTTTCGCATTTTCGTTATGCCCTTCGTGGCGATCTACCAGTTCCTGCGTGCCTTCTCACGGCGGCTAATTTCGCAAGGACCCACCACTACCTTTCAGTGGTTTCGGACGGTCGGCCTTGCATGGTTGACGGGACGCCTCGCACTTGGATTCAGTGCAGTCACAGAACAGGTGTATCTCGGTCCGCAGTACGGGCGCTTTGGGCTGGAGACGCTGGAACAGATCGGCGTGACCGCATCGGTCAATATGCGTGCCGAATTCGATGACGAAAAATACGGGCTGACCTTCGAGGATTACTGCTATCTTCCGGTCATAGACAACACCCCGCCCACACTCGAACAACTGGCGGATGGCGTGCGCTTTATGCAGGAAGCCATCGCCAATGACGGGATCGTCTACGTACACTGTGGCAGCGGTGTCGGGCGTTCCCCGGCAATGGTGGCTGCCTATCTGATAAGTACGGGTATGACGTTGGATGCCGCCGTCGAACAGATCGAATCTGCACGCCCGTTTGTGCGTATTCTGCCGGGACAAATGGAACGTTTGCGCGAATTTGAAGCGCAGGAACACCAGCAGCCGGTAGGCGAATAACCATAAAACCCCGGTCTATATGACCGGGGTCCACACAATACGATGGATATGCAGAGAATCACGTTACTGGATGACGGCCTCAATTGTTACGTCAAGGACGACGCCCTGCGTTGCTTCGCTGAAGCCGAGCAGGATTTGCTTCTGCTCGCCGCGAGCGGTGGCAAACTCGCCCGTGCCGCCGCTAATGGCACGCACGCCTTCGACGCCGATGTCGGCCCATTCCATGCCCTGCGTGATAATCATATCGCCTCCGTGATCCTCGTCGAATTCGTACATTTGCGTAGAAACAACCCACGCGCCAGATTCAGTGTACATGCCGTCGCCGATCATATAGCCGAAGCAGGTCCATGTGCCGATCACGGCATCAGGGAATTCCGGCGAACCGTCTTCAAGGACGCCGTTGGTACCGTCCAGCGTGCCCGCTTCGTAGATATACCCCTGCGTGATGAAGGCCGACCCATAAGCAGGCATTCCATCGTCGAACACAGGAGCCTCGTCAAAACTAAAGCGCGAGCCGTCCTCGGCGATCTGGAAGTTGGTCGGCGATAAGGTGTCGCTGGTGTTCTGCGCAGCGGCTACGACTCCGGCGAGGGCGGTGACAAGGATAAACAATATAATCAAACGTGATATGCGATTCATGGTGTTGCGTCTCCTTAGACGATTGGTTGTGAGTACATTGCCGCTATCAAACCACACCCGCGCAGAGAGATCGCACACGAAACGCATACTATCG